>NZ_JBICRM010000050.1:0-50379 GCF_043197025.1 Nonomuraea marmarensis
TCAGGATGCCGAGCTGCGCACCCCGGCCGGTGCCCACCAGCAGCGCCGTCGGCGTGGCCAGGCCCAGCGCGCACGGGCAGGCGATGATCAGCACCGCCACCGCCGCGGTGAACGCGGCCCCCACGCCATCGCCGGTGCCCAGCCAGAACCCCAGCGTCCCGATGGCCAGCGCGATCACGATGGGCACGAAGATCCCCGAGATACGATCCGCCAGCCGCTGCACCTGCGCCTTGCCCGTCTGCGCCTCCTCCACCAGCCTGGCCATCTGGGCCAGCTGGGTATCGGCGCCCACCCGGGTGGCCCTGACGATCAGGCGGCCGCCCGCGTTGACCGTGGCACCCGTGACGGCGTCGCCCGGCCCAACCTCCACGGGAACGGACTCACCCGTCAGCATGGAGGCATCGACCGCGGAACTACCCTCCTCGATCACACCGTCCGTCGCGATCTTCTCGCCGGGTCGTACGACGAACCTGTCCCCCACCGTGAGCTGGTCGCTCGGGATGCGGGTCTCCACACCGTCACGCAGCACCGCGACATCCTTGGCCCCCAGCTCCAGCAGGGCCCGCAGCGCGGCGCCCGCGCGGCGCTTGGCGCGGGACTCGAAGTAGCGCCCGGCCAGGATGAACGCCGTCACCGCCGCCGCGGTCTCCAGATAGATGTTGCCGGACCCGTCGCTGCGCTCGATGGTGAACGCGAACGGATGCGTCATGCCCGGCGTGCCCGCCGTACCGAAGAACAGCGCCCACAACGACCAGCCGAGCGCGGCAAGGGTGCCGATCGAGATCAGCGTGTCCATGGTCGCGGCGCCGTGCCGCAGATTGGTCCAGGCGGCCTTGTGGAACGGCCAGCCCGCGTATGCCACCACCGGCGCGGCCAGCGTCAGCGACAACCACTGCCAGTTCGTGAACTGCAACGCCGGGATCATCGCCATCGCGACCACCGGCACGGACAACACCACGGAAGTGATCAGGCGGTTGCGCAGCGGCTGAAGTTCGTCCCCCGGCTCTTCCTCGCCTGCCTCAGCCTTGGGCGGAGCGGGCAGCGCCGCGGTGTAGCCGGCCTTTTCCACTTCGGCGATGAGCTGCTCAGGTGCGACGCCTTCGCCGAAGGTGACCTTCGCCTTCTCCGTGGCGTAGTTGACCGTCGCGGTCACGCCGTCCATCTTGTTGAGCTTGCGCTCGATGCGGTTGGCGCACGAGGCGCAGGTCATGCCGCCGATCGAGAGCTCGACCGCGTTCTGCCGGTCATCGATGACAGAAGACATCACCGTTCTCCTTTCTCTCGCTCAGTGGCCGTGATCGTCGCCATGCCCGCTGGGCGTGGCCGTCGGAGTCGTGGTCGTGGTCGTAAGGGGCGTGGCCGTGGGAGTCGTGGTCGTAACGGGCGCCGCCGTCTTATCCGCGCCGAGGGTGAAGTCGGCCGTACGGACCTTGTCCCCGTGCTGGAAGTCCAGGAACAGGCGGTAGTCGCCGCCGCTGGGCACCTCGGCGTAGAAGACGATCTCGGGCCCGGCCTGGGTCTTGCCGTCGCCCGGCGCGCCGTCCGGGTGGACGTGCAGGTAGGCCAGGTCCCTGGCGCGCAGGACCACCAGGTGCCCGTAAGCACCCAGGTAGGGCTGCAGGTCGGTGACCGGCTCGCCGTCCTTGCTCACCTTCAGGGTGAGCTTACTCGCCTGCCCCGGTGTCAGGTCGCCGTCGAGGGTGACGGTGTATCCGTCGACCGTCGCGGTACGGCCGGCCAGCGGCAACGCCTTGGGCTCATACTCGCCCGCCACAGACAGGTCCGTGCCCAGCGTCAGCGCCTCGCCGCCGGTGGGCGCGAAGTCGGCGAAGGCCCGGTACGTCCCCGCCTCCGGCAACGTCAGCTCGACCGACCAGACGCCCTCAGGCGTCATCTCCGGATGCACGTGCTGGAAACTGCTCAGATCACGGGAGACGACGATGAAATGCAGCTTCTTGTCGTGCTCGACCTGGTAATCGGTGACCGGCTTGCCGTCCGGACCCGTCACGGTGAAGCGGAAATCGGTGGGCTCACCCGGCTTGATCGCCCCGGTCAGCGAGGTGAGGGTGTAACCGTTCTCGGACACCTGGAGCCCCCCAGGTGTATCGCTCCTCACCTGCTGGGCGGCGTGCTCACTGTGTTCACCGGACTCCTCAGAGGATGGCGCCGCCATCGCCGCATGCTCCGCCGCGGGCGCCGCCATGGCGGCGTGCTCGTCGGCCGGAGCCGCTCCGACCGGCCCGACCACCTTGCCCGCACCCAGGGCGCCGCCGAAGACGACGACCAGCCCCAGGATGTAGGAACCGAGCTTGGCTGCGGTGTTCATGACTGATTCGCCACTTCGTATCCGGCCTCCTCGACCGCGGCAACGATCTTCGCCGCGTCAACGGAACCGTCGCCGTCCACCCTCAGCAGCCCGCTGGCCAGGTCGACCTCCACGCTCGTGACGCCAGCCACCTCGCCGACCTCTTCCTTGACCGAACTGACGCAATGGCCGCAGGTCATGCCCTTGACGATGTAGGTGGCGGTACTCATATCGATCTCTCCTTCAACCCTGGTCAGGAACGGACAAGCCGGGCAATGGCATCAGAGGCTTCCCTGACCTTCACGTCAGCCTCGGGACCACCCTTCAACGTGGCCTCAGCGACACAGTGAGCCAGATGCTCCTCCAGCAACGAGAGAGCGAACGACCGCAGCGCGCTGGTGGCCGCCGACACCTGAGTCAGGATGTCGATGCAGTATTTGTCGTCTTCGACCATCCGCTGCAGACCACGCACCTGCCCCTCGACCCGGCGCAGCCGCACCGCGTGATCCTGCTTGCTACCGCTATATCCGACCATGCCAGCCTCCCATCGAGCCTCTCACCTACTACAACACTATACCCCCCTACGGTATTTCCCAGGCAAGAGTGCAGTCCATCGCGCTGATGCTCAGCGCCTGTTCGATCCGGTCGAGCGCCCCCCCGGAAGGACCCGGGGGTACTGGCCCGTTCTTCAGATCGTGGCCGGACCCCGCCACTGAACGTGACCGTTCACCGATGTTTACCTCTTACGAGGATCCGGACGGTGTGCGACGACGAGGACGGTGCGGATGCGCACCAGTTCGGCCACGGCCTGCTGGAACGCCCTCCCAACCGGAGAGTTGTATCCCTCGAGCTGCGGATGCGGCTGCTTCCAGCCGTAGGGCGACCGTTCTTGACTGGAAATCTATCCACTTGTAGCCTGCTTGTCAGGTATTTACCCTTATGGGGTGTTTGTAGGTATACGTCCGACTCGTCAGCTCGTTACCAGACCATCGCAAGACCATCACAGAACCGCCCTGTGACCGCTGAATCCGCCACACGCGGAACCGGGGACCCACGTCCCAATTGGGGTGAATCGGCACGCCGTGCCGTAGGGCAGCTTCCACGCCCGAACCCGTCAGCTAACCCGGTAAGCGGTATGGAAGCAAGGAGAACCCCTTCACGATGGCCAAGCACCGTACCCTCCGTGTTCCAAAGATCAACACCTCCTTCGTCGGCGAGACCCGCCCCCTGCGCAAGGTCGCGGCGACCGTATCGCTGGCCCTGGCCGCCGCCCTGGCGGGCGCCGGTCTCGCCGGTCCCGCACAGGCGGATGGCTTCATCGAGGGGCGAGACATGTCCCACTACGAATCCAGCTACGACTGGGCCGGGAGCGGCGCCCAGTTCGGCATCGTCAAGGCGACCGAAGGCACCGACATCATCGACAGTTCGTTCGCGCGTCACTGGGCGGAGATCGGCAAACTTCCCATGGTGCGCGGTGCGTACCACTTCGGGCGCCCCTCCAACGACCCCGTCGCAGAGGCCGACTTCTTCCTCTCCGTGGTGAACAAGCAGCCCGCCAAGGCAGGGGACCTGCTGGTCCTCGACCTGGAAACGACCGACGGTCAGTCCCCGGCGCGAGTGAACGCCTGGGCCAAGACATGGCTGCAACGGGTGAAGTCCAAGACCGGCGTCACACCACTCTTCTATGCCAATTCCAATTTCGCCGAGAAGTACGGCCAGGGATTGGGCGAGTACCCACTGTGGGTGGCCAACTACAACGAGGCCAAGGGCACGGTCACCCCGCCGTCGCCCTGGAAGAAGTGGATCATCCACCAGTACACCGACGACCCGGTGGACCAGAACGTCTCCTCCCTGCACCAGGACCAGCTCCGCGCCCTCGGCCGGAGATAATCCGATCGCTCCCAGCGAACCCTGAACGGCTGGAGCGAGCCTCCACCGCCGCTACGGCCCTGGATCTGCTCGACACCCTGCGCCATGAGCTCGACATCTCAATCCTGCTCATCACCCACGACGTGACCTTGGTCGCCGACCACGCCGACCAGATGCTCGTCATGTCAGCAGGCCGGATCGTGGAGACCGGAAACCCCGCAAGGTACGCATGGCGCCACGGCACCCCACGACCATCGACCTTCTCGCTGCCAGCGTCATCGAGACCGTGACGGCGTCGAGACCGACGCAGCCGACCACGTAGATCCATGGGCTTGTGGCACTCGAGTCGGGCGGCGTGTCGGTACTCGTCGATCAGCTCACCGAGGCTCGTTCGCCTTCCACGGTGTCGATGAAGGCGCTGAGGCCCTTTCTCCGGTGGCCGCCCGGGCCAGCGCCATAGTCCTCAGGGAAGGGGGCGCGGCGGCCCAACTCGCCGCCGAGCCGGACGTAGCAGGCCAGGGTTCGAGTTCTACGACGGCACACGGATCGCGGCCACAGGCGTGGCCTGAGTCTGCCGTTATGTCCGTAAGAGGATCGATGGCCGGTCATATCTGATCGATTAGAACAGGCAGCTGAAGAGTGCCTAACCTGGGGAGATGGCATTCATCCCGCACCGCACGCCAGCTGCGGCGGCACTCGTTCTGCTCAGCGTGACCGGCGTCGCTATGGTGACGGCTGCGGCGTCCCCTCCGGCGCCCTCTCCCTCGGGCACATCACAGAAATTCACCGCCATAGTGACACCAGTGTCCCCGGACCAGCTGCGCTATTCCTGGCGCCGTGGATGCCCGGTGCAACCCGACGATCTCAGAATGATCAGCATGACCTACTGGGGTTTCGATGGCAGGCCCCACACAGGCAAGCTGGTGGTCAACGAATCAGTGACCAACCAGGTCGTCTCGGTCTTCAAGATGCTGTACGGTCATCGCTTCCCCATTCGGCAGATGCAGCCGGTGGACGTCTACAAGGGCAGCGACGACGCCTCCATGACGGCGGACAACACCTCGGCCTTCAACTGCCGGCACGTCAAGACCACCGGCACTTGGTCGCAACACGCCTACGGCCTGGCGATCGACGTCAATCCCCGAGAGAATCCCTACATCCACCCCTATCCAGGCGGCACCATCGATCCCACGAACGCGAAGGGCTATGTTCAGCGGCCTCTGAACCGGCCAGGAGTCATCAACCCCGCTGACGACGTCGTTCGCGCGTTCAAGAAGATCGGCTGGGGCTGGGGCGGATCCTGGTCTGGCGAGAAGGACTACCAGCACTTCTCCCAGAACGGACGATGACGTCTGCGCCGCGACCGCTGCCGGAGAGCGCGGGGACGCCGCCCGAGCACACCTCTCGCCTGGCTAGCCTGACCTGCATGAACAGCACCAATCAGAGAGCGCCTGCGGACCCGAGAATGGCTTCCGTCCGCGTGAGTGCCGCTCTGCTTGCACTCGTCATGATTTTCAGCGGGTTCTTCGGTGCCCGTGCCGTGTCCGCGTCTGCGGCCGCTCTGCCACCCCCGTCGCCGGGACGGCAGCTCATCACCGTGACGGCCGACTCATACCAGAAGACCACTGCCACACTGGTGGCCTACACCGCAGAGGGCAGCCGCTGGGTGAAGACGTATGGGCCGTGGACAGCGAACGTCGGCAAGAGCGGCATCGCCCCGCCGAGCCAGAAGCGGGAAGGCGACGGGCGCACCCCGTCCGGCACGTACGGGTTCGACTTCATGTTCGGGATCAAGCCCGACCCCGGTGTGAAGTTCCCATACCGGCAGGCGTTCTCCTACGACAAGTGGAATGACGACTCCACCAGTCCCCTCTACAACGAGTGGGTGGACGCCCGCCACGCCGATCCGGGGGTCGCTCCCGAGAACATGGTGACTCCCCCGGCTTACGACTACGGCGCCGTGATCGCCTATAACACCAAAAACCGTACCCCCTACCTGGGTAGCGCGATCTTCCTTCACATCAGTAGCGGCGCGCCCACCACGGGCTGCGTCAGTCTGCCGGTCGACGAACTGCTGCAGGTGCTGCGCTGGATGGATCCAAAGCACTCCCCACAGATAGATATCAGAGTCGCATGACGCAGGAGCGAGGGGATCGGTCCCTGCCCTCTTCACGATCTCCCACACCGTCGAGTACGCAATCTTGTGACCCAGCCGGGCCAGCTCACCCTGAATCCGGCGGTGCCCCCACCCCGAAGCCTGCCGGGCCATCCGAAGTGACGCGTCTGGCTGCTTAGGATCTGGGCGGTGTATCTAGATCGTCGCCACGTGATATTGGAGTCGAAGCCCGGGACCAGCAGTTCAGTGCCGCAAGGATTCAGTGACCTCTGGTCGAAGAACCGTGAACGACAAAACGCTACGCATGAACAGATGATGACGTGTGGGAGCCGATAAATCATCCGGGCAGGTCAAGCCGCATGCCGATACTCTTCAGAACGCCGCCAAGCCTCGCATATCTCCTCTTCTGCGGCCAGTAGCTGCCTGGAGAGTTCTCCTAACGTCGCCGAGACGGTGCAGCCCGGGCTCCACACCGCCACGGCGGCCAGGTCGGCGGCGAAGGAGGTGTAGCGGTGAAACGCGTCCTGACGCCGGATCATGGCCACTTGCCCGGTCGGCAGGCGCAGCACCTCCTCGGCACGCGGTGGCTTCGTGGAGCGGCGATAGCGGGTCACCTCATCGGAGGTCGTCTCAGCGATCACCTGGCCGGCCGTCACCAAGAGCTGGAGCAGTTCCCGCCGCGTGGTCGGTGCGGGCACACCTACCTGGACGGCGATTTCCGACAGATCATCGGAAAGGCTGGCGCTCCAGTCACCTGAACTGCTGGACCACGGGTGGTAGGCGGCGGCGATCTGTTCCTCGGTGGCTTCACCCGGGGCGGCTGCCACCCGGACGGCGTGCAGCATCTCTGTCAATTGGTTATCGTTGCCCGGAAATGGTTTTCGGGCTTCCATAAATACCGTGCAATGCTCGCCCGGAACATCGGTGGAGCTACTGTCAGGCCATCTTAAGGCGATGCGGGCGACGGTCATATAGGACTTTTAATTCCTATATCTGTACAAACCTCCAACGTGAGGAAATCAAGAGCAGCAGGGGCGGACCGCTCCCGTTCTCCCGAACGCGCCGACGATCGAGGCGCTACAGCTGTCAGTTAGAGGGAGTGTTCCTTCTTGGAGGCCAAACGCGCCGCGTTGAGTGGCTGGGCCCATCAGCACGGCGACGTTCCCGAGCAGTTGCAGGCCGCTCTGAAGCGCGAGGCCTTCCGGCGCGACCGCCAGGCGAGCAGGCGCTACCGGCTCAAGGGCCTCGGCCGCGGCCTTCCACGACTGGGGGGCGGGGTCCATGCCGACTTCCACGAGTTCATCACCATCGAGCGCACCACAGGCGATCTCACAATGATCGTGGCCGCCGACGAATTGATCAGCACCTGGGTGATACGGAGGATCTGCTGACCCGCCGATCTCAATCGCGTCTGAAGAAGCAGGGGCGTGACATGAGGTCGCCGCGCTGTTCGAGGCTTGGTCAGAAGCTCTATCGTGGCCCACAACTGGCCCACAGCTAGCGAGCGTCAACGAGAACGGGCGGGACTCCGTGAGACTGGAGGCCCGCCCGTTCGTACGCTGTTTGCCCTGGTCAGCGGCCGAAACCGCTGCTCAAGATCGAGTGCCCCCTGTAGGATTCGAACCTACGCACCCGGCTCCGGAGGCCGGTGCTCTATCCCCTGAGCTAAGGGGGCTCAACGAGTGATAAGGCTATCAGCATCCTGACACCACTCGGCACCGGATAACGCTCCTCGAACGCATCCTGTGAAAACCGCCCGTGACCGCCTCGCTACAGGTTAACTTTGCGCCCGTGGGCGAGGTTCTTGGGAAAGTACTGGTCGTGGACGATGACGAGGTCATCCGGCAGCTCATTGCGGTCAACCTGAACCTGGAGGGGTTCGAGGTCGCAACCGCCACCGATGGGCAGGATTGTCTCGAACGTGTGCTCGACGTCATGCCGGATGTCATCACGCTGGACGTGATGATGCCGTGTCTGGATGGATGGGCAACGGCGGAGAGGTTGCGCACTGAGGAGGCGACCAGCCACATCAAGGTGGTGCTGATCACGGCCAGGGCGCAGGACGATGACAAGAGGCGGGGGCGGGGCATCGGAGTCGATGCGTATCTGACGAAACCGTTCGATCCGGC
Organism: Nonomuraea marmarensis; assembly: GCF_043197025.1. Taxonomy (NCBI): domain Bacteria; kingdom Bacillati; phylum Actinomycetota; class Actinomycetes; order Streptosporangiales; family Streptosporangiaceae; genus Nonomuraea; species Nonomuraea marmarensis. The sequence continues at coordinate 8,420 of NZ_JBICRM010000050.1, forward strand.
TGAGCTCATTCAGGTTGTGCGGGAGTTGGCGGAGAACGGTCGGAGTACAGGGCAGGGGCGGTGTTGAGTCTCCCGTGTTCGGGTGAGAGGGCTTACGTCTCGGGGTCCCGTGCTCGGGTGGCTCGGGTGCCGGGGGTTCCGCGCTCAGTTCAGAGGCTCGGAACCCCGGGCGTTGCCGACGTCACTCGCTCCTGGAACGGCACGCGTCAGGCGCACGATGGCATAGGACGGGGAGCCTGCTTAATGCGTCCAACACCACGCGATCACCCAGCGGCTCGTCCAGCCTGATGACGTCCCGGCCGAATCGGCCAACGCCCGCGCACAGGCCGCCGCCCTGATCGGGGACGTAGAGCCCCAGGACCACCACATCCGGCTTCTCGCTGACTCGTAGGCTGACGTCGAGCGGCTCTCTGCTGCAGGAGCCGTAGTCATAGCTCACCAGCAGCGTGCGTTCGTCGAGTACCTCGAAGTCCGTAACCTGCTCGCCTGAAACATGGTCGCCGACGGCGTCCTCGACGGTGCCGACCGCGTCCCGGTCGACCGCGACGCGGTCGATCGGGCCAGGCAGGTTCGAGAAGTACAGCCGCCACGCGGGCACGGTTGCCATGCCGCGTACGGTCTTCAGCCGCATCGTCGTGAAGGTGGCGCCGGTCAGCTTGTACGACTCGTCGTCGGGAAAGGTGTACTCCTCAGGCCAGGGGGACAGAGCCAGCAGCGCATCTCGCGGCCCGATCACAGGGACCCGCATCGTGGACCCGTCGTCCCAGCGGACCTGCGCCTCGGCCGGCGAAGTGGGGAGTGAGCCGGCCACAACCCAGCCGTACTCCTCATCATGCTGGATCCGCTTGTGCACCTCCGGCGGCATCGCGCTCAGGTCCCCGACCGGGACGAAACCCTTGCGCCAGATCTCCGCCGCACCGCTGGTCCGCCAGGTCCAGACGGCTTGCGCGGCGTGGTCTTCAAACGTGAGCGGCCCGATTAGGAGACGGCCGCCGCTGAGAAGCAGCACCACCGTCAGAAGTGTCATGACTAATCGCAGCATATGGCGATCTTGACAGGATCCCGCATCCGACGCCGACGAGACTCCTTAAGCATGATCACATACCATCAGCGTACGTACCGCATCGCGTAACACCGTTCGCCCCTCTTCCCGGAGTCCAATGCGCGGCGCCTGGAAATGCCGGCCGATGCCGTCGCCGAGCAGTGGACGCGCGAGGAGCGGCAGCGCAGGCTGCTCGACCCTTTCCCGTTGCGGGTGACGTGGCACACCCTCGGCCCGCCGTTCAGCGATCACTGGTCGGTCATCCGCCAAGGCACTGATGAGTCCCCGCTGTGGCTGGACGGGGCCCTCGACGATTTGCACCGGATCGTCACCACTGCTGTTCCCACCCAGCGTCTGGTGCTGTTGGGGGAACCCGGCTCGGGCATTCAGGCTCAGGGAACGCGGCCGATGCCGCAGAGGATGTCGGCTCCGCCCGGGCCGGCCAGCGACGGATCAAGAGTGCCTTCGGCGCGCCAGTCGGTCGTCGACACCAGGCCCGGCTCCAGCATCTCCAGGCCCTCGAAGAAGCCGGCCACCTGCTCGCGCGTGCGCGGGGTCACGTTTCCCGCGCTGGTCCTGCGGTAGACCTCGCGGCCCTCGCCCACCACGTCCCTGTCGAGCTCGCCCGCGGTCACGTGGGAGAGGATCAGATGGCTGCCGGAGGGCAGGCTTTCGCGAATGGCACGGACGATGCCCTGGGCCAGATCGTCGTCGGGGATGAAGTGCAACACGGCGACCAGGATCACGGCCAGAGGCTGCTGGAAGTCGAGCTGTCGCGTGATCTCCGGGTGGCCGAGGATGGCTTTGGGGTCGCGCATGTCGCCCTCCACCACGATGGTGTCCGCGGTCTCCGCCAGCAGAGCGCGGGCATGCACCAGCACGATCGGATCGTTGTCGACGTAGACCACCCGGGAACCGGGAGAGACGCGCTGCGCCACCTGGTGGACGTTCTCCTGGGTCGGCAGGCCGGTGCCTATGTCAAGGAACTGGCGGATCCCGCTCTCGGCGACCGCGCGTACGGCACGGCCCAGGAACGCCCGGTTGGCCTGCGCGATCTCCTTCGCGTTGGGCGAGAGCTGGATGATCTGCGCCGCGGCCTCACGGTCGGCGGCGAAGTTGTCCTTGCCGCCGAGCAAATAGTCGTACATCCGGGCCACGCTCGGCACGGTCGGGTCCACCCCCACAGGGGCCCGCTCCTGCTCGGTCATTCCTGCTCCTTTGTCCTCACGCCCTCTATGGATCTTAAAGGATCCCTTTCATCGGCAAAGGATCTTAGACAGGGGAGATGGCACGTTTCGGCTGGGTCGCACGGGCGGCCAGGGACTCGAACCGCTCCTTGTCGACTTTGACCGGCTTGCCCTGGGCCTGGGTCCGGGCGGCACCACGGGCGGGCGCCGGGCGGGGGTCGGGCGGGCGTCGGGCGGGATCGACCACGGCCTCCGGGCGGACTCCAGACGGCATCGGTGCGGCCTCCGCGACGGCCGTCACTTCCAGCGGCGCCAGGAACGTCGCCGGGAGGGTGGAACGCTGGGATTCGATACGCGGGTGCGGGCCATGAGGAGGGCCACGTCGTCCTCGGCGGTGGTGCCTCCGACCATGGTGTCGATCACCGTGGTGCACAGCTGCTCCAGCGGGAGCGTGGCCTGGGACAGGGCGGCGCGGAGGCGTTCCAGGCCCGCGTCGATGTCGGCCTCGCGGGTCTCGATCAGGCCGTCCGTGTACAGGACGATCAGGGTGCCCTCGGCGAGTTCGAGTTCGAGGGACTCGTAGGAGCCCAGCCCCAGACCGATCGGGGTGCCGCTGGGCAGGCGGGGGAAGCCGACGCCGCCGGCCGGGTCGACGAGCGCGGGTGGCGGGTGGCCGGCCGCGGCCATGGTGCAGCGCCGGGTGGCCGGGTCGTAGACCACGTACACGCAGGTGGCGGCGATGACGTCATGGTCGAGACCGTCGGCGCCGGCGTCCGGCTCGCCCATGCGGGCGACCAGGAGGTCGAGGTGGGCGAGCAGCTGGTCGGGCGGCAGGCCCACGTACGTCAGGGTGCGCACGGCGATGCGCATTCGTCCCATCCGCGCCGCGGCGTTGATGCCGTGCCCGGTCACGTCACCCACGACCAGGGCGATCCGGCCGTCGGGCAGCGGGATCGCGTCGAACCAGTCGCCACCGACGCCGTCGTGGATGCCCGAGGGCAGGTAGCGCCAGGCCACCTCGACGGCGCCGCCGCCGGACAGGTCGTGCGGCAGCAGGTGGCGCTGCAGCGCCAGGGCGGCGGTGCGCTCGCGGGTGTAGCGGCGGGCGTTGTCGAGCCTCAGCGCGGCGCGGCCGGCGAGCTCCTCGGCGAGCGCCAGATCGTCTCTCGCGAACGGCACCGGGTTGTCGGTGCGGACGAACACGGTGATGCCCAGGATGTCGCCGCGGGCCCGGAGCGGCACGATGATCAAGCTGTGCATGCGGGTCTCGTTAATGATCTTCAGCCGTTGCCGGTCGAGCCATCGTCCCGGCGAGGTGTCCAGTACGGGTTCGAAATGGGACCGGCCCGAGGACAGGACTTCGGTGAAGGGGGAGGACGGAGCGACGAAGACCGGGTCCCCGAGCCGCCAGAGGGCTTCGGGGATTCCTTCGTGGATCGAGGCCAGACCCGCGCGGCGGAACACCGGGATGCCCACCTCCGTGGCGGCCAGCCGGTGCAGGGGCTCGTCGTCCTGCAGGACCGCCCCGGCGAGATCGACCGAGACGTAGTCGGCCAGGACCGGCACGGCCACGTCCGCCAGCGCCTGCGCGGTCTTCTTGACGTCGAGCGTGCCGCCGATCCGGGCGCCGGCCTCGATGAGCAGGGTCAGGCGCTGGCGCGCCCGGCTCTGAGTGATGTCGAGGGCCAGCGCCAACACCCCCGTCGGCCGGCCGTCCAGGCTGCTGTCGAGACGGAACAGGGAGATCGAGAAGGTACGGTCCTCGCCCTGGTCCGCCGTGGTCCAATGGAACTCGCGGTCGATCACGGGGGCGCCGTCGGAGAGCACCTGCCGCATCGCCGCTCGAAGGTCCTCGGCGTCGAACCCCGACGCGCTCTCCTCCAGCGGGCCGCCGGCCTGGAGGAGCTTCCGCAGGTACTGCGCCCTCTCGTTCCGCCAGACGCAACGAAGCTCGCGGTCCCACATCCACATGGCCACGGGAGAGCGGTTGATCAGCGGCTCCATCACCGACTTCGCGGAGTCTTCCGCGCCCGCGGTCATCGCCGACAGGAGCCAGACCGCGGTCCCTTGCGAGGTACGCAGCCGGGAGCCTTCGAGTCGCAGCAGGAGCGCGCTGCCGTCGCGGTGGCGTGCCTCGGCTACGCCGATCCAGTGATCCAGGTGGCCGAACTTCCTGACCCACGCCGAGATCCGCGCCTCACGGTCGTCGGGCTTGAGGAGAACCGCGCCGGAACGGCCGAGAACATCGGCGGCACGATATCCGAGGAGATCTTCCGCGGCCTGGGTCCATCCGATCACCGTGCCCTCGGCGTCGATCATGGCAACTGCGGGGATTACCGCTTTCGCCGCGCCGCCCCCCGTAGCGTCAGATGCGGCCATATCAACACCCATTCACATATTTGATCGCATCGACACCACAACCCCGCTGACCTGAGGCGATTCTTGACCGGCCCTTGGCCCTGCGACAACATTTCGTTGTTTCCTTGGAAGCCCTCAACGGCGCGGTTGAAGCTGACTGACCGTGGCACACCCAGTCAACTTCGCCGGAACGGCCATACAGTTCACGTATGGCGAGTGACGAAGCGCTCCTCGCTACCATACGAGGGCACTCTGACTCAGGGGGTGAGCACCTGACTTTCTGGGTGAGTGGCATGCTCTGGTATCGGCCATCGTTTCGGGCTCGCAGGACAGTGGCGTCCGGCGCCGTCGCGGCACTGGTGTGCGTCGTCGTCAGCATGCTCTTCCTCCTGTTCACCGGCAATCAGGAGGCGGACGCCGCCCAGGGTCAGGTCACCGAGGCCTGGAACCAGGTCGTCCCCCTCATCCGGCAGGGCCCCCTCCCCCCCGTCCTGCCCAAAGCCGACGTCGAGGCGATTCAGGTCCTGGACGCACACGGCCGGGTGGCCGCGGCGACCCCGGAACTCGTCGGCAAGCCGCCGATCGCCACCTTCCAGGCGATCAACAGGAACGTGCGCACCGCCCGGGTGTTGTGCCCGCCGATCGGGCTGAAGGGCTGCATGACCGTCGCCTCGTACAAGGTCTATCAGCCGCAAGGGGTCTGGCTGCTCTACGTGACGGTTCCGGTGGTCCCCTGGTACGGAGAGACCGCGGCGCTCCTGCTGGCGATCGGCGTGTCATTCGTGGCCACCACATTGATCACCGCCTGGGTGTTCCGTGATCTCACCAAGGCCGTGGGCCCGGTGAACGCCATCCGGGCCGAACTCGCGGAGATCACCGCCACCGACCTCGACCGCCGGGTCCCGGTCCCCAGGAAGTACGAAGAGATCAAGTCCCTGGCGGAAACCGTGAACGACACCTTGGACCGCCTGGAGGGCGCCTACACGCGGCTACGGCGCTTCACCGCGGACGCCTCACACGACCTGCGCACCCCCATCACCGGCATGCGGGCCCAGTTGGAGGAGGCGCTCCTGCACCCACGGGACACCGATTGGCCGACGATGACCAAGGCGGTGCTCACCGGGGTGGACCGGCTCCAAGGGATCGCGGCCGACCTGCTGACTCTGGCCGAGCTGGACGCGCACGCCCCCATCTGTCGCGTTCCGACAGATCTGCGCCAGTTGGTCAGTGCCGAACTGGACCGCCGGGTCTACCGGAAGGAGATCATCAAGGACCTGCCGGAGAGCGTCCTCGTCGATTGTGACCGGCTGCGGATCACGCGGGTGCTGGTCAACCTGCTCGACAACGCCGAACGCCACGCCATCTCGCAGATCACCGTCAGCGTACGAACCGACAGGGCGTCGGCGGTCATGGCGGTCTCCGACGACGGCGCCGGAATCGCCGCCGAATACAGGGAGATGGTCTTCGACCGCTTCACCCGGCTGGACGCCGCGCGCAACCGTGACGCGGGAGGGACCGGGTTGGGGCTGGCGATCGCCAAGGAGATCGCCGAAGCCCACGGGGGCACCCTGACCATCGAGGACAGCGAACGAGGCGCCCGATTCGTCCTGCGCCTTCCCGTACTCGATGCCCGCGTTTGACCCGCTCAGGGCTTGGGGCGCATGCCGAACAGGAAGCGGGTCAATCTGGTACGGCGGACCACGAACTCGTAGGCGGTGCCGATCAGGGCGAGCGAGATCGCGACGATCATCAGGAACTTGACGGGGATCGGCGCGTCCCACCGGACCACGAGGTAGGCGACCGCGACCACGATCGGCTGGTGCAGGACGTAGAGGGGCAACACGGCCTCGGCCAGGTAGGCGCGCCGGCCCCCAGCCTCGCGGGCGGGTCCTGGGCGGGGTGGGCGCGGGCGGTCGAGGAGGCCGAGGATCGCCGTCAGCCAGCACCATCCGGCCGCGCCGTACAGGAACCTGCCGGCCATCGCGAAGGGGGTCAGGTCCGTGAAGGCGCCGTCGCCGGCCGCCAGCATCATCGGGGCGCCGATCAGGAAGAACGCCAGGCCCACGGCGGCGACCAGGCGGGTGTCGCGGCGGAGGGCGGATCTGAAGCGTGCGTCGGTGGTGAAGACGAAGCCGAGCAGGAAGAAGATCAGGTAAGCCCAGCGGTTCCAGCCGGCGTACTCCTCCTCCAGCCCCGCCAGCGCGCAGAACAGCGCCAGGGGCAGCGCGGGCAGGAGGGTGGCGCCGCGGCGGCGCAGCGCGTACGCGGCCGCGCGCTCGCCGAGACGGGCCGTCCAGCCGGATCGCCCGGCTGCGGCGGCGGCCCGGACCCAGTGCGTCAAAGGGGCCAGGAGCAGGGAGAACGTCAGCAGCAGCACCAGGAACCACAGGTGGCCGGTCTCGAAATAGTCGCCTTGCAGGATGAAGGGGAAGTCGCTCAGGTCTAGGTGGACCCGGAAGAAGCGGGGCAGGAACTCCAGGTACGACAGCTGCTGGGCAGGGTCGGAGCGCAGCCGTAACCACTGCGGGACCGGGACGATCGCGACCGTCGCGAACACCAGCGGCACCCCGATGCGGCGCAGGCGTTCGGCGACGAACCCGGCGGTGCCGCGGTGGCGCAGGGAGTGCCAGGCGCCCAGGCCCGCGACGAAGAAGAGCATCGGCATCGCCCACAACACGCCGGCGGCGGCGATGACGAAGGTGGCGCCGGTGGTCTCCGCGTTCTTCACGTAGAAGTCGTCGCGCGCGTCGAACACCATCGCCGAGTGGAAGAACACCAGTCCGACGACCATCAGGACGCGGAGGGAGTCGAGCTCCGTGCGCCGCCCCGATGCCGTGGGCGATTGCAGGGCCATGTCAGCGTCCTTCGGCTGTCGCGTCTCGTCTGCGGATGATGGTGACCGCAGTCACCATAGCCAGGATGACCGCGGGCGCGAACATCTCCTTGGGCCAGAAGTCCACCGGGCACGGATCGGCCGCGCTCACCGCCGCCCAGACCGCGATGTTGCCCCCCAGGAGAGCGGCCCACCCGGCCCAGACGACCTTCAGCCAGCGGGGGACCACTTTCGGCGGGGCGGGGGGCCGGCTCCGGCGGCGTTCCGCGGGCAGGTCGGCGACCAGCGCGGCGAGCTCGCGGCGGGTCACGGACTGGTAGGCCAGGCCCACGCGGTCGTTGAACTCCCCGAAGTCGAGGCAACCCTCCTGCACGGCCACGCGCAGCCGTTCGGCGGCGGCTTCGCGGTCGGTGTCGGATGCCCGTACGTCGCGGTGCTCGTCCATGTCAGATCTCCCAGCGATCTCCCAGCGGAAAAGCCGTCCGGGTTTCCCGGTCGAGGAAATCGGTGATCTCCGCTTTTTCCGCTGCCGTGATGTTGCGGTCCGCGCGGCGGCGGTCGGCGATGGCCTGGAGGTACGGCCGCGCCGCCGCGGCGTCGATGTCCTCCAGGAACGCCGCGAGCATGCCGGCCCGGCCCGCCTCGATCGACGGCTCGACGGGGACGGTGGCCAGGACCAGCCAGGTGCAGGCGACGTCCGCACCCGGAGCGCCCCGTGCCGCGTTCGCCCAGTCGATGACCCGGGGGCCCTCCTCGGTCAGGAGCACGTTGGCGGGGTGGAGGTCCAGGTGGAGCAGGCGGTTGCCGGGGCAGCCCGCGGCGGCCTGGAGCCAGCCGGGGGCCCGTACGGTGGCCAGCTCGCGCAGCAGGGCGGCCAGGAGGCGGCCGTGTTCCGGTGCGCGCCCGGGGGCGCGGGCCGCCTCGGCCATGAGGCTCGGGCCCTCCACGCGCTCCATGAGGATGTCAGGGCCGTCGGCGTCGAAGACCTCGGGGGCGGGGAATCCGTGGCGCCAGGCGTGGCGCATGACGGCGGCCTCACGCTCCAGGCTGCGGCCGTCGCGGGCACGCCGGATGATCCTCCCCGCTCCGGCCTCGAAAATCTCGCAGTCGTATCCGGACGCGATCAACGACCCAGCGTTCATATCGGTCAGATTAGGCAGTAAAGCCAAGTCACGAAATATCGGGCCAGTGGCCGGTTTTTCCGGCAACTACCTGCCACCAGCCAGCCCCTTATTTCCGGCCATCGCCCGGCCAATATGGCTTTAACCGCACTCGCCCGCTTATTCCATTAATTATAGGGAGGTGACACGTTGCTGGCGGCAACCGATCTCGTCAAACGGTACGGCACGGTCCAGGCGCTCGACGGGTTCACTCTGAGCGTGGCGCCCGGTGAGATCGTCGGGCTCCTCGGGCACAACGGCGCTGGGAAGACGACCTTCGTGGAGATCGTGTCCCGCCTGGTCCGCCCGGACAGCGGACAGGTGACCATCGACGGCAAGCCCCCCTCCGCCGCCCGCGGCGAGGTCGGCGTGGCACCCCAGCACATCGCGCTGTACCCCTCAGTCACCGTACGGGAGCACCTGGAGCTGTACGGCAGGCTCGCCGGACTGCGCCGGGCGGCGCTGCGCGCGGCCATCGAGGATCTCTCGGTCGTCCTGCGGCTCACCAAGATCATGGACAGGAGGGCCGGCAAGCTCTCCGGCGGGCAGCAGCGCCGTACCCAAGCGGCCAGCGCGCTCGTACACCGGCCCGGCCTGCTGCTGCTCGACGAGCCCACCGCGGGCGCCGACCTGGAGACCCGGCAGGCCATGCTCGAGGTGGTCAAGCAGCGCGCGGGAGAGGGCGCGGCCGTCGTCTACACCACCCACTACCTGCCCGAGCTCACCGAGCTCCAGGCCACGATCGCGGTCGCGCGCAACGGCCGGATCATCGCCAGGGGCGCCGGCGATGAGCTGCTGAAGGACCTGCCGGGCGAGGTGCGGGTCACGCTGGACGACCAGGAGGAGATCGCGGTCTCCACCTCGGATCCGGCCGCGACCCTGATCGACCTGCTCCGCCGGGTGGACCGTCCGGTCACCGCGGTGGACGTGCGCAACGCGTCCTTGGACGACCTCTATCGATCCCTGGCGGTCCACGATGCTTCTTGACTCCGCGCCACGCGGGCTCGGCGTGTCCGACGCCCTCTACCGGATCTCCGCGCTGGCCAGGCACAACCTGATCATCCGGTTACGCGATCCGGGGCAGATGATCAGCTACGTCGTCATGCCGATGGTGCTCATGCTGGTGCTGAAACCCCTGTACGTCAGGGCTCTGGAGGGCGGCGCGACCCAGATCGCCACCGGCCTGATGGTGATGTTCTCGGTGTTCGCGATCTCCCTGGCGGGCAACTCGATCCTGTCGGAACGCACCTGGCGCACCTGGGACCGGCTGCGGGTGAGCCGGGCGCCGGCGTACGAGCTGCTGATCGGCAAGACGCTGCCGCTGTTCGCGGTGATGATCGCGCAGCAGTCGATCCTGGTGGTGTACGGCTGCCTGGCCATCGGGCTGCCCGTGCCGCCCGCCCCGGGCCTGGTCCTGCTGGCCATCGTGATCTGGGCGTTCGCGCTGCTGGCGATCGGCGCGGCGCTGGCCACGACGGTGCGCAGCCACGGCGAGCTCAGCGTGATCGCCGACGTCGGCGCGCTCACCCTCAGCTCGCTGGGCGGGGCCCTGGTGCCGCTGAGCATCATGCCCGACTGGGCGCAGGTGGCCGCGCACGTCTCCCCCGGCTACTGGGCGCTGACCATGATGCAGGCCGCGGTCCGCGCGGACGTGGCGGGCGTCCTGCTGCCCGCCGCCGTCCTGCTGGCGCTCGGCCTGCTGGCCGGCGTGTTCGCCGCCCGTCGCCTGACGCGCGGCTGGGATCGGGGCGGGCTGCTGTGAGAGCAACTTCAGTGAAGAAGGGCATGTTGATGGATCAGCACCGTTCACCAGGCGACGCCGACATCGCGATCATCGGCATGGCCGGTCGGTTCCCGGGTGCGGCCGACATCGGGACGTTCTGGCGCAACATCAGCACCGGGGTGGAGTCCTTCACCCGGTTCTCCGACGAGGAGCTGCTCGACGCGGGCGTCTCCCCGGCGACCTTCCAGCAGCCCAACTACGTGCGCTCGCGGCCGGTCCTCGACGACGTCCGCGGCTTCGACGCCGGCTTCTTCGGCTACAACCCGCGCGAGGCCGCGCTCGCCGACCCGCAACAGCGGATCTTCCTGGAGTGCGTGTGGGAGGTCCTGGAGTCCGCCGGGTACGCGGCCCCCGAGGGCCGTGGCAGCGTGGGCGTGTTCGCCGGGATGAACATCAGCGGCTACCTGCTGACCCGGCTCATGGCGTTCCAGATGGGCATCGACACCTCCGCGCTGATGATCGGCAACGACAAGGACTCGCTGGCCACGAATGTCTCCTTCCGCTTCGACCTGAACGGCCCGAGCCTGTCGGTGCAGACCTTCTGCTCGACCTCGCTGGTCGCGGTCCACCTGGCCAGTGAGAGCCTGCGGCGCGGCGAGTGCGACATGGCGCTGGCCGGCGGCGTGTCGGTGCGCATCCCCGACCGCGTGGGCTACCTGTGGGAGGAGGGCGGTCAGGAGTCGCCCGACGGCCACGTGCGTACCTTCGACGCCGAGGGCAGGGGCAGCATGTTCGGCGACGGCGCGGCGGTCGTCGCGCTGAAGCGGCTCGAGGAAGCGGTGGCCGACCGGGACACCGTGCACGCCGTCATCCGGGCCTCGGCCATCAACAACGACGGCGCGATGAAGTTCAGCTACCTGGCGCCCAGCATCGACGGCCAGCGCCGCTGCGTCTCCTCGGCCCTCGCCAAAGCGGGCGTGAACCCGGCCGACATCTCCTACGTCGAGGCGCACGGCACCGCCACCGAGGTCGGCGACCCGATGGAGGTGGCCGCGCTGACCCGGGCCTACGGGCCGACCGAGCGCAAGCAGTACTGCGTGCTCGGCTCGATCAAGCCCAACGTGGGCCACCTCGACCGGGCCTCCGGCGTGACCGGCCTGATCAAGGTCGTCCAGTCGCTGCGCAACGAGCTGATCCCGGGCACGCTGCACTACACCTCGCCCAACCCCGAGATCGACTTCGCCGGCAGCCCCTTCCGCGTCTCCGCCGAGCCCGTCCCGTGGCCGCGCGCGGCCGACCGGCCCCGGATCGCGGGGATCAGCTCGCTGGGCATGGGCGGCACCAACGCCCACGCCATCATCACCGAGGCACCGCTCCCGCAGCCGCGGGGAGCGCGCCCCCGCCGCTGGCAGATCCTGCCGGTCTCGGCCCGCTCCCAGGCCGCCGCCGAGCAGTCGTGCGCCCGGCTGGCCGAGCACCTGGCGGGCTCGTCCGACGACCTCGGCGACGTGGCCTACACGCTGCAGGCCGGGCGGAAGGTGTTCGGGCACCGCAAGGTCGTGGTCGCCGACTCGGTGGAGGGTGCCGCGGCCAAGCTGGCCGATCCCGCCGGGGCCCTGGGGCGGGCGGACTCGACCGTGGGCAGGAAGGCAGGCTTCCTGATCGCGGGCGTCGGCGAGCAGTACCCCGGGATGGTGGCCGACCTGTACGCCGAGGAGCCGCGGTTCCGCGCCGACGTGGATGAGTGCCTGTCCGTGCTGGGGCTGACCGAGGTGGGGCAGCTCTCCGACGTGTTCGTACCCGCCGAAGGGGCGCGGGACGGCGCGGGCGACCTGGCCAGGCTGCTGGGCCGGGCGGAGGCGGACGCGCCGCGCTCCACGACCAACGCGCACCTGATCCAGCCGGCCGTCTTCGTGGCCGAGTACGCGCTGGCGCGCCAGCTCATCCGCTGGGGCCTGCACCCCGAGATCATGATCGGCTACAGCCTCGGCGAGTACGTCGCCGCCTGCCTCGCGGGCGTGTTGTCGCTGCCCGACGCGCTACGGCTGGTGGCCTACCGGGCCAAGCTCATCACCTCCCAGCCCGAGGGCGCGATGCTGGCGGTCTCCGCCGACGAGCAGCGCCTGCGCGCGGTGCTCGGCGAGCTGTTCACCGACGACCTCGACGTGGCCGTGCGCACCGGCTCCCAGGTGGTGCTCGCCGGGCCGGCGGAGGCGGCCGAGCGGGCCGCCGCGCTGCTGCTGCAGGCCAAGATCGGGCATCGGCGGCTGGAGACCACGCACGCCTTCCACTCCCGGATGCTGGCGCCGGTGGCCGGCGAGCTGACCGCCTGGATCACCGACAACATCACGCTGAACGCCCCGGCGCTGCCGTACCTCAGCAACGTGACCGGGGAGCTCGCCACCGCCGAGGTCGTGACCTCCCCCGGCTACTGGGCCAGGCACATGTGCGAGACGGTCGAGTTCGGCGCGGGGCTCGGGCACGTGCTCGGGCAGGCCGACCTGGCGCTGGTCGAGATCGGGCCCGGCCAGTCGCTGGGCGCGCTGACCCGCAGCCACCCGGCCTGCGACCGCGCCCAGTGGCCGCTCATCGTGACCACGCTGCCCGCCGCGAACGACCCGCAGGACGCCGGCGCGGCCCTCGCGACCGCCGTCGGCAAGCTCTGGCTGACCGGTGCGCCGGTGGACTGGGCCGCGCTGCACGAGGACACCCCCTGGCGGCCCGGCCGTGTCCCGCTGCCCACCTACCCGTTCGAGCACCAGGATTACTGGCTGGAGATCGACCAGACCTCGATGGGCGCCGGCACGCCAGCCTTCGACGAGAACGACCCGACGAGCATCGCCAAGGCGTACCCGCGCCTGCCCGACACCCGCTGGCTCCACACGCCGGTCTGGCGTCAGACCACGCTCAGGCCGCCCCGCGCGGAGGAGGCCGATCGCTGGCTGGTCTACACCGACGCCGGGCTCGCCGCCGCGCTGGCCGCTCCCCTGCTGGCACATCTGGCGGACACGGGCAAGGACGTGGTGCTCGTACGGCCTGGCGAGCGCTTCTCCAGCGACCCCGACGGCCTCCGGGTGCGCCCGGGCTCGCCCGAGGACGCCGTCGCGGCCCTGCGCGAGCTGGACGGCCGCGGCTGGCAGCCCGAGCGCGTGGTCCATCTGTGGTCGGCCGAGGACGGCCCGATCGAGGAGAGCCTGCAGCGCGGCCTGCACACGCTGGTCGGCTTCGCCCGCGCCGCCGGAGACCTGGGGCTGCCCGGCTGGTCGCTGGACATCGTCACGGCGGGCGGGCAGCGGGTGCTCCCGGGGGACCGCGTCCACTCCGCGTTCGGCACTCTGCTCGGCCCGGCCCGGCTGATCCCGGTGGAGTACCCGAGGGTCAAGACCCGGCTGATCGACGTCGACGCGGACAGCGGGGCCCGCGCGTTACTCGCCGAGCTGCGCGCCGAGCCGGCCGACCAGCTGGTCGGCCTGCGCGGCGGGCAGCGGTGGATTCCCGACTACGAGGTGCTGGACGCCTCCGTCATCGAGGCGGCGCCCCCCGCCGCCGAGGTCCGGCGGGGCGGGGTCTACCTGGTGACCGGCGGGCTGGGCGGCATCGGGCTGGGCATGGCCGAGCGGCTGGCCGAGCACTATCAGGCGCGGCTGGTACTGCTCGGCCGCACGCCGGTGCCGCCGCGCGAGCAGTGGGCCTCGATCCTGGCCTCGGACACCACGGCGCCCGAAGTCCGCAGGCGGCTGGAGGGGCTGCGCCGGCTCGAGGCGGCCGGGGTCGAGGTCGTCACCGTCGCCGGGGACGTCTCCAAGCCCGAGGACGCGCGGCGCGCGGTGGACACCGCGATCGAGCGCTTCGGCGAGCTGAACGGCGTGCTGCACTGCGCCGGGGTGCCCGCCGTCGGGCTCATGCAGTTCAAGACCGTCGCCGACATGGAACGGGTGCTCGCGCCGAAGGTGATGGGCACCCTCGCCCTGGCCGCGGCGCTGCGCGACAAGCCCGTGGACTTCGTGGCGCTGTTCTCCTCCACCACCTCGGCCACCGGCGGCGGCGCCGGTCAGGTGGACTACTGCGCGGCCAACGCCTTCCTGGACGCCTTCGCGCTCGGCGACGCGCTGCCCGGCGTGACGGTCACCTCGATCGACTGGTGCGAGTGGACCTGGAACGGCTGGACCGAGGGCCTGGAGAACTACGACGAGGGCTCCAAGCAGTACTTCGCCTGGTACCGGGAGAACTTCGGGCTCACCTTCGACCAGGGCTGGCAGACGCTGCTGCGGGCGCTGGCCAGCGGCGAACGGCACGTCGTGGCCTCCACGCAGGACTTCGCGCCGCTGGTGGCGATGAGCCGCAAGTCGTCGATCGAGAGCCACCAGGCGACGGTGAAGAAGATCCGCGACGCGTTCGGGCGGCACCCCCGGCCGGACCTGTCCACGGCCTACGTCGAGCCGCAGTCGCCGGCGGAGGAGACCATCGCCGGGGTGTGGGCGGAGGCGCTGGGCCTGGAGCAGGTCGGCGTACACGACAACTTCTTCGAGCTGGGCGGCAACTCGCTGCTCGGCATGGAGATCATCGCCGAGGTCAGGAGGGCGCTGGAGTTGTCCTACCTGCCGCCGCACATCCTCTACCAGGCGCCCACGATCGCCTCGCTCGCCGAGGCGGCCAGGGCCGACCAGGACGCGGGCGAGCAGCCGAGCCAGGCCCGGGACCAGCAGCGGTCCCGCATCGCCCAGCGACGCAACATGCTCAGAAGCGGAAGGACATCATGACCGGAACCGACTACGACTCCGCGGTCGCGCTGATCGGCATGTCCGGGCGCTTCCCCGGCGCCCGGAGCGTCGCCGAGCTGTGGGACAACCTGCTCGCCGGGGTCAAGGGCCTGCGCACCATCACCGACGAGGAACTGCGGGAGGCCGGGGTCGATCCGGGCAAGCTCGCCGACCCGCGCTACGTGCGCGTCGGCGGCCCGCTGGACGACCTCGACCGTTTCGACGCCACCGTCTTCGGCATCAACCCGCGCGAGGCCGAGACCATGGACCCGCAACACCGGTTGTTCCTGGAGTGCTCGTGGGAGGCGCTGGAGGGCGCCGGCTACTGCCCGACCGACGTGCCGGGCCAGGTCGCGGTCTTCGGCGGGTGCGGGTTCCCCGACTACATCGTGCAGAACCTGCAGAGCCTCGGCACCCAGCCGGGCGGCGCGTTGCTGATGGCCATCGGCAACGAGCGTGACTCGCTCGCCTCGCTGGTGTCGTACAAGCTGGGGTTGCGCGGGCCCGCCATATCGGTGCAGACGTTCTGCTCGACCTCGCTGGTCGCGGTCCACCTGGCCTGCCAGAGCCTGCTGACGTACGAGTGCGACGTGGCGTTGGCCGGCGGCGCGTTCACCCCGCTCCCCCAGCCGTCCGGCTACCTGTACGAGCAGGGCGGCATCATGTCGCCCGACGGGCGGGTGCGCAGCTTCGACGCCGAGGCCGGCGGCACGGTGATGGGCAGCGGGGCCGGCGCGGTGGCGCTCAAGCGCATGTCCGACGCGCTGGCGGACGGCGACGTCATCCACGCGGTCATCCTGGGCTCGGCGGCCAACAACGACGGCCGCCTGCGGGCCGGGTACACGGCGCCGGGCGTGGACGGCCAGGCCGAGGTGATCGAGTCGGCGCTGGGCGTGGCCGGGGTCAAGCCCGACACCGTCGGCTACGTCGAGTGCCACGCGACCGGCACCATGCTGGGCGACTCGATCGAGCTGGCGGCCATGAACCGGGTCTTCGCCCAGCCCAGGGAGACGCCGTGCGTGCTGGGCTCGCTCAAGCCGAGCCTGGGCCACCTCGACCGCGCCTCCGGGGTCACCGGCCTGATGCGGGCGGCGATGGCGCTCAAGAACGAGCTGCTGCCCGGCACGCCCGGCTACGAGACGCCCAACCCCGCGCTGGCCTCCGCGCAGGACTGGTTCACCGTGCTGACCGAGGACCGGCCCTGGGGGCCGGGCGTGCGGCGGGCCGGGGTCAGCTCGTTCGGGCTCGGCGGCACGAACGCGCACATCGTCATGGAGCAGGCGCCGCCGCGGCGGGAGCGGCCCGCGCGGCCCGGACCGCACCTGCTGGTGTTCTCCGCCGGGGACGACCAGGCGCTGGGCGAGGTGACCGAGCGGCTGCGCCGCCACCTGACCGAGGTCGGGGGCGACGACCTGGCGGACGTGGCGTTCACGCTCCAGGTCTCCCGGGGCGGCTTCGCGCTGCGCCGGGCGGTGGTCTGCCACGACCGCGACGACGCCGTGGCGGCGCTGGGCGACCCCACTCGCTGGATCGACGGCAAGACCCAGCGGCGCAACCCCAAGGTACGGCTGGCCGTGCCCGAGGCCGAGCCGCCCGCGACCTGGTGGGCGGAGCTGCACCAGGCGGTCGAGTCCGTCCTGCGGCACGGCCCCGCGCCCGCGGGCTCCTCCCGCGAGGCGGCGCTCGGGGCGCTGGCCGACGGCCTGGGCGGCATCGGCGTCCACGTGCCGCACGACGACACGGCTCAGGCCGAGGAGATCGTGGTCGCGCCGGAGAAGGGCGCAACGGCGGCCGAGTGGCTGCTGGCGACGGTGGCCAGGCTGTGGCTGGCCGGGAGCGCCGTCGACTGGGCGGCGCTGCACGGCGGTCAGGGGCGCCGGGTCGAGCTGCCCACCTACCCGTTCCAGCGGCGCAGGTTCTGGGTCAAGGCCGGCCCCGCGCAGCCGCAGGCGCAGGCGGGCGAGGGCAAGACGTACGACCGCGCGCAGTGGACCCACCTGCCGACATGGCGGCAGCGACCGCTGCCCGTCGCCGATCTGGACGAGCGGCTGCGCGAGGCCGGTCCGTGGCTGGTGTTCGCCGCCGACGAGCGCGGCGAGGCGCTGGTCGAGCGGCTCAACCAGGCCGGAGCCGAGGTGACCGCGGTGCGCGACGGCGACCGGTTCCGGCAGGAGGAGAGCGGCGACTTCACCATCCGCGCGCACAAGGCCGACGACATGGCCGAGCTGATGTACTCGCTGGTGGCCATGCCGCGGGCGATCGTCCACGGTCTCAGCCTGGCCTCGCCGCCGCCCGGCTCCGGCACCGACCCGGTGGAGCACTTCACGGCCGAGCAGCACCGCGGTTTCTACTCCGCGCTGGCGCTGGCCAGGGAGCTGGTGGACAACACCGGCTCGGCGCCCAAGGCCGAGCTGGTCCTGCTCACGTCGCAGGCCGTGAGCGTGGCCGGGGCCGACCTGCGCCATCCCGAGCACGCCACGCTCGCGGCGCTCGCGCCCAGCCTCCAGCAGGAGAACCCGCGGCTGCGCTGCCGCCACATCGACGTGGACGCCGCCCAGGACGTGGACACCCTGGCCGCCCAGGTGCTGGCCGCGACGGTCTGCGCACACGAGGGTCCGATGGCGGTACGCGCGGGCGAGACGTGGTTGCGCCGCTACGAGCCGTACCCCGTGCAAGAGCTGGAGCCGGAGCAGCGGCGGATCCGCGACGGGGACACGGTGCTCATCACCGGCGGGCTCGGCGACGTCGGCCTGGTCCTGTCCCGGCACCTGGCCGACGCATACGGCTGCCGCCTGGTCCTCACCGCGCGCTCCCCGCTGCCGCCCCGCGAGGAGTGGGACGCCTACCTGGCCGCGCCGCCGCCCGGCGGCGAGCGCACGGCCCGGCACATCCGCAACATCCGGGACCTGGAGAGCAGGGGCGCCACCGTGCTCGCCCTGTCGGCCGACGTGGCCGACGAAGAGGAGATGCGCGCCGTCGTCGCCGCCGCGGTCGACCGTTTCGGCACGATCGACGTGGTGGTGCACGGCGCGGGCGTGCAGGACGGCGCGTACTTCAACTTCGCCCACCTGATGGACCGCCCGCAGTGCGAGGCGCACCTGGCCGCCAAGGTGACCGGCTTCCACGTGCTGCAGAAGGTGCTCGGCGAGCATTGCCCGGACCGGCGGATCACGCTGTCGTCCATCGCCGCGGTGCTCGGCGGCATGACGCTGGCGCCGTACGCGGCCGCCAACGCCGCCCTGGACGCCTACGTCCGCGTCGCCCGTACGGAGGGCGCCGGACGCTGGGTCACCGTGGACTGGGACACCTGGAACATCGACCCCGACCGGGTCGCCGGGCACAGCGCCGCGGTGGTGGACTACGCGATGACCCCGGCCGAGGGCGTGGACGTCTTCGAGCGGGCGCTGTCGGCGGCCGACCGCGTCGGGCACCTGGTCATCTCGACCGGCTCGCTGGACGCCAGGATCGCCCAGTGGGTGACCGGCGACATCCACGAGAGCGACGACGACTTCGACGACCGCGAGCTCCACCCGCGTCCCGAGCTGAACAACCCGTACGTGGAACCGCGCGAGGGCACCGAGGCCACCCTCGCCGGCATCTGGTCCAAGGTGCTCGGCATCGACCCCATCGGGGCTCTGGACAACTTCTTCGAGCTCGGCGGCCACTCGCTGCTGGCGATCGAGCTCACCACCAGGATCCGCAAGACGCTGGCCGCGTCGGTGCCGGTGACCGGCCTGCTGGAGTGCCCCACGGTCCGCCAGCTCGCCGAGTTGCTGGACGCCCGCGACGAGGAGGAGTAGCAGCCGATGAAGCAGCCCGACTACCTGCGGGCCGTGCAGGGCTTCGCCCGGCGCGAGCTGCTGGGCAAGGAGGCGTACCTGGACTCGCTGGCCGAGGCGCCGCTCCCGCTCTACCGCCGCTTCGCCGACACGGGCCTGGCGAACTGGTGGATGCCCAAGGAGTTCGGCGGCCTCGGCATGGGGCTGGAGGAGAGCGTGCGCATCACGGCCGAGCTGGCCTACGCCGACGCCGGGGCGGCCTTCACCCTGTTCATCCCGGTGCTGGCCACGAGCATGGTCTCCTGGTACGGCGGCGCCGAGCTGAAGGAGCGCCACCTCGGCCCACTGGTGGCCGAGAACGGCTTCTGCGCCACGCTGGGCAGCGAGCACGCGGCGGGCAGCGAGATGGCCAGGATCAGCGCCACCGCGCGGCGCGAGGGCGACACGGTGGTCCTCGACGGCCACAAGGCCTTCTCCACCAACACCGGCTTCGCCCGCTTCATCGTCGTGATCGCGCGTACCGAGGACGATCCGTCGGGGTACCTGGCCGTCCTGGTGCCGCACGACACGCCGGGGATCACGGTGGAGAAGCGGTGGGAGGTCATCGGGCTGCGCTCGTCGGCGACGTACCAGGTGTCGCTGTCCGGCGTGCGGGTGCCCGCGGGGAACGTGCTGCGCGGCAACGGGCTGCGCCTGCTGGAGGTCGGGCTGAACGCCAGCCGCATCCTCATCGCCACCACCGCGCTCGGCATCGCCCGCCGGGTGCGGGACGTGTGCATGGAGTACGCCAAGCCCAAGTCGGTCAAGGGCGCGCCGCTGACGGCCAACGCGGTCTTCGCCGGCCGCCTCGGGCAGTTCGAGATGCAGATCGAGGTGATGGCCAACCAGTGCCTGGCGGCGGCCCGGGCGTACGACGAGATCGCGGCGCGGCCCGACGCGGGCGAGGAGTTCCTGCGCGTGGGCACGCTGAAGCAGGCGCTGACGACGAAGATGTTCTGCGGGCAGACGGGCTGGCAGATCGCCTCGACGGCCTCGGAGATGTTCGGCGGGCTGGGCTACACGCACGAGCTGGTCATCGGCAAGCTGCTGCGGGACATGCGGTACGTGTCGATCGTGGAGGGCGGCGACGACGTCCTGCGCGACCTGGTGTTCAGCCGGTACGTGGTGCCGGTGTCGAAGCGATCGTGACCACCGCGGCGGCGTAGCCGGGTGCGACGTCGAGCCAGCGGACGGGACCACTGAGGGAGCGCGACCGGACGGAGGTCGCGCTCCCTTCGCGGATCAGGACGTCGCTCAGGCCCGCGAGGCCGGTGCCGGTGGCCTTGATGAAAGCCTCCTTGGCGGTCCACAGACGGAAGTACCCGGCCAGGCCCTCGTCGGGGCCGGCGGCGAGCAGGCGGGCGGTCTCCTCCGGCTGGTACAGGCGGCGGGCCAGGCCCAGGTGGTCGAGGTCGGCGCGGACCCGTTCGACGTCCACGCCCACCCGCATACCCGGGGGCGCGACCGCGACCAGGGCCCAGGCGTCGGAGTGCGACAGGTTGAAGTCGGGCCGCCCCTCGTCCAGGCGGGGGCGGCCCGCGTCGTCCACGGTCAGGCGGAGCCGTCCGGCGGGCACGCCGCAGGCCCGGCCGAGCACGGTGCGCAGGGCGGCGTGCGCCGCCACGTAGCGGCGCCGGTCGAGCGGGCCGGCCAGGGCCAGGGCCCGCTCGCGCTCGGCACCGGACAGGCAGCGCCACCACCCCGGCCGCTCCGGCCGGTCCAGGTGGACCCTCCAGACCTTCACACCCACGGGCGCAGCGCCTCCGCCACGATCTCGTGGGTGCGGGTCGCCTGCTCGAAGACGGCGAAGTGGCCGCCGTCGAACGGGTGCGGGGCGTGGTGCCCGCTGGTCTGCGCGCGCCACCCGGCCGCCTTCGCGGGCTCGACGCGCGGGTCGGCGTCGCTCATCAGCGCCGAGATCGGTACGTCGAGCGGCGGCTCGTCCTGGTAGACGTAGGTTTCCTTGACGGTGAAGTCGGCCTGCACCGCGGGCAGGATCATCTCCAGGGCCCCCTGGTCGGCCAGCAGCCATTCGGGCGTGCCGCCCAGCTTGCGCAGCAGGGCCACGACCTGGTCCCGGTTCATCCTCCGCACCTGGGGCCCGTCCTCGCAGGTGAGGTGGGGGGCGTCGGAGCCGGAGACGAACAGGTGGACCGGCTGGGGACCGCCGCGCCGCCTGATCTCGCGGACCAGCTCGAACGCGACGATGGCGCCGAGGCTGTGGCCGTACAGCGCGTACCTGCGCCCGGCCGCGGTCGTCTCCACGTCCGTGAGCACGGCGTCGGCGAGGTCGGAGACGAGCGGCGGCATGCGCTGGTAGGGCGGCTCCCGGTGCCTGGACTCCCGGCCCGGCGGCTGCACGGGCTGGACGGCCACGCCGGGGAGCTTGCCCTGCCACGTGCGGAACGCCGAGGCGGCGCCGCCGGCGTGCGGCAGGCAGTACAGCGGCAGCGCGCCCGGCTCCGCGCCCGTCAGAGCGCGGAACGGCAGCCACCGGGACAGCACGTCGTCGCTGGTCGCAACGCTCATGTCTCGATCTCCAACCGGATGTACGAGGGCGGCGGCTGCACCGCCCCCAGGTCGGCCTCAAGCACCACGTGGACGTCATTCCTGCCGACCTCGCGGAAACCGGCGAAGGCGTAGGTCACCTGCATCATCCGGTTGCGCCCGGTCTCCACGAAATCGGCCCGTACCGCCACCCCGGCCGCCGCGGCCAGCCGCAGGATGTGGTTGAGCAGCACCATGCCCACGCCCCGCGACATCACCCGGCACGACATCAACATCATGCGCAACCACCAGACGTCCTGCCGCTTCTCGACCAGGGCGAGCCCGATCTTGCCGTAGCCGCCGAACCTGTCGGTCAGCGAGGCGACCAGGAGCAGGTGGTCGGGGGACTCGCGCAGGGCGTCCAGTTCCTCGTAGGAGTAGGTGCGTCCGGTGGAGTTGAGCTGGTTGGTGCGTACCGTCAGCTCCTCGGCCCGCTGCAGGTCCTCCCGGCGCGCGGGCGCGATCGTGAAGGCCATCTCCAGGCCGGCGAGGAACTCATCGTTGGTGCCGACGAACTTCTCCTCCAGCTCGTCCCTGGCGAGCTGGCCGCGGTACATCTCGCGCCGCCGCGCCGACTCGTCGGTGACGAACCGGGGCCGGAACTCGGGCCTGGCCAGCGCCTCCGCCAGCTCCAGCACGTCGACGCAGATCACCTCGGGCAGCTCGTGCGCCACCTCGCCGCGCTCGAACTCCTGGTCGTCGACGAACGCGAAGGCGTCCACGCCGAGGTTGAGCGCCTTGGCGATGTTCCTGATGGAATCGGACTTGGCGTTCCAGTTGATCTGCGGGTACAGGAACAGGTCCGTGAGCCCGAGTTCGGCGAGCTTGTCCATGGCCGCGTCGCGGTCGTTCTTGCTCGCGATCGAGTGCAGGACGCCCTTGCGGTCGAGCTCGCGGATGCGCTCGACGACGGCGGGCCGTACGGTGACGTCGCCGTCCTCCAGCAGCACCCCGTTCCACAGGGTGTTGTCCAGGTCCCACACGATGCACTTGACGCGGCCCCGCCGGGGTTTCTCCGGCGGCAGGGCGACGCCGGGCTCGGTGGTCACGCTCATCTCGTCATCTCCCGCTCTGCCTGGCCTGCGATGGTGATCCGCTGAATCTCGTTGCTGCCCTCGATGATCTCCATGACCTTGGCGTCCCGGTAGAGGCGCGCCACCGGGTAGTCGGGGCTGCACCCGTTGGCGCCGTGGATCTGGACGGCCTCTGCGGCGTGCCTGACGGCGGCCGTGGAGGCGAAGTACTTCGCGATCCAGGTGGCCATGATCGTGCTCGACTCCCCGGCGTCCTTCAGGCGGCCGGCCTCGGCCAGCAGCAGCCGGGCCGCCCGCGCGTCGGTGACCATGTCGGAGAGCTTGGCCTGGATCAGCGGCAGCTCCGCGAGCGCCTTGCCGCCGACCCGGCGGTGGGCGGCGTAGGCGGCCGACGCCTCCAGGCACGCCTGGACGATGCCGACCGAGCCCGCCGCCACGCTGTAGCGGCCGAGGTCCAGCGTGCCGGTCAGCACCATGCCCGCGGTGAAGCCGCTCGGGCCGAGCAGCGCGTCGGGGCCGAGCACGACGTCCTGGAAGGAGATCTCGGCCAGCATGGAGGCACGGGTGCCCAGCATGTCGTCGATCGGCCTGACCTGGACGCCGGGCGCGTTCCGCGGCACGAGGAAGGCGCCGATGCTGCCGGCGGTGCGGGCGAACACCAGGAACAGGTCCGCCCGCTGCCCGCTGGTGGTCCACTTCTTGACCCCGTTGAGCAGCCACCCGTCGCCGCGTTCGACGGCGGTCGTGGTGATCGCCGCGGTGTCGCTGCCGGCGCCCGGCTCGGACAGGCAGAACGCGCCGAGCACGTCCCCGGCGGCGAGCGCCGGCGCCCACCGCTCGCGCTGGCCCGGGGTCCCCCAGCGCTGCACGGTCCAGGCCACCATGGTGTGCACGGTGAGCAGGCTGCGCAGCGAGGAGCAGCCGCGGCCCACCTCCTCGTGCACCTCGCCGAGCGTGACCAGGTCCATCCCGGCCCCGCCCGACTCGGCGGGCAGGAACGGCGCCCACAGTCCCGCGGCGGCCACCTGCCGCAGCAGGTCCTCGGGGACCCGGCCGATCCTGTCGTAGTCGTCGGCGTACGGCATGACGTGGGTGTCGACGAACGCCCGGGCCGAACGTTTGTCGACGACCTGGACCGGCGCCGTGGCGGTGAGCGTCACGCGACGGCCAGGGTCGGCGAGAGCCGCGCCACCAGCTCGGCCATCGTGGTGGCGGTGCGGAAGTTGTCGATCCGCAACTCCTCGTTGGGGATGGTGACGCCGAAGGTCTTCTCGACGAACATCACCAGCTCCATCGCGAACAGCGAGTTGACGAAGCCGAGCGCGAAGATGTCCTGCGTCTCGTCGATCTCCGCCTGCGGGTACCTGCCGCGGACGAAGTCGAGGATCTGCTCCTTGGTGGTGTGCGACATGTGCGATGACTCCTTCTAGTTCGTTGCGTAGGTGTAGAAGCCGCGGCCGGACTTGCGGCCGTGCAGCCCGGCGTCGGTCATCTGCTTCAGCAGCGGGCAGGGGCGGTACTTGCTGTCGGCGTAGTGCTCGTAGAGCACCTCCACGCTGTAGAGGATCGTGTCGACGCCGATCAGGTCGGCGGTCTCCAGCGGGCCCATCGGGTGGCCGAAGCAGCTTCTGAAGACCTCGTCGACCGACTCGGCGTCGGCGACGCCCTCGTGGACGAGGTAGGCGGCCTCGTTGACGGTGAGCATCAGGACCCGGTTGGAGACGAAGCCGCAGGAGTCCTTGACGTCGATGGACTTCTTGCCCATGGCGGTCAGCAGATCCCTGGTGCGCTGGACCGTCTCGGGCGAGGTGTGGAAGCCCGGGATCAGCTCCACGGCGGGCTTGGCGGGCACCGGGTTCATGAAGTGCACGCCGACCACCTTGTCGGGCCGCCCGGTGACGGCCGCGACCTTGGTGATGGGGATGGCGGAGGTGTTGACCACGAAGACGGTGTCCGGGCCGCACTCGGCGTCCAGCGTCTCGTACACCTCCCGCTTGACCTCCCAGTTCTCGGTCACGTTCTCGATGACGAGGTCGCACTTGGCCGCTCCCGCCGCGCCCACCGCGGTGGTGACCCTGGCCAGCACCTCGTCCGGGTCGAGGGCGGGCCCGCCCATGAGACGGCTCATCCTGGTGTTGCGGGCGATGGTCGCCAGCGCGTCGCCGAGGATCTTCTCGTCCTGGTCGACCAGCACCACGTCGTGCCCGGTCTGGGCGAGGTTCTGGGCGACCCCGACGCCCATGACACCGGCGCCGATTACCCCGATCACGGTCATGTCCGCTCCGTTCCGCTCATGATGGCTCCTTCATCGGTGCGCTTCCTGTGGGTGCTGCCCGCGTCTGCGGGCGGCCGAGGCTTCGAGGCCCGAACGGCGGAGCTGGGCACGCACCTGGCTGCCGCTGTCCGCGTCGGCGAAGGCGGGCGCCGTGCCCGAGGTGAGGGCCTCGACGGTCTGACTGAGCGCGGCCACGGTGGGCGCCTCGTAGAGAATGTGCGGCGGCAGCTCGGCCAGGTCGAAGGCGCGCCGCACCGCGGCGACGATGGCCACGCCGAGCAGGGAGTTCCCGCCGAGTTCGAAGAAGTTGTCGAGCGCGCCGACGCGGTCGAGCCGCAGCGACTCGCGCCAGATCGCGGCGATGGCCTCCTCGGTGGGGCCGGCCGGCTCCTGGTAGGAGGTGACCAGCTCGGGTCTGGGGTGCAGCTCGCTGCTCGCGCCGCCCATGTCCGGCGAGGTGACGGCCTCCAGGGTGAACCTGGAGCTGCCGCTGACCAGCGTGGGGAAGTCCTGGGTGGAGACCACGACGCGCGGCTCGCCGGCGGCCAGGGCCCGCCGCAGCAGGCGCCAGCCGTCAGCGAAGCCGATGCCGATCCTGGCCCTGTTCTGCTTGAAGAAGTCGCGCAGCGCCTCCTCGTACCCGGCCAGCCCGGCCTCCCAGGCGTTCCAGGTCCACTCGCCCCAGTCCACGGCCACCACCCGGCGGCCGGTGGCGGCCAGCTCGCAGGCGTAGCCGTCCAGGAAGGCGTTCGCGGCGCAGTAGTCCACCTGGCCGGGACCGCCGCCGGTGGCCGAGGTGATCGAGGAGAACAGGACGAGGAAGTCCAGCTCGATCTCGTCGGTACGGCCGATCCGCAGCGCCTCGGCGATGGCCAGCGTGCCGGCGACCTTGGGGGCCAGCACCTCCTCCAGCTCCTCCGGCCGCTTGAACTGCATCAGGCCCATGCCGGGGACGCCTGCCGCGTGCAGGACGCCGTGCAGCGCGCCGAAGCGGGTCAGGGCGGCGTCCACGGCGCGGCGGACGTCCTCGGCCCGCGCCACGTCACCGGTGACGATCTCGACCTCGGCGCCGAACTCGATCAGTTCGGAGACCTGGGCGACGCGCCGCCGAGTGGTCTCGTCGGCCTGCTCTCCCGCCAGGATGCCCGCCCATCTCTCCTGCGGCGGGAGGCCGTGCCTGGCCAGCAGCATCAGCTTGGCCTGGTGGTCGCGGGCCAGGTGCCCGGCCAGGCCGAGCGCGATGCCGCCGAGCCCGCCGGTGATCAGGTAGACGCCGCCGTCGCGGAAGGGCGCGTCCTGCGGGCCGGCGGGCAGTTGCTCGTAGCCGGGGAGCCAGCGGCGGCCGTGGCGCAGCGCCAGGATGCGGTCGGTCTGCGGGCGGGCCAGCTCGGCGGTCAGCGCGGCCAGGTCGGCCGCCGCCGGGTCGCCGGGCAGGTCGATCAGGCGGGTGGTCACGCCTGGGTACTCCAGCGGGATCACCAGGCAGGGGCCGGTCACGGTGGCGGCCTCGGGGTGGGTGACCTCGGTCCCGATGACCTGCTGGGTGCCGGAGACGGCCACGTCGAGCGACCACTCGGCGATGCCCGACTCGCCTGCCGCCCTGGCCAGCGCGACGAGGGTGTGCAGGCCGTACGCGGTGGTGCCGGCTCCCGGTTCCAGCGTCCACAGGTGCAGGACCCGGTCCAGGGGGCGGCCGGCGGTACGCAGGTCCCGGAGCAGGGCGCGCAGGTCGGCCGCGTTGCCCGCTCTGATCGTGTGGCCGTCGGGGGTGGAGGTGTAGGCGTCGCCGGGGCGTACCAGGGTGATGGGGACGCCGGTGGCGCGCAGGCGGTCCGCGGCGGCGTCGGCGAGCCCGTCGCGGGTGAAGACCAGCCACGACTTCGGCCCGCTCGCGGCGGGCGCCGGGGGTGCGCTCTGCCGCCATACGGGCAGGTGGAGCCAGCTCTCCTCCGGTAGCTTGGGCAGGCTGGTGATCGCGTCGAAGAGGTTGGCGGGCTCGGCCGGGAGCTGCTGCCGCTGGGCCGGGGGGTCGATCCAGTGGCGCTGCCGCTGGAAGGGGTAGGTGGGCAGCGGGATCCGGCCCGGCAGCGCGGCGGGGTCGGCCCCCTCCGTCCTGCCGTGGTAGGCGTCCCAGTCGAGGGTGACGCCGCACAACCAGAGCCTGGCCAGGCAGTCGGCGAGCACCTGGTCGCCCGGACTGGGGTCGCTCGCCGCGGGCAGCGTGTGGGTGATCAGCGGCCACCGCTCCGGCGGGCAGCCGGCGCCGCGCACCAGCGCGCCGAGCGACTGGCCGGGCCCGATCTCCACCACGGCCAGCTCGGGGTCGGCCAGCAGCCGGCCGATCCCGTCCGCGAAGCGCACGGTCGCGCACATGTGCCTGGCCCAGTAGCCGGGGTCGCACACCAGCTCGGCGTCGGCGATCTCGCCGGTCACGTTCGAGATGTACGGCAGGGCGGGCGGGTTCAGCCGCACGTTGGCCTTGACCCACTGGGTCAGCTCGTCGCTCAGCGGCTCCAGCATCCGGGAGTGGAAGGCGTGGGTGGTCTCCAGCTGGCGGCAGGGGATCTCGGCCGCCCGCAGGTCGGCCGCCAGCCCCGTGACGGCCTCGCCGGGGCCCGCGACGACGGTGACCTGGGGGCCGTTGACGGCGGCGACGTCGAGGCCGCGCTCGTCCAGCCGGAAGCGGCGGCGCAGCCGGTCGGGGGGCAGGGACACGGCGAGCATGGCTCCGGCGGGGAGCGCGGCGATGAGCTGGGCCCGGTGGGTGACCAGGGCCAGTGCGTCCTTCAGTGACAACACGCCCGCCAGGGTGGCCGCGACGTACTCGCCGAGGCTGTAGCCGAGCATGAGCCTCGGATGCAGGCCCCAGGACATGAGCGTGCGGGCCAGCGCGTATTCCACGGCGAACAGCGCGGGTTGCACCACCTCGGTCCGTTCGAGCGCGGCGGTCCGGTCGTCGCCCGCGCCTGTGCCGGTGCGGCCGAGGAGGGCGGCCAGGGTCGCGCCCGGGTCGGCGCGCTCACCGGTGAGCAGGGCGGCCAGGTCGGGGGCGTGCGCGGCCTCGCCGAGCAGGTCCAGACACTCGTCGAACGCGGCACGGAAGGCCGGTTCGTGCCGGTGCAGCTCGCCGGCGAGGC
This sequence comes from Nonomuraea marmarensis, assembly GCF_043197025.1. NCBI lineage: Bacteria > Bacillati > Actinomycetota > Actinomycetes > Streptosporangiales > Streptosporangiaceae > Nonomuraea > Nonomuraea marmarensis. The sequence continues at coordinate 36,294 of NZ_JBICRM010000050.1, forward strand.
CGGGGTACTGCTCGCCGACGCCGTCGAAGAGGAAGGCGACCTGGCGGCCCTGCACGGTGTCGATCCGGCCCAGCAGCCCGGCCCCGCCGCCCAGCGCCTGGGCCGCCGCCGCGGTGCCGTCGGCGACCAGCGCGCGGCGGTGCTCGAACGTCTTCCGCCCGGCCTGCAGCGTGTAGGCCACGTCCGCGAGCCGCGCGCCCGGCCCGGCGGTCAGGTGCCGTCCAAGGCGGTCGCGCGCCTGGTCCGCGGCGGCGGCGTTGCGGGCGGAGAAGGGCAGGACGTGGTAACGGCGCGCGGACGGCTCGGCGGCCGGCCTGGCGGGCGGCTGTTCGACCACCATGTGGACGTTGGTGCCGCCCATGCCGAGGGAGTTGAGCCCGGCGATGCGAGGGCGGTCGTCCCGGGTGTGCCAGGGCGACAGCTCGGTGTTGACGTAGAACGGGCTGTCGTCGAAGTCGATCTCCGGGTTGGGGCTGGTGTAGTGGAGGCTGGGCGGGATCACGCCCTCGCGCAGCGCCAGCGAGGTCTTGATCAGGCCGCTGGCCCCCGCCGCCCGGTCGAGGTGCCCGACGTTGGTCTTGACCGAGCCGATCGGGCAGTACCGCTTGTCGCTGGTGGGGCCGAAGGCGCGGGTCAGCGCGGCCACCTCGATGGGGTCGCCCAGCTCGGTGGCCGTGCCGTGCGCCTCGACGTAGCTGATGTCGTCTCCGGTGACGCCCGCGTCGGCCATCGCGTCCGCGATCACCCTGGCCTGGCCCACGACGCTGGGGGCGGTGTAGCCGACCTTGAGCGCGCCGTCGTTGTTCATGGCCGAGCCGCGGATCACGGCCCAGATGTGGTCGCCGTCGCGGATCGCGTCGGGCAGCCGCTTGAGCAGGACCACGGCCGCCCCGTCGCCGAACATGCTGCCTCGGGCCTGGGCGTCGAAGGTGCGTACGTGGCCGTCGGGCGACTCCTGGCCGCCGGGGCCGTACAGGTGGCCCACCCGGTCGGGCACGCGGATGGAGACGCCTCCGGCCAGGGCCAGCTCGCACTCGCCGTTGCGCAGGCTCTGCACGGCCAGGTGCCCGGCGACCAGCGACGTGGAGCAGAACGTCTGTACGGCGACGCTCGGGCCGTACAGGTCGAAGAGGTAGGAGACGGTCGTCGTCAGGGCGTCCTTGTCGTTGCCCATGATGACCTCGAAGTCGCTGAACTCCTGCTGGCCGCCGCCGAGCAGCTGGCCGGTCAGGCGGAGCAGGTAGGTGCTGATGTTGGCGCCGCCGAACACGCCGACCCGGCCCCGGTGCTCCGGCGCGGCGTACCCGGCCTGTTCCAGCGCCTCCCAGCAGACCTCGAGGAAGGCCCGCTGCTGCGGGTCGGTGATCGCCGCCATGCGGGGGCTCATGCCGAAGAAGGCCGCGTCGAAGCCGCCGACGTCGTCCAGCACCGGGCGGGCGGGCACGTACGCCGGGTCCCCGAGCTGGTCGGGGTGCACGCCGGAGCCGAGCAGCTCCTCCTCGGTGAAGACGCTGATGGACTCGACGCCGTCACGCAGGTTCCGCCAGAACGCCTCCACGTCCGGAGCCCCGGGGAAGCGGCCCGCCATGCCGACGATCGCGATGCGCCGGTCGTCTTCGTCAGACTGCTCCGTGACGTGCACGGACCGGGGTTGGCCGACCGGCTGCGGGGATGGTGGCGCGGAGCGCTCGTCGAGGACGGCGGCCAGGGTGTGCACGGTCGGGGCCTCGAACAGCACCACCGTCGGGACCGCCACGCCGAAGCGCTGTTTCACCAGCGCCAGCATCTGCAGCGCCACCAGGGAGTTGCCGCCGAGGTCGAAGAAGTTGTCCCGGGTGCCGACCGGCTCCACACCGAGCACCTCGGACCAGAGCGCGGCCAGGTCGCGCTCGGCCTGGGTGAGCGGCGGCGCGTAGGGCTGGGGAAGCTCGGGGCGGGGAAACCGGTCGCGGCTCGCCGGTGCGGCGGGCACCTTCCTGGGCAGCCGGTCCTCCAGCCCGCCGGCGGCCACGACCAGGGAGGGCCGGGGGTCGGCCAGCAGCCGGTCGAAGGCCGCCAGCGCCTCGTCGGCCGACATGGCGTGCGCGGCCATCGCGGCGCCCAGGCCGCCCTCGATCCGGTCGAGGGTGACCGCCCAGGTGTCCCAGCTCGCGGCCACCCAGCGCGGGTTGCGGTGGGCGAGCGCGGTGAGCGCGGCGTTGGAGGCGGCGTAGCTGCCGAACGTGATGCCGCCGAGAACGGCCGAGGTGGAGGAGAACAGCACGCAGAAGCCGGGCGCGGCCTGGAGCTCGGCCAGCACCTCCTCCAGGACCAGGGCGCCGGTCACCTTGGCGGCGAAGTGCCTGGCGACGGCGGCCTCGTCGAGGTCGCGCAGCGGGCGGAAGGTGTCGGGGGAGGTCTCGGCCGCGGCGTGGACCACGCCGCCGAGCGTTCCGTCGTGGAGCGTGTCGGCGAGCACGGCCCGCATGGCGGTGGCGTCGGTGACGTCCACGCGCGGGGTCAGCACCTCGGCCCCGAGCGCACGCAGCCGCTGTACGGCGCGGTGCCGCGGGTCGTCCTCGTCGTCAGGAACGCCACCGCGACTGGTCAGAACGAGCCGGTCGGCACCAGCCCTGACCAGGTGTTCGGCCACGATCAGCCCGACGTCGCCGAGCCCGCCCGTGATCAGGTAGGTGTGGCCGGCCCGGATGGCGGGGGCGTTCTCCGGCTGGGTGTCGGCGAGGGCGGGGTGGCTCTCCGGCTCGGCGTCGGCGGGGTGGTTCTCCGGTTCGGCGTCGGTGTGGGCGCGGACGAGGCGGGATCCGTCGCGGTAGGCGACGAACGTGCCGTCGCCGCGGTGGCGGACCTCGGTGGCGAGCGCTTCGGCCACGGCCTCCAGGGTGACGTCCGGGGCGAAGTCGACGGTGGCGCAGTCGAGGGTGAGGTACTCCTGGTTGGCGACCATGGGGAGGGTGGCGGCGGCGGCCTGCCCGGGGTCGGGGGTTTCGCCGTCGGCCACCGCATGGCCGCCTCTGGTGGCGAGCAGGACCCGGGTGTTGTCGCCGCCGTCCTCGCCCCAGGCGTGCAGCAACCGGGCCACGGGGAGGAGACTGCCACGCCCGTCGGCATGCCGGTCGGAGGGCCTGTCCGCAGGCCGGTCAATGGGCCGGTCGAAGTGCCCGTTGGCGGGCTGGCCGGAGGGCGGCTGGTCGAGGAGGCGGAGGTCCACCACGACGGTGGCGTCGCTCAGGTGCCGCGCCAGGGAGGCGTGGTCCGCCGCCGACTCCGGGGCGATGGTGTGGCCGCCGGGCGTCTCGGCGAAGGAGTCTCCTGGCAGCACGGTCACGATCTCGGTGCCGGCGGCGCGCAGGGCGCGGGCCACCGCCTCCGCGGTCTCGGCGCGGCCGGCCAGCAGGACGCAGGTCCCGACCGGCTCGGCGGCGTCCGGCAGAGGGGCAAGGGTCCAGCGGGGTGCCATCAGGCGTACGTGCGGGAGCCGGGGGTCGGCGGGGGGCGGGGTCGGGACGCCGGCGGGGGTTGGGGTCGGGACGGCGGCGGCGTCCACCCAGTAGCGCTCGCGTTGGAACGGGTAGGTCGGCAGTCCGACCTTGGCCACCGGACGGTCCTGGCGGTATCCGGACCAGTCGATCGGCGCGCCGGCCAGCCACAACCGTCCCGCCGCCGCGGCGAGCACCGTCTGGGCCGGTCGGGGGTCGTCCGCGCCGGGCAGCGTGGCCACGATGAGGGGCCAGCGTTCGGGCGGGCAGTCGCGGTGCCCGCGGGCCATCGCACCCAGGGACTGCCCCGGGCCGATCTCCAGCAGCGCCGCGTCGCCGTCCAGGGCCAGCAGGGTATGCAGGACACCGTCGAACTGGACGGGTGCGCACATGTGCTCGGCCCAGTACGCCGGGTCGCTCGCCTGCTCGGCGGTGACCAGTTCCCCGGTGACGTTGGAGACGTACGGGATGCGGGGTGCCCGGAGCGGGACGTTGGCCGCGATCCAGGCGGTGAGCCGGTCCCTGATCGGCGCCATCATCGCGGAGTGGAAGGCGTGCGTGGTGGCCAGCGGGCGGCACGGCACCGCCTCGGCCTCGAGCAGCGCCCTGACGGCCCGCATGGCCTCCGGCTCGCCGGACAGCACGGTGAGCTCTGGGCCGCTGACGGCGCCCACGTCCACCCCGGTGATCCCGGCCCGCCGGAGACGGTCCATGAGGTCGGCGGCGGGCAGCGGGACCGCGCTCATCGCGCCCGCGGGCAACTCGCCGATGAGGCGGGCGCGGTGCGCGACCAGGGCGAGGGCGTCGTTCGGTGCCAACACGCCCGCCAGGGTGGCCGCGACGTACTCGCCGAGGCTGTACCCGGCCAGCGCCGCGGGCTGGATCCCCCACGACAACACCAGCCTGGCCAGCGCGTACTCCACCGCGAACAGCGCCGGCTGCAGGACCTCGGTCGGGGTCGCGGCGTCCGGCGCGGGGCCGCGGCCGAGCAGCCGGCCGAGGCGGTCCTGGCTCGTCTGGCGGGGGGCCAGCATGTCGGCGAGCGGGTCCGTACCGGCGCCCATCAGCCGGCGCAGCTCGGCCCGGCATTCGTCGAGCACCTCGCGGAACACCGGCTCCGACCGGTACAGCTCCTCGGCCATGCCCGGGTACTGCTCGCCGGTCCCGGGGATGAGGAAGGCGGCGGGACGGTCGGTACGGCTCTCCGCACGTCCCAGTACGCCCGCGTTCCGCAGCCCCTCGGCGGCCTCGGCCGGGGAGGAGGCGACCAGCATCCTGCGGTGGCCGAACACCTGACGGCCCGTCTGCAGGGTGTGGGCCACGTCGGCCAGCCGATGCTCGCGCCCGTCGCCGTCCAGGTGCGCGGCGAGGCGCCCGGTCATCGCGTCGGCGGCGCCGGCGTTACGGGCCGACCAGACCAGCAGCTCGGGCCGGGGCGGCTCCTCGGTCCTGGGCACCAGCGGCGCCTCTTCCAGCACGACGTGGGCGTTGGTGCCGCCGATGCCGAACGCGCTCACCCCTGCCCGACGCGTCCGGCCCGCCTCGCGCGGCCAGCTCCGCAGGCCGGTGACCACCTCGAGGTCGGCCTCGCCCGCGGCGAGCTGCGGGTTGGGCTCGGTCAGGTTGAGCGTGGGCGGGATCTCGTCGTGGCACAGGGCCAGCGCGGCCTTGATGAGGTTGGTCACCCCCGCCGCCCGGTCCAGGTGGCCCAGGTTGGTCTTGACCGACCCGATCAGCAGCGACTGGCCGCGGAACACCTGCTGCAGCGCGGCCAGCTCGGCGGCGTCGCCCAGCGCGGTGCCGGTGCCGTGCGCCTCGACGTAGTCGATGTCGGCGGCCGTCAGGTCGGCGCTGGCCAGCGCCTCGGCCATGACGGCGGCCTGGCCCCGCACCCCGGGGGCGGTGAAGCCGACCTTGCGCCCGCCGTCGTTGTTGACGGCCCAGCCGCGGATGACCGCGTAGATCTGGTCGCCGTCGGCGAGCGCGTCCTCCAGCCGCCGCAGCGCGACCACGCCGACGCCGCTGCCGAGCGGGCTGCCGAGCCCGCCGGCGTCGAAGGCGCGGCACTCGCCGTCCGGCGGCGCGATGCCGCCCTGCTGGTACAGGTAGCCCACGCGGTGGGGCACGTTGACCGCGACGCCGCCGGCCAGGGCCAGGTCGCATTCGAAGCCCGCCAGGCTGGTGGCCGCCGCGCACACCGCGACGAGCGAGGTCGAGCAGTAGCTCTGCACGCCGTAGCTGGGGCCCGACAGGCCCAGCGCGTGCGCCACGCGGGTGGTGAGCGAGTCCTTGTCGTTGGCCAGCCCCAGCGCCAGCTCTCCCACAACGGCTCCGATACCGCTGGGGAGGAGGTTGTTCTGCAGGTACGAGCTGTGGGCACAGCCGCCGAACACCCCGATCGAGCCGTCGAACCGCTTGGGGTCGCAACCCGCGTCCTCCAGCGCCGTCCAGCTGTGTTCGAGGAAGAGCCGGTGTTGCGGGTCGAGGATCTGGGCGTCTTTGGGGCTGAATCCGAAGAAGGCCGCGTCGAACAGCTCCACGCCGTCGATGACCGGCCCGGCCTGCACGTAGGCGGGGTCGGCGAGCAGGTCGTCCGGCACCCCCGCGGCCCGGAGCTCCTCCTCGCTGAAGCGGGTGATCCCGGACGCCCCGGCCCGGATGACCGACCAGAGCTCGGCGACGTCGGACGCCCCGGGGAAGCGGCCGGACATCCCGACGATCGCGATGTCGGTGCCCGGGCTTTCGATGTCGTCGTTCACGTCTACCGTCCTCATTTCCGGTTGCTGGAACGGGCCCGGCGTCGCCGCTGCCCCCGCGCCGAACTGGTGGTGAGCGTCTCTTGCGGGTCCGCGCCGCCGTCGCCGTCGAGCGCGGCGGCGAGCTCGGCGACGGTCGGGTGCTCGAACAGCACCGCCGGCGCCACGGGGCGGCCGAGCTCCTTCTCGATGGCGAGCACCATGGCCATCCCGAGCAGGGAGTTGCCGCCGAGGTCGAAGAACGGGTCGTGCACGCCGACCCGGTCGATGCCGAGGTAGGCGCCCCACAGCTCGGCGATCCCGGCCTCGGACTCCGTTCGCGGCGCCGCGTAGTCGGTACGCAGCATCGGGCGCGGGAACCGTTGCCCCTGGGGCACGACGGCAGCCGCCCCGACGAGGTCGCCCAGGTCGAGCATGGCCGACCAGGCGCGCAGGACCTCGCGCAGCGGCTGCCTGACCGCCATGACGCTGCCGTGTCCCCCGGCGATGATCCGGTCGAGGAGCGCGCATCCGGCGTCGTCGGCGAAGCCGTAGCGGGCGCGGTAGTCCGCCACCCGGCCGGCCAGGCCGCCGGTCGCCTTGAGCCCTTCGGCCTGCCAGACGTCGTGCTGCCACGGCCCCCAGGCGACCGACACGACCCGGGTGGAGGGGGCGGTGGCGGCCAGCGCCTGGCCGTACGCGTCGAGCAGGGTGTTGGCGGCACAGTAGTCTGCCTCGCCGACGCCGCCGTACGCGGTGACGGCGGAGGAGTAGAGCACGAGCACCTCCGGCCGCTCGTCGGCCGGGGTGCGGGCGCTGACCAGCTCGGCGAGCGGTCCCATGGCGAGCACCTTGGGCGCGAGCACCCGCCCGGCCTCGGCGGGGGTACGGCGGCGCAGCATGCCCCCGGCGGGCAGCCCCGCGGCGTGGATCACGCCGTGCAGCCCGCCGAAGTGCTCGCGCGCGCTGCGCAGGGCGGCGCGCAGTTGACTCGGTACGCCGGTGTCGGCGGTGAGCGGCAGCACCTCGACGCCCGCCGCCTCCAACTCGGCCACGTCGCGAAGAGTCTGCGCGACCCGCCCCTCGTCCGGTCCGGCCACGACTCCGGCGGTATCGCCCTGCGGGGCTCCCTCGCGGGCCAGCGGGGTGCGGCTGACCAGGGCGAGGCGGCGCACGCCGGCTCGGGCCAGGTGTTTGGCGAGGGCCATGCCGAGGCCGCGGGTGCCGCCGGTGATCAGGTACGCGCCGTCCTCGCGCCACGTCTGGGGTGGCTGGGCGGGGGCCTCCGTCCAGCCGCGTACCCAGCGACGGCCCCGGCGCCATCCGGCCAGCGGGTCGGGTGCCTCGGGGGTGGTGTCCTCGTCCGGCCGGGACAGGAGCTCGTGGGCGACCTGCGCGGCCGTGACCGTGGCGGAGGAGCCCGCCTCGGCGTCCAGGTCCACGCCGCTCCAGGTCAGCCCGGCGTACTCGTGCCTGGCGGCGCGGCCGAGACCGTGCCCCAGCGACTGGTGCGGGGCGGGAACGTCGCCGCCGAGGATCTCGGTCGCTCCCCGGCTCACGGTCAGCAGCCGTCCGGGCCGCTCGCCCAGCGCCTGCACGGCCAGCATGAGGCTGTCGAAGCCGTGCCCGACCGCGTCCCGCAGTTCGTCGTCATCGGGCATCCCGGCGGAGGAGACCAGACTCCACAGGTGGGCCACGTGCACCGGGCCCGGTGGGAGCTCCGCGAACACCTCCGCGTAGTGCTCGGGCACGGCCGGATCGATGGTCAGGCGGCGCCCCTCGCGGCGCGGCCCGGACCCGGGCACCACCTCCACCACGGGCGTTCCGGACGCGGCGGCCAGGTCGGCGAGCGCCGATCCGACTCCCTCGGGGTCGGCGAAGACGACGAGGGGGCCGGGCAGGTTCAGGGCGGTGGGGAGGGCGCCGGAGGCCGGGTCCCGCCGCCAGGTGGGCACGAAGGTGAAGTCGGTGGGCTCGGCGGGTTGCTGGGTGTGCGTTACCTCGGGCTCCTGTGTGGGCTCCGGCCAGAAGCGGGTTCGCTGGAACGGGTAGGTCGGCAGGCTCAGCACGCGGCCCCCGCTCGGGCGGGTGCGCTCCCAGGACACCCCGACGCCCAGCTCCCAGAGCGCGGCGCACGAGGCCAGCAGCTCGGCGTGGGCGTCGCGGGGCTGCCCCGCCGTCCAATACGGGGGCAACGTCCCGAGTACGGCGGCGGGCCCGCCGGTCAGGTTCTGCCGTACCAGCCCGCCCAGGGTCTGGCCCGGTCCCAGCTCGACGAACGCGGTCACGTCCTGGCCCAGGCAGTGCCGCACGCCGTCGGCGAAGCGGACCGTGCTGACCAGCTGGTCCGCCCAGTACGAGGTGCTGGTGGCCTGTTCGGCGGTGAGCGGTTCACCCGTGAGGTTGGACACGATGGTGACGGCGGGCGCGTGCCGCTGGACCGTCTCCAGCACCGCGACCAGCTTCTCCCGCGCGGGCTGCAGCAGCACGGAGTGGAAGGCGTGCGCGGACCGCAGCGGGCGACAGGCCAGGCCCTCCCCGGTCAGTACGGCGGTCGCGGCCTCGATCTCCGCCGGCAGGCCGCTGAGCACGGTCATCGCCGGGCCGTTCCGCGCGGCCACGTCCACCTCGACCCCGGCCGCGGAGAGCGCGGCGCGGATGCGGTCCTCGGGGGCGGCGACCGCGACCATGCGGCCCGCGGGCACCGCGCTGATGAGGTGCGCTCGTTCGACGACCACGTGCAGGGCGTCCTCCAGCGTGAACACGCCGGCCAGGCAGGCGGCGACGTACTCGCCCAGGCTGTAGCCGATGAGCAGGTCCGGGGTGACGCCCCAATGGCGGAGCAGGCGGGCCAGCGCGTACTCGACCGTGAAGAGGAAGGGGTGTGCGACGGCGGCGTGGCCGAGCGGGTCGTCGGCGGGCGGGGCGTCGCTTCGGCCCAGCAGGGCGGCCAGGTCGGCGGGGCGGTCCGCGGTGGGGGCTCCGGGGGTGAAGAACGGGCGCAGGTCCACGCCCGAGCGCTCGCGCACCAGGTCGACGCACTGGTCGACGGCTTCGGCGTAGACGGGCTCCGTGGCGTACAGCTCGCTGCCGAGGCCGGCGTACTGGTCGCCTACTCCGGGGAGCAGGAAGGCGATGCGGGGGCGGCCCTTGACGCGGTGCCCGCCGCCGTCCTCGGCGGTGGCGCGCAGCCGCCGCACCGCCTCGCCGAGGTCCCCGCAGACCAGGGCGCGGCGGTGGTCGAGCTCGGCGCGGCCGGTCTGGAGGGTGTGGGCGAGGTCGTCCAGCGCCGTACCGGGACGCTCGGTCAGCCAGCCGGCCAGCCGGGCGGCCTGCTCCCGCAACGCGACGGCACTGGCCGCCGACACCGGCAGGACATGCCCGCGAACGGCTGGGGCGTCCTCAGATACAGCGCTCTCAGATACAGTGGCGAGCTTCGCCGCCGATTCCAGGATGAGGTGGGCGTTGGTGCCGGACAGGCCGAAGGAGCTGACGCCCGCCAGTCTCGGGGTGTCACGGGACGGCAGCGGGACTCCGGTGGTGACCGGCTGGACGGTGCCGTCTTCGGGGATGGCGACGGCCGGGGTGGTCAGGTTGAGGCTGGGCGGGACGAGGCCGTTCTCGAGGATCAGCACGGTCTTGATGACGCCGGCCACTCCGGCGGCGGCCTGGGTGTGGCCGATGTTGGTCTTGACCGCGCCCACCCGGAGCGGACGCTCCGGCGAGCGGGCGCCGAAGACGTCGTGCAGCGCCGACAGTTCGATGGCGTCGCCCAGGTGGGTGCCGGAGCCGTGCGCCTCGACGTAGTCGATCTCGTCGGGCGACACGCGCGCCGCGGCCAGCGCGCGGGTGATGACGTCGGTCTGCGCGCGGCGGCTGGGGGCGGTGAGGCCGTTGCTGCGGCCGTCCTGGTTGACCGCGGAGCCGCGCAGCACGGCCCTGATGCGGCGGCCGTTGGCCAGCGCCCTGGACAGCGGCTCCAGCACCAGCACGCCGCCGCCCTCGCCCATGACGTAGCCGTCGGCCTCCTCGTCGAAGGTCTTGCACCGGCCGTCGGAGCACATCATCAGCCCGGCGCACGCCTGCAGGTACACCGTGGGGTGCAGGGTGAGGGACGCCCCGCCCGCGATGGCCAGGTCGCACTCGCCCCTGCGCAGGCTCTCGGCGGCCAGGTGGATCGCGATCAGGGACGAGGAGCAGGCGGTGTCCACCGTGACGGTGGGGCCGATCAGGTCGAGCTGGTACGCGATGCGCCCGGCGGCGACACTGGGCACCGCGCCCTGGCCCAGGTAGGGGTCGGACGCGGCCGCGTCGCCCTGCCGTTCGATCTGCAGCCTGCCGTACTGGAGCGTGTCCATGAACCCGACCAGCACGCCGGTGCGGCTGCCGGCCAGGCGGGAGGGCGACAGGCCGGCGTTCTCCAGGCCCTCCCAGGCCAGCTCCAGCAGCAGGCGCTGGTGCGGGTCGACGCGCAGCGCCTCGCGGGGCGAGAGGCCGAAGAACTCGGCGTCCCATCCGGTGACGTCGTCCAGGAAGGCGCCGTACCTGGTGTACATGCCGCCGGGGACGCCCGGGTCCGGGTTGTAGTAGGCGTCGATGTCCCAGCGGGCGGCGGGCACCTCGCGTACCGCGTTGTCGCCCCGCCGCAGCAGGTCCCAGAAGTCCTCGACCGTGTCGCCGCCCGGGTAGCGGCAGGCCATGCCGACGACGGCGATGGGCTCGTGGCGGCGTTCCTCCAGGTCGGTGAGACGCTGGCGGGTCTGGGCCAGTTCGACGGTCACGCGCTTGAGATAGGCGCGGAGCTTTTCCTCGGTCCCCAACGGAAGAGCCTTTCCGGTCGCGGTCGTGGTCACAGTTCGTTGTCGATGAGGGCGAAGATCTCCTCGTCGGAGGCTGAGTCGATCTTGTCCATCACGCCGTCGGCGGTGGCCGGGGCCGAGCCGAGCTTGGTGAGCGCGTTCTGCAGGATGGGCACGAGCCGGTCGAGGATGGCCGCCGCGTCCCCGTTGGCGCGCTCGAGCACCTGGTCGATCCGCGCCAGGGCGGAGCGGAGCAGGTCATCGGGCGCGGACTCCGGTGGGGCCAGCGAGTTGGACAGGTGTTCGGCGAGCGAGGCGACGGTGGGGTGGTCGAAGACGAGCGTGGCGGGCAGCCGCAGGCCGGTGTCGGTGTTGAGCCGGTTGCGGAGCTCGACGGCGGTCAGGGAGTCGAAGCCGAGTTCGTTGAAGGGGCGGTCCACCTCGACGTTGTCGGTGCTGCCGTGGGCCAGTACCGCGGCCACGTGGGCCTGGACGGTTTCGGTGACCAGGCGTAACGCGGCAGGTCTCGGGAGCGCGGACATGCGGTCGGCGAGGGTGGCGGGCGCCGCCGCCTGGGTCGCGGGGGCCGCCGTCTGGCGCGGCGCGCGTACCAGGCCGCGCATGATGGGCGGCAGGTCGCCGTTCTCGGCTCTGGTACGCAGTCCCGCCCCGTTCCAACGGGCGGCCACCACGACCGGCTCGGCGCTGACCAGGGCGGCGTCGAACAGCCCCAGGCCCTGTTCGGCGGAGAGCGGGGCGATGCCCGCCCGCGCCAGCCTGGCGAGGTCGGCCTGGCTGAGGCCGCCGGTCATGTCGGAGGCGGTGTCCCAGAGGCCCCAGGCCACCGACACGGCGGGCAGGCCCAGCTCGTGGCGGTGCGTCGCCAGCGCGTCGAGGCAGGCGTTGGCCGCGGCGTAGTTGCCTTGTCCGGCGTTGCCCAGCACGCCGGCCAGGGAGGAGAACAGCACGAACGTCGACAGCGGCCGATCGCGGGTCAGCTCGTGCAGGTGCCAGGCGGCATCGGCCTTCGGCCCGAGCACCGACGCCATCCGGGCCGGGGTGAGGTCCGCCACCAGGGCGTCGTCCAGGATTCCCGCCGCATGCACGACCCCGGTCAGTGCCGGCACCGAGGCCAACGCGGCTGCCAGGGCCTCGCGGTCGGAGACGTCGCAGGCCGTCACGGTGACATGCGCGCCCAGCTCTTCTAGCTCGGCAACCAGGTCCTGCGCGCCGGGAGCAGCCGGGCCGCGCCGGGACAGCAGCAGCAGGTCGCCTACCCCGTGCCGCTCCACCAGGTGCCGCGCCACCAGAGCGCCGAGGCCACCGGTGCCGCCCGTCACCAGCACCGTCCCTGACACGTCCGTCGAGGGCTCGGTGACGGCCTTGCGGCGGGCCAGGCGGGGCACGAGGAGCTTGCCTTCGCGTACCCGTATCTGCGGCTCGTCTGCGGAGGCGAGCCGGCCCCAGTCGGTGTAGCCGTCCTCGACCTCGGCCAGCGTGAACCGGCCCGGCTGCTCCGACTGCGCCGAGCGCACCAGGCCCCACACCGCCGCGCCCGCCAGGTCGCCCGGCCGGGTGACGAACATCAGGGGAACGTCGTCCGGCTGAGCGGCGATGGCGTCCAGGACACGGGCGGTCAGCTCTCTGGCGGCGGCGGTCACGTCCTGTTGTTCGCTCACGCAGGGGATCACGACCGGGTCGGGGGCTCCGGCCGCGGAGGGAGAAGCCTCCACCCAGTCCACGCCATACGGGGTCAGGGTGGTGGTGGCGCGGGAGGCGGCGGCCCTGGTGCGCAGGGCGTCGATCGAGAGCACCGAGGCGCCGGTGGGATCGGCCGCCTCCACGACGGCGTCCTGTCCCGTGGTGGCCAGCCGTACGCGGAGGGCCGGGGCCCGGGCGGTGTGCAGCCGCACCCCGCTGAAGGCGAACGGCAGGCGCAGTTCCTCGTCGTCGCGGGACAACACCAGGGGGTGGAACGCGGCGTCCAGGAGGGCAGGGTGGATGCCGAAGCCCGCCACGTCCACTCCGTCGGGCGTGACGACCTCGGCGTACAGTTCCTCGCCGATACGCCACAGGGCGCGCAACCCCTGGAAGGCCGGGCCGTACTCGTAGCCCTGTTCGGCCAGGCGCTCGTACCCGTCGGCGATGTCCACCGGAGTCGCGCCGGGCGGCGGCCAGGCGGTGGCCCAGCCGTACGGGGCGGCGGCGGTGGCGTCTTCGGCGAGGATGCCTGAGGCGTGCCGCTGCCAGCCGTCGGCGTCCGCCGGGCGGGCGAACACGGCGACGGGACGGCGTCGTTCGGCGTCCGGAGGGTCGAGAGTGACCTGGATGGTGACCGTGCCGGTGTCGGGCAGGTACAGCGGGGTCTCGATGATCAGCTCGTCGAGGCGGTCGCAGCCCGCGTGGGCGGCGGCCTCCAGCGCGAGTTCGGCGAACGTGGCTCCGGGCAGCAGCACGCCGCCCGCCACGGCGTGGTCGGCCAGCCAGGGCGCGGTCCTGCGCGAGAGCCGGCCGGTGAACACGAACCTGTCGTCGGCCACGGACACGACGGCGCTGAGCAGCGGGTGGCGTGAGCCGTCGATGCCCGCGCCGGGCGGGCGGCCGGTCGCCAGGCCGTCACCGAGCCAGTAGCGGTTTCGCTGGAAGGCGTAGGTAGGAGGCTGACCCGCCGGACCCGGCCCGGTCGCCAACACCAGCGGCCACGCCACCGGCGCACCCAGCACCCACGCCTGCGCCAGCGAAGCCAGCATCCGGTGAGGGCCGCCCTCACCTCGCCGTAACGAGCCGCACACGCCGGCGTCCAACCCGACCGCCCGGCAGATGTCCTCCACATCGCCCACCAACACGGGATGCGGGCTGACCTCGATGAACACCGGCCTGCTCACCGCCGCAGCGGCAGCTTGCACGGTCTGCTCGAACAACACCGGCCGGCACAGGTTGTCCACCCAGTACCGGCCCGACAACCCCGCCCCATCCAGCAGATCGCCGACCACCGAAGAGCAGAACGCGACCTCACTATCTGCGGGTTGCACGCCGGCCAGCGCCGTTTCCAGCTCCGCAGCCAGCACCCGCATGT
>NZ_JBICRM010000051.1:0-49158 GCF_043197025.1 Nonomuraea marmarensis
CGGTCCTGCCAGCTCGTCGTCGATCTTCACGTACAGTGCAGTGAGAAGGGTCTCGAGGTTGTTCGTCACAAAACGATCATCGAGGCCCTTCCCCCTTTGCCGCAGAGCTTCGGACTTACTCGTCTAGATACGCGATGTAGATTCCGACGCATATCTTGACGATTTGTATTCTTGACTCCTGGAGCCGAGCGGGGCGGTCCACCTGCCGCTGGCCAGGCCCGCGCACATCACGATCGCGATGCTGACCGCGGTGCCGACGTGGAACGAGTACGTGCTCACCCGTGTGTCGATCTCCGACCGGCCGCTGTTCATCACTGCCGATCGGGCTGGAGCCGCTGATCTCCAGCGAGGTGCCGAGGTACAACGAGTTGACATCCTCCCCGCCTGAAGGCCGGGATTCCAACCCACCTCACGCTAACAGAGGACGGGTTGAGGTTCGCGGTGCACCGGCCCGGCAACCCGTGGCCCTTCCCGCGCAGACACGGCATGCCCTGCCGCGTGTTGGATGTTCCTGGCCGCGTTCACGTCGGCGTTGGCGGCGTATCCGCAGGATCGGCAGCGGAAGGCGGCTTGGCTCTCGCGTGCCTCCCGGTCGACGATCCCGCACGCCGAGCACCGCTGGCTCGTGTACGCGGGGTTGATCTTCACTACCCGGCCGGGAGCCTTGTGCTCCAGCCGTTCGACCAGTTGTCCCCAGCCGGCCGCGAGGATCGACCGATTGAGCCCGGCCTTGGCCCGTATGTTCGTGCCGGGCTCGGCGAGCGTTCCCCGAGCCGACCGGGTCATGTTGCCGATCTTCAGGTCTTCGACGGCGATCACGTCGAACCGCCGCGCCAGCCCGGTCGAGGTCTGCTCCACCCAGTCCTTCCGCCGGTCCGTCTCGCGCGCCCTCAGCTTCGCGGCGGCCCGTTTGACCGTGGCGCGCCGGTGCGAGCCGCGCCCGGCCCGAGCGAGCTTGCGCACCAGCCGCCGCAACCGGGCCCGCTCCGTCTCGCGCAGGCCGGGCGCGTGCAGCATCTCCCCGGTGGACAGGGCTGCCGACACGGCCACGCCCCGATCCACGCCGACGAACGCGCCCGTTTCGGGCGCCGGGATCGGGGCGGGGATCGCGGCGAAGGCGACATGCCAGCGTCCCGCCCGGTCTCGGATGATCCGGTAGGACTTGACACCGTCCGGCACGTTGCGGGACCAGCGGAAGTGCACCCATCCCACCTTGGGGATGCGCACCTCGCCAACGTTGCGGGACAGCCGGCGCACATCGTCGGCCTGCACGGCAACGATTCGGAACCCTTCGTGCTGCCCGCGCTTGCGATATGTCGGTCTGCGGTGGGTGCCGGCGAAGAAGTTGGCCATGGCCTGGGCGAAGTCCTTCAGCGCCTGCTGCTGCACGATGACCGAGCCCGCCCGCAACCAGGCGAACTCCGCCCGCGCCTGGGTGAGCTGGCGGCACTGCTCGGCGAACCCAGGCGCGCTCTTGCGGCCCGCCCGCCAATGCTCATGCTGCTCTACCGCCAGATTCCAGACGAATCGGGCGTGCCCGCAATGCTCCAGCAACACCGCCTCCTGGGCGGGCGTGGGCTGGAGCCGGTAGCGGGACACGCCGATCAACCTACCGATCACCACCGACAGAACCGGGAGCTCGACATGCCCGACCGTTCCGCGTTTCCTCCTCACCCTGAAGAACGAGGCATCCACACTGTTGGTGTCCGGTGATGGCCGCCTGATGGCTGCCTCGTTCATCGGTCATCGCGTTGTTCGTGGTGTTGCAGCGTTACTTCGTGAACGGGCTGGTCGGCGCGATCAAGGGCTGAAACCGCTCGACCCAGTAGCGGGTGCGGTCGAGGTACGCGGTCTCGGCGGCGGCGCCGGTCTTCCCGTACGCGCCGTCGAAGCTCTGGTACCCGGACCTGACGACGGCGGGCTCGAGCACGCTGCCCTCGTGCCACTCGTTGAACGACGTGATCGACACCCAGGTCGGAGCGGTGTTGATGGCGTTGGTCCACTCCTTGTCGTAGGTGGCGCCGTTGTCCCTGCTCAGCGTGGGGGTGGTGTTGCCGGGGACGGCGCGGTCGTCGATGTAGCCGGGGCCGACCGACGGCGCCCAGACCAGGTTGTGCTGCTTGGCGTAGCCGGCGGCCTGCGCCCAGCCGGGGGCGGTGGCGCCGGCGATCGCGTCGTAGGTGTACATGCCGGAGAAGTGCGCGATCTTGGAGGTGTCGGTGGTCTGGGCGAGGATGACGTTGGCGCCGGTGACCTGGTCGAGCGCCGTCCAGTCGGTGATCTTCAGGCTTTCGAAGACGTAGAACGCGTTGCGGAAGGCCGGGTGCGCGCCGTAGGTCTGGTTGAGGTATTGAACGTCGGACACGACCGAGGCGGCGGTGCGGCCGGCGTACGGCTCGAGGTGCCAGGCGACCTTGAGGCCCTCGCGCTGGGCGGCGTCCATGACCCGGCGGGCCAGGTTGTCCTCGTAGCCGCCGCGGCCCCACCAGCTGTAGACGAGCACGCCCGCGCCCGACTGCCTGATCCAGCGCATGTGCTGGTCGATCGCGGCCTGGTCGCCGGAGTCGTAGGGGCCGAGCTTGGGGTAGAGGTCGGCGCCGATGTCCGCGGGCGGGGTGTGGCCGCCCTGCTGCCAGTGCCGCCAGGCGCCGCTCAGGGACGGGCTGCCGTACCAGGGGTAGTAGAAGACGTGCACGTTCGGCGAGACCTGGGCCTGCGTCGTCCCCGTGCTCAGGGTGAAGGTGTCGATGTCGAACAGGGCGCCCGCGCCGCCCGCGAAGGCCAGGAACAGGGAGCCGGTCGCGGTGGCGGTCAGGGTGGTGGTGACGGTCTGGAAGGTCTCCCAGCCGCCGGTGACCGGGACGGTGACGGTGCCGAGGAGGGTGCCGGTGGCCGAGCCTGAGCGGATCTGGATGGTGCCGCCCGCGCCTCCGGAGGAGATCCGGGCGCTGAACGCCTTCGCGCCCGCCGTGCTGACCTGCGAGTATCCGGCCCAGTCGGCGTTGTCGATGTAGCCCAGCGTCTTGCCGCCGCTGGCGGAGGCGTGGTTGGCGATCTGCACGCCCTGGCTTGAGGTGTAGGCCTCGCCCTCTGTCGGGATGGGTGAGGCGGTCGCGCCGGCCGCGTACTGGATGGCGCCGAGCAGGAGCTGGCGGAAATTACCGTCGCTGTACGATTCGACGGTGTGGCCGAGCCCGGTGTAGAACGACCTGCCGTTGCCCTGGGCGTGGTACCACGTGATGGGGTGGTCGGCACCCATCGTGCCGCCGGTGTAGGTGCTCTCGTCGAGGGTCTGCAGGACCTTCACGTTGGGGCGCGGGTTGGTGCGGTAGTTGTACCACTCGTCGGTGCGCGTCCAGGTCGCGCCGAGATGGGCGGTGGCCGGGTGGGTTCGGTCCTCGTTCCTGATCGTGGCCTGCTGGATGGCCGGGTGGCTGCTGAAGTAGGCGCCGACGAGTCTCTCGTAGTACGGCCAGCCGTACTCGGTGTCGGCGGCGGCGTGGATGCCGACGAAACCGCCGCCGCCGTCCACGTACGACTGCAGCGCGGTCTGCTGGGTGTCGTTCAGCACGTCGCCGGTGGTGCTGAGGAACACCACCGCCTGGTAGCCGGCCAGGTTGGCCGGGGTGAAGGCATTGGCGTCCTCGGTCGCCGTGACGGTGAAGCCGTTGGCCGTGCCGAGGCTCCTGATGGCCTCGATGCCGGCCGGGATGGAGTCGTGCCGGAAGCCGGCCGTCTTGGAGAAGACCAGCACCTGGTAGGCGGCGTCGGCGGTGGCGGCCGCTGGGGCGATCATGGAGATGAGCGTGGCGAGGACGATTCCTATGACTCTGGTCATCCGGTGCCTACCTCGTGATGGTGAAGGTGTCGATGTCGAACAGGGCGCCCGCGCCGCCCGCGAAGGCCAGGAACAGCGGGCCGGTCGCGGTGGCGGTCAGGGTGGTGGTGACGGTCTGGAAGGTCTCCCAGCCGCCGGTCACGGGGACGGTGACGGTGCCGAGGAGGGTGCCGGTGGCCGAGCCTGAGCGGATCTGGATGGTGCCGCCCGCGCCTCCGGAGGAGATCCGGGCGCTGAACGCCTTCGCGCCCGCCGTGCTGACCTGCGAGTATCCGGCCCAGTCGGCGTTGTCGACGTAGCCGAGTGTCTTGCCGCCGCTGGCCGGCGGATGGTCGGCCACCTGCACGCCCGAGTTGGACGTGTACGCCTCCGCCTCCGTGCCTGTTTCAAAGGTGAACGCGTCCACATCGAGCAGGTTGCCCTGGCCGGTCACCCCCTTGAACACCAGGAAGAGAGTCGTGGTGCCGGAAGGGGCGTTGGACAGGTTCGCCGAGACGTTCGCGAAGGTGTCCCAGCCGCCGGTGTTCGGCACGGTCAGGGTGCCGAGCAGGGTGCCGGTGGCCGAGCCCGCGCGCACTTCGATGGTGCCGCCGGGGCCGCCGGACGACACGCGGGCGGTGATTCTGGTGGCGTTGCCGAGTGCGTACGGCTGGAAGGAGATCCAGTCGCCGTTGTCGGTGAAGCCGACCGTCCTGCCGCCCTCCGCCGCGCCGTGGTCGGCGGGCTGGATGCCGGACTGCGCGCCGAAGTGCTCGGCCTGCCGGTGCCTGGGCTGCAGCGTACGGGTGCTGTGCGTGGTCAGGCCGCCCTTGTCGGTGTACTCGGCGTCGAAGACGCCGTAGATGTTTGCGGCACTGTCGTGCTCGCCGTCCACCGGCACCGCGACTGAGCCCGTGCAGCCGGTGCTGGACGTGATCTGGTGGTTGTGGCTGTCATGCCCGAGCAGGTACGTCACCTTGACCTTCGTGCAGTCGACCGTCCCGTCCTCGGGGTCGGTGACCGTGACCGCGAACGGCACGGTGTCGCCGAACGAGAACAGCTGCCCCTGCACCGGCTGGGTGAGCGTGACACTGGGCGCGGTGTTGCCGACCGTGATCACCAGACTGGCCGTGCCGGTCAATCCCTCCGGGTCCCTGACGGTGAGCGTGGGCGTGTAGGTGCCGTTGGCCGCGTACGTGTGGGACGGGTTGGGCTGGGTGGAGGTGGCGCCGTCGCCTAAGCTCCACGAGTACGTCAACGCGCCGCCCTCCGGATCGGAGCTGCCCGCCGAGGAGAAGGCCACGGCCAGGGGCGCGGGTCCCGAGGTCTTGTCGGAGGCGGCCTTGGCGATCGGGTTGCGGTTGGTGCCGCCGATGTACTCGATCCGGTAGAGTGCCTGGTCGCCCGCGCCCGTGCCGTAGTCGAGCACGTAGAGCGCGCCGTCGGGGCCGAAGTCGGTGTCGATGATCTGCGTGCCCGTCCACGGGAACGACTCGATCGTCCCGTACGAGCCGTCGGCCTTGACCTCGACGGCCCTGATCCACCTCCGTCCGAACTCGGCGGCGAAGTAACGGCCGTTGAGCGAGGAGGGGAACTTGACGGCCGAGTCGAGGTCGGGGTCGTACCGGTAGACCTCGCCGCCCATCGGCGACTCCGATCCGCTGCCGAACTCCGGCGGCGAGCCCGCGTCCCCGGCGTAGCGGATCCAGCTCGGCTTGGCGGCCGGGAGGGTGGCCAGGCCGGTGTTGCGGAACGAGTTGTTCGTCGGCCCGCCCGCGCAGTTGTACTTGGCGGCTGACGGACCGCTCGGGAAGGTGTACTCGTTGTAGGTCTCGGTGGTCGTGTTGGTCCCGGTGCAGTACGGCCAGCCGTAGTTGCCCGGCGCGGTGATCCGGTCGAACTCGACCTGGCCGTTCGGGCCCCTGTTCGGGTCGGTGGTGCCCGCGTCGGGGCCGTAGTCGCCCAGGTAGACCACGCCGGTGGGACGGTCGACCGACATCCTGAACGGGTTGCGGAAGCCCATCGCGTAGATCTCCGGCCTGGTCCCGGCCGTTCCGGGCAGGAAGAGGTTGCCTGACGGGATCGTGTACGTGCCGTCCGGTTGCGGCTTGACGCGCAGGAGCTTGCCGCGCAGGTCGTTGGTGTTCGCGCTTGATCGCTGGGCGTCGAACTGGGGGTTGCGGTTCGTGCGCTCGTCGAGCGGGGAGTAGCCGCTGGACTCGAACGGGTTCGTGTCGTCGCCTGTCGTGAGGTAGAGGTTGCCCGCGCTGTCGAAGTCGATGTCACCGCCTACGTGGCAGCACTGGCCGCGATCGTTCGGGACCTGGAGGACGACCTTTTCGCTTGCCAGGTCGAGTGTGTTGTCCGCTTTGAGGGTGAACCTGGAGAGGTTCAGGTGGCCTTTCCACGGCTCGAAGTCGGCGGCTGTGCCTGTGGTGGGGGCGTCGCCTGCCGGGGTGGTGAGCTTGGGGGAGTAGTAGAGGTAGACGAAGCGGTTCGTGGCGAAGCCTGGGTCGACGGCTATGCCCTGGAGGCCCTCTTCGTCGTGGGTGTAGATGTCCAGCTTGCCGGCGACCTTGGTGTTGCCCGCCGGGTCGGTGTGTCTGACCGTGCCGTCGCGGGCCGTGTGCAGGATGCCTCGGTCGGGGAGCACGGCCAGGGACATCGCCTCGCCGATCTCGGGCGGGCCGGCGGCTAACTGGACCTGCTGGTAGTCGGCCGGCGGGATGTCGGCCTTCGCCGCGGTCGTGATCGTGGCGCTCGGGAGCGCCAGGAGTAAGGCCGTGAGCAGGCGTGCTGCTGCTGCCATGGGCTTCCTTTCCTGACCTGGGGGGTTGAGTCAGGCAAGGCGCGCGCAGCTCCTTGCGCTTGACGTTTTGTACGACAAGTGGAGCTATTTCGCCAGTATTTCGGGACGTTTGCGATGTTGGCATCGGAAAAGTGAGCTGTCAAGATGCTTGATTTTTACAGTTGATGAAAGAGAGTCGTTGCAGGTCAGCGCAAAGTCATGACAGTGATCGCGAAAATAGTGGACTCACTGGATGGCATCAGCCTATTGGCCGGATTGATCATCGATCCGGATCACGATTGGCTACGGTTGAGCGCCCGCCGACCCTGCGCACGATGAGGCCGTAGACGGTCACATGGGATGAAACTGTCGCCGAGAACACGCTCGTCCATCGGCCAGGCTCCAGGATGGCCATCGGGGCTCGTTGGGGCTTTTGGCGGCGCGAATGGCGTATTAGCATAGAAGTGGTGAGGGTGTCAAGGTAGCTATCGGGGGCGAGTCGCTATGAAGGTCTACACCGTAGAACTCAAGAACCAGCCCGGCGAGCTGGCCCATGTGTGCGAGGTGCTCGGTCGTGCCGAGGTCAACATCGAGTTGGCCGGGGCGACCTCAGGTGACCACGGGACCGTCTACTTCACCGCGTCGGACGAGTCGGGCGTGGCTGCGGCCCTGGAGGGAGCCGGCATCGAGTTCAGCACGTACCCCGCGCTCAGGGTGACGTGCGCCGATCAGCCCGGTGAGGCGGCCAAGTTCGCGCGCAAGCTGGCGAACGCCAACATCAACGCGGAGTGGTTGCTGCCCGTCTCGATATGCCAGGGCGAGGTGGCATTCGCGCTGTGCGTCGACAAGTTCGACGAGGCGCGGACCATGCTGGGTGATCAGGCCTCCGGGTAGGGTCTGAGCTCATTCCGCGGCGACGAGCACACCGGTGAGCGGTGTGCTCGTCGTGTGCCTGGAGACCCCCGGCACGCCGGTGGGCTTGTGGGGGACTTGCGGTCGCCGGTTCGGTACGCACTCGACGCTGGGTCGGCGGGACAACAGCCGGTTGGCGCGGGTCAGCTTGCGGACACCGAGAAGTTGTTGGTGGTGAAGTCCAGGCCGCCGCTGGCGGAGGTGATCTCGTAGCCGAACTGTACGTCACCGAGCGTCACGTCACCCATCCAGCCGTTGCCGCGTAGCCAGTTGAGCACCGCCCTGACGTCGACCGTGCCGGAGTTCGTGTTGCCGGTTCTGACGAATGAGAAGACCTGGTTGGAGCCGTTGCTTCCGCGGTAGACGTCCCAGCTGTGGCCGCCTACGGAGGCGCTCGTCTGGCGGGAGCCCAGGGGGCCGACGGCGCCGCGCTTGTTCATCCACAACATGATCTCGTAGGCGTGGTTGGTGTCCCAGATGTCGTACGCCGTGGTGTAGGCGCCACCCCCGGGGACGGTGACGTTGAAGGTGCTGGTGACGTTGCCCAGGGTGCTGATCCGTCTGCCGACGTACTTGGTGGCGTTCGGATAGGCCTTTACTCCGCCGGTATTCGGGTGATTTGCCCATACGCCCCAGTTGCTGAAGGAGTTCGCCCAAATAGTTTGGGGTCCGGCGCCGCTGCCCCAAATGTTGTTGTAAAGCGTGTAACCGCCGTTGGTCCAGGTGCCCCACCGGTCGGTGGACGACCAGACCGCGGCGTGGGCGGGAGGGGCGAGGAGGCCGGTGATGATCGTCAGCACGCCGGTGAGAACGGCGATGCGCGAGGTCTTCCGCATGTTTGCTCCTTCCTGACAGGGACTTCTGCCGAACGGCCTAGTGTTGATTAGTTTGGATGTCATCCAAACTAATCAGCACATACTATGCGCTCGTTGACCTGTTCCGTCAAGGAGTGATTGCCCTTTCGTTAAAGTGAGCTGGGCAACGTCGTGAAAATAAGCGTGATGCATTCATGAAATGGCGGGGGAAATCGTGACTTTTTTGCTGATCGTGCTGGCGGTGGTCCTCATCGGCGCGGTCGTGGCCATCGTGGCGCTGCTCGGCCCGGTCACCCGGCGGATGACCGGCACCAGCGGGCTCACGCCGGAGCAGCGTGTCGGCGCGGTGACCGGCACGCGGACGATGCTCATGCAGGTGGGTTCGGTCATCACCGCCGCGCTGGCGCTGGCCGGCATGGTCGGTACGTTCTGGTACAACTCGCAGACCGTCTCACTCGAAATCGAGAAGCAGTTCCAGGCCCGCTATGACAAGGCGGTGCAGGATCTGAGGTCCGATGTGGCGAGCATCCGGGTCACCAGCCTGTACGAACTGGAGGACCTCGCCCGCGACGCGCCCTCGTACGCCTGGAAGGTGACCACGACCATCTCCGCCTACCTGCAGGACCGGGCGCGCGGCGAGAAGACGGCCCGCCCCCATCTGACCGTCCAGGCCGCCCTGACCGTGCTCGGCCACCGGGATCGCCGGACCGACCGGGGCACCGTGGTCACGGGTCCGCTCGACGCAGACGGGGTCACGCTCTCGAAGGCCGATCTCTCCGGCATGGACCTGCGCGGCATCGACTTGGCGGAGGCGGTCCTGGACCGGGCCGACTTCACCGGCGCGGACCTGCGGGAGGCCCGGTTCACCAAGTCGGACGTGCGCGAGGCCGACTTCACCGGGGCCCGGCTCGACGGCGCGGCCTTCGACGATGCCCTGTCCGACGGCGCCGTGGGCCTGCCGGGGCCGGGCAAGCCCACCCCCCGATGCCCGCCGGGCTCGTGATCTCCCGCCCTCGGGGTCAGCCCTTGACGGAGCCGGCGAAGCTGAAGGAGCTGGCCAGATACTTGTTCACGGCTACATAAAGGACGACGGCCGGGGCTGTGTAGAGGATCGAGAAGGCGGCCAGTTGGCCGTAGGCCACCTGCCCGTACTGGGAGAAGAAGGTGTAGATGGTGACCGCTGCCGGCTGCTTCTCCGGAGTGTCCAGCAAAACGAAGGGGGCGAAGAAATTGCCCCACTGGCCGACGAATACGAAGATCGCGACCACGGCGATTCCCGGGGCCATCAAAGGGCCGACGACGGCGGTCAGGGAGCGTAGCCAGCCCGCGCCGTCCACCCAGGCGGCCTCCTCGAGATTGACCGGCACTCCGTCCATGAAATTCTTCATCATCCAGATCGAGAACGGCAGCGAACTCGCCGTCAGGAACAGGACCATCGCCGGCACCGAGCCGTAGAGATTGAATCTGAAGAACATCGCGTAGACCGGCACGAGGATTGCCGTCACCGGCAGGCCCGTGGTGAACAGGAGGGTCAGCATGAAGTGGCGGCGGTAGCGGAGCTGGTAGCGCGAGAGAGGGTACGCGGCCAAACCTGCCACCAGGACTGTCAGGATCGCGGTGGTGCCTGAGATGATGATCGAATTTATCAGGGGCAGGATGATGGTTTCCCAGGTCAGGACTGCTTTGAAATTGTCCAAGGAGAAGGTGAGCGTGGGGCTGGCCGCCAGCGTGGCTTCTGGTTGGACCGAGGCGATCAGGACCCAGAGGAACGGGCCCACAAAGGCCAAGGCGATCAGGAGGAGTGCCAGCAATGCCGCGCCCCTGGCGGCCAATCTCGTCACGCGTCCTCCACTTTGATCAACCGCAGGTAGATCAGCGAGAACAGGGCGCCTACCACCAGCATGACCAGGGCGATCGCCGAGCCGTAGCCGATTTCGAAATAGCGGAACGCCTGCTCGTACATATAGAGCGGTGTCGTCTGGCTGGCCGTTCCGGGGCCGCCGCCGGTCAGGGCGTAGATGAGGCCGAAGCTCGCCAACGTCTGCAAGGTGATCAGCATCAGGTTGGCCATGATGGAGCGGCGGATCAGCGGGAGCGTGATGTGCAGGAGGCGGCGGCCTGGGCCTGCCCCGTCCACCGCCGCCGCCTCCACCAGATCGGCGGGGACCTCCGAGAGGGCGGCCGAATAGACGAGCATCGAGAAGGCCGTGCCGCGCCAGATGTTGGCCAGGATCACCGCGACCATGGGGGCCGTGTACAACCATTCCTGGGAAATGCCCAGCAGCGAGTTCAGGGTGCCTTCCTCGGCCAGGAATGAGAACCAGCAGGCCGCTGCCACCACTTCTGGCACCACCCAGGCGGCGATGACCACGCCGTTGACGACGCTGCGGGTCACGCGGCCGCGGCCGCGTTGGAGGAGAGCGATGATCAGGCCCAGGGTGTTCTGGCCGATGACGGCGGAGCCGATGACGAAGACGAAAGTGAGGAGGAAGGAATTGAGGAAGTTCGGGTCGCCGAAGAGCTTCACGAAGTTGGCGACGCCGACGAACTGCGAATTCACCGAGGCCGAGCCGGTCAGCGTCTCGTTGGTGAAGGCTATGTAGAGGCTCCAGAGGATGGGACCGGCCAGGAACAGAGCGAGTAAGACGAGCGCCGGGCCCAGGGGGAGGAGCCAGCGCAGTGCGCCGCGCCGTGACGAGCCGCGGATCGGCGGGCTCGTCACGGGTGGAGACCGCGTCGCGGCTACCGTCATCGGGCCAATACCTTGTCGGCGCCTCCCACGGCCGTGGGCAACGCCTTGACGTACGCCGCCGTCGCTTCCTCAGGGGTCTGCGAGCCGGTGGTGACCGCCTCCATGGCCTCCTGGACCTGGGCCGACACCTTCGGGTACGCCTCGAAGGCCGGCCGGTAGCGGGTGACGGAGGCCAGGTCGGTGAAGAACTTGACGCTCGGGTTGCCGGCGCTGTACTTCGGGTCGGCGGCCACGTCCTTGCGGGGAGCCAGGTCGCCCGTGCTCACCGAGTACGTCATCGAGTTCTCCTTGTTGGTGGCCACCGTGATGAAGTCGAACGCCTCCTGCTTGTTCTTCGCGTACGAGCTCATCGCCATGACCCAGCCGCCCGACATGCTGACCGCCCCCGGCGCCTCGCCGTTCTGCGTCGGCATGGACGTCCAGCCGACCTTGTCCTCCCACTGCGGCCAGGGCTTGGTGCTGGTCGGCTTCCAGGCCGCGGCGGTCCAGGCGCCGTCGAGCGAGATGCCCACCTCGGCGTTGGGGAACCACTCGAGGTTCACCTTGTCGGCGAGCTTGGCGTTGTGGGCGTCGGCCGGCTTGGGACCCAGTTCCTCCCGGTAGATGGTGTTGACGAAGGTCAGGGCATCGGTGAACTGTTTCCCGCCGGCCACCCACTTCTTCTGCGTCTCGTCGTAGAGGGTGCCGCCCGGCGTGCCGTACAGGAGCATCTCGAAGCCCTGCATGGTCGACGCCTCGCCGTGGATCTTCGTCGAGTACATGCTGAACGGGACGACATCGGGCACCTTCTGCTTGATCGTGCGGGCGGCCGTGAGGACGTCGTTCCAGGTCTTCGGCTCCCACGGGACCGGCAGACCGGCCTTGGCGAAGACGTCCTTGTGGTACCAGAGGCCGCGCGTGTCCGTGCTGATCGGCACACCGTAGATCTTGCCGTCCCCGCCCTTGGCGGCCTCCTTGACGGAGTCGGGGAACTGGGTGCTCCAGTCGGGCCACTTGGCCAGGTAGTCGTCGAGCGGGGCCAGCTTGCCCGCCGCCACGTCCGCGTTCACCTGGAACGTGTCGTGGTAGTAGAGGTCGGGTGCCGAGTCCGGGGAGCGGTTCAGCAGCGCCAGCTTCGTGTAGTACGCCTCATTGGTCCCCTGGACGGGCGTGAGCTTGATCTTGACGCCCGGATGAGCGGTTTCGTACTGCTTCTTCGCGTCGGTGAGCATCTTCTCCAGATGCGGCCACGTCACGTCGACTTTGTAGAGGACCTCGAGTTCCTTGCTGCCGGAGGTGTTCTGCGCGGGGTCGTCCGCGCCGCAGCCGGCGACGGCTGCCAGTAGCAGGAGGGAACCGGCCAGACTACGTTTCATCACAGTCACCCCTGTTTCCTCGGGTTGCCGCGAAGGTAAATCTTTTTGATTTACTAAGTCAACACTCTGTGGTGATATTGCTCACATGCAGCAGGGCACGAATCTGCCCAAGGTCGGGAGCTACAACCGGGCCGTGGTCCTGGAGGCGATCCAGGCGTCGGACGGGATCAGCCGGGTTCAGATCGCGACACGGACGCGGTTGACCGCGCAGACCGTGTCCGTGATCGTGCGCAGGTTGCTGGAGGAGGGGCTCGTCGTCGAGGACGGGTCCGTGCCGTCGAGCGGGGGCAAGCCGCGCACGATTCTCCGCGTGGATCCGCGCGCCGGGTACGCGATCGGGGTGCACTTCGACCCGAAGGAGATCTCGTGCGTGCTGGCTGATCTGGCGGGGCGGCCGGTCGCGCGGCTGCACGTGCCGGTGCGGCCGGGACTGAAGCCGGAGGCGGTGATCCGGCAGATGGCCAGGGCCGCGCGGCGCATCCTCAGGGAGGCGGGGGTGGCGGACGGGAAGGTGCTGGGGGTCGGGCTCGCCTGCCCGGGCCCGCTGGACGGGGACGGGGTGATGGTGTGCCCGCCGCGGTTGCCCGCGTGGGATCGGGTGCCGATCAAGAGCTTGCTACACGAGCACACGCGCTTTCCCATGACCGTGGACAACGACGCCACCGCGGCCGCCATCGGCGAGCGGTGGGCCGGGATCGCCCGGTCCACGCCGAGCTTCGCCTACCTGTACCTGGGGACGGGGATCGGCGGCGGGATATTTCTGGATAACCAGGTGTATCGGGGGCGGTCGCAGAACGCCGCCGAGTTCGGGCACATCACAGTCGAGCCCGACGGGCCCGCGTGCTATTGCGGGAATCGGGGGTGCGTGGAGGCCGTCTGCTGCCCGAGCGCGATCGAGGCCGCCATGGGAAACGGCCGGAGGCACGCCGCCATCTGCGCGGACGCGGCAGCGGGCGAGCCCGAGGCGCTGAAGGTGATCGAACGGGTGGCGGAGCGGCTGGCCGATGCCGCCGTGAGCGTGGTGAACATGCTGGACATCGACCTGCTCGTGCTCGGCGGGCCCGCGCTCAGGGAGGTAGGGGGGATCTACCAGGAGGTGATCGCGCGGGCCGTGTCGAGCAGGCCGCTGGCCAGGCGGTTGCATGCCGTGCGGGTGGAGACCTCGCCGATCGCGGCCGACGCCGCCGCGATCGGCGCGGCCTCGCTGGTCTTTCACTGCACGTACGCGCCCAACCTGGGCACCTTGTTGAGCGACTAGGCGCGCTTCAGGCGAAGCGTGACCAGCTCGAACGGCCGCAGCGACAGGGGCACTGTGCCTTCGAAACGCTGCGGTTCTCCCGTGGGGCGTTCGAGCAGGTCCGTGGCGACGACCTCCGTGACCGGGAAGCCCGGCGTGAGGGTGGCGCGGGCCCGGCCGCCCCTGGACTCGTGGAAACGTACGATCACGTCGCCGCTCTCGTCGTCGGCCAGCTTGACCGCCGTCACCACGACCGCGTCATCGTCGACGCTGATCAACGGCTCGACGGCCGCGGAGCCGGGCACACGGCGCTCCGGGAGGTTGATGAAGTAGCCCTCGCGGACCGCGTCGCCGATCGTCGCGCCCGGCACCAGCGCGTGGCGGAAGCGATGCACACCCTGGTCGGTCTCCGGATCGGGGAAGCGCGGCGCGCGCAGCAGGGAGACGCGCAGCGTGGTCGTGCCCGCGGTACGGGTGACGTCATGGCCATAGGTCGAGTCGTTGACCACGGCGACCCCCCACCCGGGCTCCTCCACGTGCACGAAGCGGTGGTTGCACGCCTCGAACTTGGCGGCCTCCCAGCTCGTGTTGGTGTGCGTGGCGCGGAAGGCGTGGCCGTACTGGCTCTCGGAGGCGTACCGGTCGGCGTGCACGTCCAGCGGGAACGCCAGCTTGAGGAACTTCTCCGTCTCGTGCCAGTCGACCTCGGTGTCGATGTCGAGCCGCCCGCCGGAGAGGGTGAGCAGTTGCGTCACGGTCGAGGAGCCGAAGGAGCGCCTGACCCGGACGGATCCGCCGTCGAGGCTCACGTCGTCGAAGGACACCAGGTCGGTGACCGTGTTGCGGTAGAACTCGTCCACGTCCCAGGCGTCCCATTTGTTGGGGAAGTCGGGGTGGAGCTGGAGGAGGTTCGCCGCCTGGCCGGGCGCGATCGTCTCCCGGCCGGCGGTCAGGTCGTAGGCCGACACGACCAGGCCGCGGGCGTCGATCTCCACCCTGAGCAGGGCGTTCTCCAGCACGTAGCCGCCTTCGGGGCGGGGGCGCGCGCTGGTCTCGCCGGCCGGAGCCACCTCAGAGGCGCCCCCGGCGGCGACCCCGTGGCGGGTGTGCGCGGCCGCGTTGAAGACCAGCGTGCCGTCGCCGTCCCCGGCCACCGCCCGCTGGGCGGTGTCGATGATGGCGTTCAGCTCCTCCGCCACCGCCGCGTACGTCTTCGCCGCCTCCCGGTGCACCCACGCGATCGACGAGCCCGGCAGGATGTCGTGGAACTGGTGCAGCAGCACCGTCTTCCAGATCCGGTCGAGCTGCGCGTACGGGTACGGAACGCCCTTGCGCACGGCGGCGGTGGCAGTCCACAACTCGGCCTCCCGCAGGAGCGACTCGCTGCGGCGGTTGCCCTGCTTCGTCTTGGCCTGGCTGGTGAGGGTGGCCCGGTGCAGCTCCAGGTAGAGCTCGCCCACCCAGACCGGCGGGTGCGGGTATTCCGCCTCGGCCTTGGCGAAGAAGTCGGCGGGCGGCTCCCAGGTGACGGCCGTGGAGCCCTCCAGGTCACGTACCCGGGCGGCCTTGGCGATCATCTCGCGCGTCGTGCCGCCGCCCCCGTCGCCCCACCCCGTCGGCGCGAGGGAGTGCCGTGCGACGCCCTTGTCCTTGAAGTTGCGCGCCGCGTGCGCCAGCTCGCGGCCGCTCATCGAGCAGTTGTAGGTGTCCACCGGCGGGAAGTGCGTGAAGATCCGGGTCCCGTCGATGCCCTCCCACAGGAACGTGTGATGCGGGAACCTGTTGGTCTGGCTCCACGAGATCTTCTGCGTGAGCAGCCGCTTCGAGCCCGCCGCCCTGATGATCTGCGGCAGCCCGGCCGCGAAGCCGAACGTGTCCGGCAGCCACACCTCCTCGTTGTCCACGCCGAACTCGTCGATGAAGAAGCGTTTGCCGTGCACGAACTGCCTGGCCATGGCCTCGGAGCCGGGCATGTTCGTGTCGGACTCCACCCACATGCCGCCCGCCGGGACGAACCTGCCGGCGGCCACCGCCTTGGTCACCTTCGCCCACACCTCGGGCCGGTGCTCCTTGATCCACGCCCACTGCTGCGCCTGCGACATCGCGAACACGAAGTCCGGCTCGTCCTCCAGCAGCGCGGTCATGTTCGAGGCGGTGCGGGCCACCTTGCGCACCGTCTCGCGCAGCGGCCACAACCAGGCCGAGTCGATGTGCGCGTGGCCGACCGCGCTGATCCGGTGCGCCGAGGGCGTGGCGGGAGCGGAGAGCACCCCGGTCAGCTCGGCGCGGGCGGCTCCCGCCGTCCCGTTGACGTTCTGGAGGTCGACGGCGTCCAGCGCCCGGTTCGCCGCCCGCAGCAGCTCCCAGCGGCGGGGGCTGTCCACGGGCAGCTCCAGCATCAGCTCGCCCAGCACCTCCAGGTCCATCACCAGCTGCCAGACGGTCTCGTCGAAGACGGCCAGGTCCATGCGGGCGATCCGGTATTGGGGCTCGGCGCCGGCCGTCTCCTTGTCGCCGAGCAGCGTCGGCTGGAACGGGTGGTAGCCGAGGATGACCGGGTTGGAGGCGGCCTCGATGCGCAGGTCGACCTGCTCGCCGCCCGCTGCCGGGGCGGCCACGCGTACCCACTGGTTGCGGGGATTGAGGCCCTTGACCGGGGTGCCGTCGGGGCGGTAGATCAGGCCCTCGCACTGGAAGCCGGGCATGTTCTCGTCGAAGCCCAGGTCGAGCAGGGCCTCCACGGTCCTGCCCGCCCACTCGCGCGGCACTGTGCCGGTGACCGTGAACCAGCTCGTGCCCCACGGCGCGCCCCACACCTCACCCGCCGCGATCGGCTCGGGCGTCGCGGCCAACCCCTCCGCCACCGGTACGGGCTCGCCGGGCGCGTGCCACACCGCCACGTCCAGCGGCACGGACTCGGGGTAGATCGCCGGACGGATGCGCTCGTCCAGCACGCGCTTCAGCCGGGCTTCGACCAGATTGCGGTCGTCATGCATCAGGGGCCTCCCTAAGCAAACGGTGATATATCAGCCTTTGATGGCGCCTTCCGCCACGCCCTTGAAAAAGAAGCGCTGAAGTGCCGCGAACACGATAACGATCGGCAGGAACGAGATCATGGTCCCGGCGGCGATCAGCCGCGGGTTGGCGCTGAACGTGCCGTTGAGATACTGCAGGCCGACGGTCAGCGTGTAGTTGTCCGGGTCGGTCAGCACGATCAGCGGCCAGAGGAAGTCGTCCCAGGCGCCGATGAACGCGAAGATCGTGACCACGCTGAGCATGCCGCGAACGTTCGGCAGGCCGATGTGGCGCAGCCGCTGCCACGCCGTCGCCCCGTCGATGATCGCGGCCTCGTCCATCTCCGGCGGGATCGCCTGGAACGCGGTCCGCATCAACAGCACGTTCAGCATCCCAATCGCCCCCGGCAACGCCACTCCGAGCAGCGTATCGGCCAGGCCGAGTGAGCGGACGGTGACGTACTGGGAGACGATCGTCACCTCGCCGGGCAGCACCAGCGTCGCCAGGAACAGCCCGAGCAGCAGCTTCGCGCCCCTGAAGCGCAGCTTGGCCAGGGCGAACCCGGCGCCGGCGGCGTTGCCCGCCACGACGATGGCGGCCGACAACGTCGAGCTGGGCGACCTGACGACCGTGCACTCGTGGGTGTTCAACGGCGTGTCCGCCCTGGACGGCCCACTCGGCCCCGCCACCGTCACGCACGCCGACTACCTGGTGGAGCTGGCCGCGGCCACCTCGGAGGATCCGGCCCGCCCGGTCTGGCTGCAGGAGGTCGGCGCGCCCGGACCCGACATCCCCGAAGCGTTCACTGCTGTTCGCTTCCGCAGACTGGCGGATTTACGACAAGTCGGGATTTGGCCACACCTATCTCATAGACAACGGCAGTTCAGGTGACTAGGAATTCGGTAGTCGTGCTTACCGATTTTCTGGAGGTCGTTCATGCTGCGTGGTTTAGGGCGAGGGACGGCGGTGGCCGTCACCTTGGCCGTGACCGCATCGTTGTCCTCGGTTCCCGGAGCTCATGCGGCCGCGCCGCCCGTGGCGTTCACGGGCGGCGCGGCGAGCGATGAGATCACGCTGATCACCGGTGACCGGGTGCAGGTGCGCGCGTTGGACGGCGAGCACAGGACGGTGACGGTCACCCCGGCGCCGCGGGCGGACGGCTCCGTGCCGACGTTCCAGGTGCTGGAGTCCGGCGACGGGACGACCGTCATCCCCGACGACGTCGCCACGCTGGTCCCCGAGCGGCTCGACACCGAGTTGTTCAACGTGACGGCGCTGGCCGAGCAGGGCTACGGCGCCGCGATCCCGCTCATCTTCACCTATGCACAGAACGCCACCAAGGCCGCGATTCCGGCCGTGAAGCAGGTCCGCACCCTGGAGAGCATCGGCGGCGCGGGCGTGTCGGTGGCGACGGCCGACGCGGCGAAATTCGGCGCCGAGCTGGCCAAGCTGGCCGCCCCGTCCGCGCAGGCCCGAGCCGCCGGCCCGCTGGCGGGCGTGTCGAAGATCTGGCTCGACCGCAAGGTGGAACCGGTGCTGGAGAACAGCGTCCCGCAGATCGGCGCGCCCGAGGCGTGGGCCGCCGGGTACGACGGCACCGGAACCACCGTGGCCGTGCTCGACACCGGCGTGGACGGCACCCACCCCGACCTCGCGGGCAAGGTCGCCGACCAGCGCGACTTCACCGGCGAGAACGTCACCGGCGACCCCCACGGCCACGGCACCCACGTCGCCAGCACGATCGCGGGCACGGGCGCGGACGGTGTCGGCAAGGGCGTGGCGCCCGGCGCGAGGCTGCTCAACGGCCGCGTGCTCGACGGCACCGGGTACGGCCAGCTGTCGTGGATCATCGACGGCATGGAGTGGGCGGCCGGCGAGAAGCACGCCGAAGTGGTCAACATGAGCCTCGGCAGCCCCGAGGCCGGCGGCCCGCTCACCTCGGCGGTGACGTGGCTCAGCAGGCAGTACGGCACGCTGTTCGTGGTGGCCGCCGGCAACGACGGTTGTGACGGCTGCGTGGGCACCCCCGGCGACGCCCCCGAGGCGCTGACCGTCGGCGCGGTGGACAAGCAGGACAAGCTCGCGGACTTCTCCAGCAAGGGCCCGATCGCCGTGGACCAGGCCGTCAAGCCCGACGTCACCGCCCCCGGCGTGAACATCACCGCGGCCAGGAGCGGCGGCGGCGCCACCACGATGTCCGGCACCTCGATGGCCACCCCGCACGTCGCGGGCGCGGCGGCGCTGCTCCGGCAGGCCCGCCCAGGGATCGCCAGCAACGAGCTGAAGTCACTGCTCATGGCCACCGCCAAGCCGGGCGACAGCCCGGTGGACGCCCAGGGCGCGGGCCGGATCGACGTGGCCGCAGCGATCAAGGACTCGGTCGTCGCCTCGGCAGGCTCGGTCAACTTCGGCACGCTCGCCCCGGGCGAGGAGAAGAGCCTCACCGTCGGCTACCGCAACCTCGGCCAGGCGCCCACCGAGCTGAAGCTGACCAGCGGCGACGCGTTCACCGCTGAGCCCGCCGAGCTGACCGTGCCCGCCTCCGGGACGGCCGAGGTCAAGGTCACGCTCAAGACCGGCAAGGCAGGGCTGCTGCGCCAGGAGCTCACGGCCTCGGTCACGGGCGGGGGCGCGGTGCGTACCCTGCTGACCGGCAGCGTCGAGGAGAAGCGCGTCGAGCTGCGCGTGCGCGGCATTGCCAGGGACGGCCGCAACGGCCGCGGCGGCTTCACCGTCCTGAACCTGGACGAAGGCACCCTGGTCGGGCGCGTGCTCCCCGGCAACCCGTCGCAGCCGTGCACCGACGCGAAGTACGGCACCGGCACCTGCCTGCTCGTCAAGCCCGGCACCTACTCCGTGCTCGGCCACATCTTCACCATGCCCGCCACGCAGGACAGCACCGCCACCGGCAAGCCGCTCAACGAGAGCCTGCTCGGCGACCCCGAAATGAAGATCACCGAGAACACCGAGGTGGTGCTGGACGCCCGCAAGGCCGTCGAGGTCAAGATCGAGACGCCCGACCACAAGACCAAGCGGAACCCGGGAGCCGCCGCCGCCCTCATGTGGTACCGCGCGGGGGAGCAGGGCAGCGCGCTGCGCGGCGGCACCACCATCTCGCCCAACGCGCAGATCGAGGAGCGGCTGTTCGTCCAGCCCACCAGGAAGGTCACCAAGGGCACCTTCGTCGTCGGCACCCGCTGGCGGCTGAAGGCCCCCGAGATCGACTTCTCCACCCTCGGCCTCGACCTCGAGCCTCAGTACGTCGACCCGGTCCAGTTCAGCGACTTCGACACCGAGTACCCGCGTCTGGACGGCACCCAGCTGCTCATGGCGGTGGACGCCGGCCGGGGCAGCCCCGAGGAGATCAAGGCCCGCGACCTGCGCGGCAAGCTGGCCGTCATCCGCCGCACCGAGGGCGTGCCGGTCTCCACCCAGTCCAATGCGGCAGCCGCCGCCGGGGCGAAGATGGTGGCCGTCTACAGCGACCAGCCCGGCGCCGACATCACCACGGGAGGCAACCGGGTCAAGCTCACCGTCCCGACCGTGCGCCTGACGCACGAGGAAGGACTGAAGCTGGTCGAACGGCTGCGCCGCCTGCCGGTGCCGATCGTGGCCAAGGGCATCGTCGCCAGCCCGTACGTCTACGACCTGTACCTGCGCGAGAAGGGCCAGGTACGCGACTCGCTCAAGTACGTCGTCCGGTCCAGGTCGCTGGCCAGGATCGAGACCGGCTACCACAGCCAGCTCAACGACGACGTGACGGTGAACGAGGCCAGGTACGTCTTCGAGCCGTGGGACACCGCGTCGATCACCACGAACCACCCGATGGCCAAGACGCCGCGCACCCGGACCGAGTACGTCACCCCCGATCCCGATCTGCGCTGGACCTCGTCGGCCGGCACGCCGGAGCGGTCCTACAACAACCTGTGGCCGCACCCGGACACGCCGCGGATCGGGATGTCGTCGCCGGAGTTCCGGCCTTATGAGGCGGGGGAGCGGGTCAGCCGCACCCTGTTCAAGCAGCCGCTGCTGCCCGGCATCAACCCGCGTAACCCGCTGCGCAGGGAGGGCGACAGGCTGCGGATCTCGATGCAGGGGTTCGTGGACGCCGACCGCAACTACGGCGACGCCTACACCAGCCAGTTCGACAAGGGGCTGAAGACCGATTTCCGGCTCTACCAGGGCGACACGCTGCTGTGGCAGACGAACTACCTGCCCTCGGGGTCGGGGACGCTCCCGCCGGAGAAGGGCGCGTACCGGATCGAGTACGACGTCGCCAACGAGGCCGAGTGGGCGAAGTTGTCCACGCGTACCAAGGCGGTGTGGACGTTCGGCTCGGAGCGGGCCGCGGAGACGACGGTGATCCCGCTGCTGCTGGCCACGTTCGACGCGCCGGTGGACCTGGAGAACCAGGCCCGGTCGCGGAAGCTGGGCCTGTCCCTCTACCACCAGGAGGGCTCGGAGCAGAGCGCGGTCAAGGACGTGTCGCTGCAGGTGTCGTACGACGACGGCGCCACCTGGAAGCCGGCCCGCCTGCAGGCCAAGGGGCACAGCGCCTATGAGACGACGCTCGACCGGTCGCCGTCCGGGTTCGTCTCGCTGCGGCTGAACGCCTCCGATGTCAACGGCAACGCCCTGTCGCAGGAGGTGATCCGGGCCTACGCCGTGCACTGACCGCCGTACATAGGTCGTCTGGGGGAGAGTTCTACTGCGGCTGGTCGATGCGGATCACGCTCATGTCCTCGGTGCGTACGGGCTGAAGGCAGTGCGCGCACACCATGACAGGCTCCAGGACCGCGCCGCAGCGGTGCCCCCAGACGGTGGGCGGGTCGCCGTCGGTGACGTACCGGTCGCCCCAGGCCATGAGCGTCAGCAGCACCGTGTTCAGCGCCCGGCCCGCGTCGGTGAGCACGTATTCGTAGCGTGGCGGATGCGGCTCGTACTGTTCCCGCGACAGCAGCCCGACCTCCTCCAGCTTGCGCAGCCTGGTGGTCAGGATGTCACGGCTGGCCCCGGTGTTGCGGGCGATCTGGTCGAAGCGGCGCACCCCCAGCAGGATCTCGCGCATGGCCAGCAGGCTCCACCGCTCGCCGACGACCGCCAGCGCGTTCGCGATCGAGCACTCCCTGGGCATGGGCAGCACCTCCTGGGTCCGGATTTCCAACTTACCGGTTGCCGGGGATGGCCGCCAGCAGCTCGCGGGTGTAGTCGTCCGCCGGGTGGTCGAAGATCTCGTCGGCGGTGCCGCTCTCCATGATCCGCCCGTCGCGCATGACGTGCACCGCGTGCGAGATCATCCGTACCACGGCCAGGTCGTGGCTGATGAACAGGTAGCTGAGTCCCAGCTCCCGCTGCAGTTCGGCGAGCAGCTCCAGGATCTGCGCCTGGACGAGCACGTCGAGCGCGGAGACGGCCTCGTCGAGCACGACCAGCTCGGGCGAGAGCGCCAGCGCCCTGGCGATGGCCACCCGCTGCCGCTGGCCGCCGGACAGCTCGTGCGGCAGCCGTTCGGCCATGGACGCGGGCAGCGCCACCTTCTCCAGCAGCTCGGCCGCGGCCTTGCGCCGGTCGGCGGCCGTGCCGACGCGGTGCACGCGCAGCGGCTCGGCGATCGACTTCTCGACGGTGTAGCGGGGGTCGAGCGAGGCGTACGGGTTCTGGAACACCGGCTGCACCCGCCTGCGGAACGCGAACAACTCCCGCCTCCCCAGCCGGGCCAGGTCCGTCCCGTCGAAGCGGATGCTCCCGGAGGTGACGTCGTCGAGGCCGAGCAGCAGGTTCGCGGTGGTCGACTTGCCCGAGCCGGACTCGCCCACGATCGACACGGTACGCCCGCGCGGGATGCTGAACGAGACCGCGTCCACCGCCGCCAGCTCCTCGCCGGTGCCCCTGATCGGGAACACCTTGCGCAGGCCCTCCACCACCACCAGGTCCTCCGCCGCACGCGGCGGCGGCCCGGGCAACCGCACGGACGACAGGCTCGGTACGGCCTTCAGCAGCCGCCTGGTGTACTCGTGCCCCGGTTCGGCCAGCATGCCGGCCGCCGGTCCCGTCTCGACGATCTCGCCCTGGTACATGACGGCCACCACGTCGGCCCGCTCCGCCGCCAGCGCCAGGTCGTGCGTGATGAGGAACACGGCCGTGCCCATCTCGGCGGTGAGCTGTCCGAGCTGGTCGAGGATGCGCCGCTGCACGGTCACGTCCAGCGCGGAGGTCGGCTCGTCTGCGATCAGCAGCTTCGGCCGGCAGGCCAGCCCCATGGCGATCAGCGCCCGCTGCCGCATGCCACCGGAGAACTCGTGCGGGTACTGCCCGATCCGCCGCGCCGGGTCGGGAATGCCCGCCAGGTCCAGCAGCTCCACCACGCGCGCCCGGGCGGCCTTCCCGGTGGCGACGCCGTGCACTTCGAGGGCCTCGGCGATCTGGTCGCCGATGCGCATGAGCGGGTTGAGGTTCGACATCGGGTCCTGCGGGACCAGACCGATGCCCGCGCCGCGGATCGCGGTCATCTCGCGCTCGCTCGCCCGGGCCAGGTCGCGCCCGTCGAACAGCACCCGGCCGGCGGTGATGCGGCCGTTGCCGGGCAGCAGCCGGTTGACCGCGGCCGCCGTGGTGGTCTTGCCAGAGCCCGACTCGCCGACGACCGCGACGGTCTGGCCGGGCAGGATCTCCATGGAGACGTTCCTGACGACGGTGACGTCCTGCTTGCGGGTGCGGAAGGCGACCGAGAGGTCACGGATCTCCAGCAGCGGGGTCATGCGGTCCTCGATCGTTGGGTGGTGGCCTGCAGCAGGGCGTTCCAGAGATCGTCGGTGGGCGTAGGGGCGCCTTCGACGAGGAGGCGGTTGCTCGCCAGGGCCAGCGCGACGTCGCGGCCCGGCACGAACCCGACCGCGCAGCCCACGTAGCCGGGGTGGCCGAGCACGGTGACGGTCTCGTCCCCGAGCTGCAGGGCGTATCTGCGGAAGCCGAGCGCCTGCTCGGGGTCGGGGCCCGGGGCGAAGAACTCCTTGGCGACCTCGGGCCGCCAGAGCTCGTCGTGCTCCTCGTACCTGGACAGCGCGAGGCCGTATCGCAGCAGGTCGGGCACGGTCGAGAAGAGCCCGGCGTGCCCGGAGACGCCGTCGAAGGCGTGGTAGGCGTTGCCGTCGGCGACCTGCCCGAGCACCGGCTCGCGACGCCAGCGCGCGAAGTCGGCGCTGCGGTAGGGGACGGGGTACGGCCGTCCGGTGTCGAGCATGGTCATCTCGACCCGGTCGTCCGGGGCGCTCATGGCCACCTCTGGGCCCGCCGGGCGGGCATACGTGGTCGCGTGCAGGCCGAGCGGTTCGGTGACCAGCTCGGTCACGGCCCGGTCCAGACTCAGCCCGGTGACGGCCTCGACGATCCGGCCGAGCAGGACGAAGCCGAGGTCGGAGTAGTACCGCCCGCGCCCGGGCCGGTAGCGCGGGGGCGGCAGCTCCGGCTGGATGTACAGCGGCCACCACTCCCACAACC
This sequence comes from Nonomuraea marmarensis, assembly GCF_043197025.1. Taxonomy (NCBI): domain Bacteria; kingdom Bacillati; phylum Actinomycetota; class Actinomycetes; order Streptosporangiales; family Streptosporangiaceae; genus Nonomuraea; species Nonomuraea marmarensis. Next base: position 24,189 of record NZ_JBICRM010000051.1, read on the forward strand.
CGCCCCGGTGCAGCAGCAGGTCCCGCACGGTGATCGCCTCGTACGACCGCCTCAGGTACGCGCTCAGCGGCGCGTCCAGGTCCACGAGCCGGTCGGACACCAGGCGGATGAGCGCCGTCGTGGTGGCGACGACCTTCGTGACCGAGGCGAGGTCGTGGTGGGTGTCCAGGGTCATCGGCGCGTCGCCGACCCGCTCGCCGCCTTCCCAGCGCACGGTCCGGTGGCCGGTGCACTCGGTGAGGTCGAACCAGGGTGTGCGCGCGGCCATGACCAGCCCGGCGGGGGTGTTCACGTGAGCCTCGCCAGAGGACGCCGCTCCGAGCGGGCTCATCTGGTCAGCACCAGCGAGCGCGGCGGCTCCGCGATCGGCGCGGGCAGGACCAGCGGCCCGGCGCCCGGCGTCAGCGTGCCGAGGACGCGGGCGGCCCGGGCGCCCGTCCCTCCGGGCACGGTGCCCGGCAGGCCGTGCGCGGTCAGCCAGCCGATCAGGGCGAACGCGATCGCCTCCTTGTCGTCGGCGGGCGCGCCGTAGTCGTCGGACAGCGCCACGTCCACGCCGGGCAGCGCCGCCCGCAGCCCATCCATGATCACCGGGTTACGGCACCCGCCACCCGAGACCACCAGCGCGCCGACCCCGGCGGCCAGCACGTCCCTGGCGACCGTACGCACGGTCAGCTCGGTCAACGTCGCCACCAGATCGGCATCGCGGATCGCGCGCCCCGCCCTGGCGACGGCCGCCTCCACGTACCCGAGGTGGAACAGCTCCTTCCCGGTGCTCTTCGGCGCCGCCAGCCCGTAGTACGGCTCGTCCAGCAGCACCTCAAGCAGCCGCGCGTCCACCCGCCCCGAGGCCGCGATCCTGCCGTCCTCGTCGAATCCTCGCTCGTTCAGCCCCCTGCTGGTCACCACGGCGTCGATCAGCGCGTTCGCGGGGCCGATGTCGTAGGCGTGGAGCGAGCCCCCGCGCACCACGGTCATGTTCGCGATGCCGCCCAGGTTGAGCACCCCCGCCCCGCCCTCGTGCGCGCCGAACAGCAGCCCGTCCAGCACCGACACCAGCGGGGCCCCGTGCCCGCCCGCCGTGATGTCCCGGATGCGCACATCGGACAACACCGGCACCCCGGTACGTTCGGCGATCCACGCGGGTTGCCCGATCTGCAGCGTGCCCAGCGCGTGCGCGCCCTCCACCCAGTGGAACACCGTCTGCCCATGGGACACGATCAGATCGACGGGCCCGCCCAGCGCGATCGCGTCCGCGGCGGCGGCGGCGAAGCTCTGCCCGATGAGCGTGTCGAGCACGCACACCTCGGCGAGCGTCGTCGGCGCGGGCGGCAGCGCCCCGACCAGCCGGGCTCGCAGCTCGGCCGGGTACGGCGTGCTCGCCGTGTGGCCCAGCCGGCCTTCGAGCACGGTCCCGGCCGGCTCGAACTCCACCACGGCCACGTCGATCCCGTCGTGCGACGTGCCCGAGATCATTCCAAGAACTCTCATCGTTTCCCCCGGTTCCGCGGATCGAGCGTGTCGCGCAGGCCGTCCCCGAGCAGGTTCAGGCCCACCACGAGCAGCACGACGACCGCGCCCGGCGCGACCAGCGTCCACGGGGCCACGAACACCAGACTGCGCGCCTCGAAGATCATAGAGCCGAGCGACGGCGCGGGCGGCGGCGTGCCCAGGCCCAGGAAGCTCAGCGACGCCTCGGTCAGCACGGCCCACGACAGGGACAGGGCGACCTGGATGACGACGATCGAGGTGATGTTCGGCAACACGTGCCGCAACATGATCTGCCAGCGGCTGAGGCCGGTCGAGACGGCCGCCCGCACGTACTCGATCTCCCTGAGCGACAACACGGGACCCCGGGTGACGCGGATGAAGATGGGCACGTACACGATCGCGATGGCGACGGCGACCGTGAACCAGTTGCGGGCCAGCACCGACGCCAGCGACAGCGCCAGCAGCAGCGGCGGGAACGCGAACAGCACGTTCGTCACCCCGCCGATCGCGCCGTCGGCGAAGCCGCGGTAGAAGCCCGACACGAGCCCGCCCAGCGTGCCCACCACGGTCGCGAACGCCACCGCCACGACCGCGATGAGCGCCGAGTTGCCCACCCCGGCCGCCACCCGCGAGAACACGTCCCTGCCGAACTGGTCGGTCCCGAACAGGTGCGCCCCCGACGGCGACAGGAACCGCGACGGCGGATGCTGCGCGATCGGGTCGTACGGCAGCAACCCGAGGTACGACAACACCGCCACGACCGCCAGCAGCACGAGGATGACGACGCCCGCCGCCCCGGCCGGGCTGCGCCGCAGGGCGGTCACGAGGCCCTCACCCGGGGATCGATAAGCCTGTAGAGCACGTCGGTCAGCAGGTTGACCAGCACGAACGCCAGCGCGATCACCAGCACCGTGCTCTGCACCACCGCGTACTCCTTCTGCTGGATGCCCAGCAACACCTGCCTGCCGATGCCCGGCACCGAGAAGATCTGCTCCACCACGACCGCGCCGCCCAGCAGGTAGCCGAACTGCAGCCCGGTCATGGTCACGATCGGCACGAGCGCGTTGCCGAGCACGTGCCTGACCTGCAGCCGCCGCTCCGGCACGCCCTTGGCGCGGGCGGTGCGGACGAAGTCGTTCGAGCGCACCTCCAGCACCGCCGTCCGGGTGGTGCGCAGGATCGGTGCCGCGATGCCGAAGCCGAGCACGAGCGCGGGCAGGAGCATCTGCCGCAGGTTGAGCAGCGGGTCCTCGAAGAGCGTGGCGAAGCCCTGCCCGTTGGGGTTGAACCCGAACGACGCCGCGAAGATCGACAGCAGCGTCGTGGCCAGCAGGAACGCCGGGACCGACAACCCCGCCAGGCTCACGGCCTGGCCGACGGCGTCCCTGGGGGAGTTCGTCTTCGAGGCCGACACCATGCCCAGCGGCACCCCGATGAGCAGCGCCAGCACGATCGAGAACACCGCCAGCTCGAACGTCACCGGCAGCGAGTGCAGCGTCAGGTCCAGCACGCTCTGCTGGTTACGCGCCGAGTAGCCGAGGTTCCCCGTGAACATGTTGCCCAGCCACGAGAAGAACTGCGTGAACAGCGGCTGGTCCAGGCCGTAGTACCGCTCCAGGGCCTGCAGCTGGACCGGGGTGAGCGCGGCGGCCTCGGTGCCGAGCCCGGCGGTGATCTGGTTGCCGGGGATCGCCCGGAGCATGACGAACACGAACACGGCCACCCCGAACAGGGTCCCCACCGTCCCCGCCACCCGGCGTACGAGCCCGCGCATCAGCCGACGGACGTGGTACGCAGGTACTGCAGCGAGCCGTTGGCCATCGGGACGAACCCCTGCACGCCGGCCGTCGTGGCGGTGTAGGTGTAGCCGGAGAACAACCAGATCCAGACCGCGTTGTCCTCCAACTGGGCCGACACCTTGTCGTAGATCGCCTTGCGGGCGGCCTGGTCGGTCGTCGCCTTGCCCTCCGCGAACAGCTTGTCCAGCTCGGGGGAGCTGTACCCGGCGACCTTGTTGAAGTTGCCCTTGCTGGTGAAGTAGCGGCCATAGGAGCCGTCGGGGTCGGGCCGCCCGCCGTTCAGCGCGACCGCCGCGTCGAAGTCGGCCGCCCCCCACCGGTCCACGAACGCGCCCGACTCCAGCACCTCCAGCTCCAGGTTGATCTTGGCCTCGGCGAGCTGCGCCTTGAGGTTCTGGGCCTCGTTGACCGAGGTGGCGTACTCGCCCTGGGAGACGATGGTCTTGACCGTCACCCCACCCGCCTTGCCCGCCTTGGCCAGGTACCCGGCGGCCTTGGCCAGGTCACGGCCGGGGCAGGGACGCTGCTGAGGGTCGGACTTGAACGCCGGGGCGGTGATCGGCCCGGTCACCTCGCCCTCGCCGAGCGCGGCCGTGTCCAGCACCTGCTTGCGGTCGATCGCGCACTGGATCGCCAGCCGCACGTTGACGTCCTTGAGGTCGCCGTGCTGCGCGTTGAGCTGGAGCACGTGGTAGTTGAGCTGCGGCGTCTTGGCGACGTTGATCGTGCCGGCCGCGGCGGTCTGGGCGACCAGCGGGTCGTTGAAGACCGCGAGCTGCACGTTGCCCGACTGCATCGCGGCCACGATGGACGACTCGTCGGGGATCACGCGGAACTCGATCGCGCTCGCCTTCGGCTTCTCGCCGCCCCAGTACTTGTCGTTCCTGGCCAGCGTGATCGACTGGCTCGCCTGCCGGTTACGCAGGGTGAACGGGCCCGTGCCGTTGGGGTCGGTGCTGAGCTTCGCCTCCGTGTCGCCGGAAGAGAGCATCGCCATGTTGACCGTGGCCAGGTTGGCGGGCAGCGCGGCGTCGGGGCCGGTCAGGTCGAGCACCACGGTGGCCGGGTCGGGCGCCTCGACGGACTTCACCGACGACAACGACGCCCTGGCCACGGCCGCCGTCTTCTCGTCCATGATCTGGTCGAGCGACCACTTGGCGTCCTGCGAGTCGAACGCGCTGCCGTCACTGAACGTGACACCCTGGCGGAGCTTGAGCGTGAGCTTCTTCCCGTCGCCGGAGGCCTGCCACGACTCGGCCAGACCCGGCACCACGTTGAGGTCCTTGTCGAACTCCGTCAGTGTCCCGTACAGGTTCTGCAGCACGTTCACGGCCTGGAACTGGGTGGCCTTCCAGGGGAAGAGGGTGTCGGGGTCGGAGGTCACGCCGACCACGAGCGTGCCGCCGGACTGCGCGCCGGCGCCGGCGGCGGGTTGGGAGGAGGATGAGCAGCCGGTGAGGGCGCCGGTGAGGGCGACAGTCAGCGCCGCGGCGGCGCCGATCGCGGAGAACGAGCCACGGGGCATGGTGGTCTCCTGAAGGCAGTGAGTCATAAAATTTACCGGGGTCATAAAATTACGCAGACCCTACCATCAGGGTATTAAATTTCCTTTGCGGGGATGGGTGATGATGGGCGAGGACGCCGGAACCGTACTGATCCGCATCCGCGCGGCCATGCCCGCGCTGCGGCCGTCGGAGCGGCGCATCGCGGAGGAGTTCCTGGGCGACCCCGCCGCCGCCGCGAACCTGTCCATCGCCCAGCTGGCCGCCCGCTGCGCGACCTCGACGACCTCGGTGGTGCGCTTCTACCAGCGCATGGGGTACGCCCACTACAAGGACTTCAGGATCGACCTGACCAGGGCGGTGGCACGGGAGGAGCTGACCAGGTCGAGCATGCCGGAGGTGTCGGGTGACATCGACCGGCACGACAGCCTGGCGGGCATCGTCTCCAAGGTGGCGATGAACGAGACGTTGTCCATCGCCGACACGGCCCGCGCGCTGGACATGGGGGCGCTGGGCCGGGCGGTGGCGCTGCTGCTGCCGGCCCGCAGGATCGACAGCTTCGGCGTGGGCGCCAGCGCGCTCGTGGGGCTCGACCTGCAGCAGAAGTTGTCGCGCATCGGACGTACCGCGATCAACTGGCACGACTCGCACTCCGCCTGGACGTCGGCGGCCACGCTGGACTCCGCGTGCGTGGCGGTGGCCGTCTCGCACACCGGCGCCACCGTGGACACGGTCGAGTTCCTGGCGATCGCCCGCAAGTCGGGGGCCTCGACCGTCGCCATCACGAACTTCCGCGAGTCGCCGCTGGCGGGCGCGGCCGACGTGACGCTCACGACGGCCGCCCGCGAGACCAGGTTCCGCTCGGGCGCGCTGGGCAGCCGCATCGCCCAGCTCATGGTGGTGGACTGCCTGTTCACCGGCGTCGCGCAGGCCTCCTACGACGAGTCGATGGCGGCGCTGCGCAACACGTACGCGGTCGTGCACGACCGCGTCATTCACAAACGCACATGAGACAGGTCATGTTCACAGGCCGGATTCACCTGGGGTTCACCGGCCATCTCTACCTTGTAGCCCCATGAGCTGGAGGTACCGGGCCAATGCGACACTCGAGGGCCTGACGGGATACACGTTGAAGCGACGGCTGCGCAAGGAGCCGCCGAAACCGCCGCCACCACCGCCGCTGGAGCTCCAGCGGCTGCCCGGTGACGTGGTGCGCCCGCCCGTCGACCCGGCGCACGACCGGTTGCTGCGCGAGCCGGTCTTCCTGCTCTCGTCCGTACGCTCCGGGTCCACGCTGCTGCGGGTCATGCTCAACAGCCATTCGCGGGTGCATTCGCCGATCGAGACGCACTTCAGGCGGATGACCGTCGGCCTGGGCACCGAACCCGTACGGCAGGCCATGGAGCTGCTCGGCCACACCCACAGCGACATCGAGCACCTCGTCTGGGACCGGCTGCTGCACCGCGAGCTGAGCCGCAGCGGCAAGCCGATCCTGGCGGAGAAGACGCCGAGCAACGTGTTCGCCTGGCGGCGCATCGCCACCTGCTGGCCGGACGCGCGTTTCGTCTTCCTGCTGCGCCACCCGATGTCGATCGTGCAGTCCTGGCACGAGGCCGACCCCGAGAAGCGGCCGATGGAGGAGGCGGTGCCGCGCACGATGAGCTACATGACCTACCTCGAGGAGGCCCGCACCCACCTGGACGGCCACACCATGAGGTACGAGGCCCTGGTCGCCGACCCCGAGGCCGAGCTGCGCCGGTTGTGCCTGTACCTGGGCCTCGAATGGGAGCCCGCGATGCTGAACTACGGGAAAAAGGACCACGGTGGCTTCGTCAAGGGCATCGGCGACTGGCGGGACAAGATCCGCACCGGCACGGTGGTCGCGGGCCGCCCCCTGCCGGCGCCCGACGAGATCCCCGAGGAGCTGCGCCAGATCTGCCGCCTGTGGGACTACATCCAGCCGTGACAGAGTTCGCCGGCGATTTACCCGCCATTCGCCTGGGGCTCCGATAGGTTGCACTTCGTGATCAACGCGCCCTCGCGCCGCGCCTTATTCGCCGGAACCCTCGCCAGCCTCGCCATGCCCACGGCCGCGCAGGCAGAGGGAGCCGGTGGCCTGCCCGCGCGGCCCAACATCGTCGTGATCCTGGCCGACGACCTGGGCTGGGGTGAGATAGGCAGCCAAGGACAGCGGCTCATCAGCACGCCCAACCTGGACCGGCTGGCGGCCGAGGGCGTACGGTTCGACACCGCGTACTCGGGGGCGCCGCTCTGCGCGCCGTCGCGCTGCGCGCTGCTCACCGGGCTGCACGCGGGCCACGGCACCGTGCGCGAGAACCCGGAGGGCGGGCCGCAACTCTCGCTCACCGACGCCGACGTGACCTTCGCCGAGCTGCTGCAGCTGTCCGGCTACCGGACGGCCTGCATCGGCAAGTGGGGCTTCGGACCCGACCGGGCGGGGCAGGCGTCGCACCCGAACGCGCGCGGCTTCGACGAGTTCTTCGGCTACATCGGCCACGCCCACGCCCACCAGTACTTCCCCAAGTACCTGTGGCACAACGGCGCCAAGGTGCCCCTCGACGGCCGGACGTACGCGCCGAACCTGTTCCGCCAGCGGGCGATCGACTTCATCCAGCAGGATGACGACAATCCGTTCCTGCTCTACTTCGCCACCAACCTGCCGCATTCGCCGAGTGTCATCCCCGGCGACGCGGGCCCGTACGAGCACCGGCCGTGGAGCGGGCCGAACCGCCGCCACGCCGCGCAGGTCGCCCGGCTGGACACCGATGTCGCCGCGCTGGTGCGCGCGCTGCGCGACGCGGGCGTCTCCAGGCGCACGCTCGTGCTGTTCACCAGCGACAACGGCCCGCACAGCGAGAAGGGCGTGACACCCGAGCTGTTCAACTCCAACGGCCCGTTCCGCGGGGACAAGCGCGACGTGTACGAGGGCGGTATCCGGGTGCCGTTGATCGCCTGGTCGCCGGCGTTACCCGCACGCGTGGTGAAACAGCCGGTCGCGTCCTGGGACGTGCTGCCGACCCTGGCGGACCTGGCCGGGGTCCCGGTGCCCGCGAACCTCGACGGGCTCTCCTTCCGCGGCCTGCTGACCGGCCGGAGCGCCCCCAAACACGACCACCTGGTGTGGAACCGCCCCCGCAAGGCCCAGGCGCTTCGCCGCGGCCGCTGGAAGCTGGTCAGGTTCGCCCCGCACATCTCCGGAGCCGGACCGGACGGCCGGATCGAGCTGTACGACCTGGCCACCGACCCGAGTGAGCGCGTGGACCTCGCCGCGGACCGCCCCGACCTGGCCGGCGACCTGACGGCCAGGCTCGACGAGTCGATCGGCCCTGACCCGCGGACTCCGTACGGGCTGAAGACGAAGCTGACGAGCGGCCAGGTGGTCGTGACCCTGCACAACGGGTCGTCGGTGCCGTGGCGCGAGGTCAGGCTGGGCCTCGACGGGCCGCGCCAGGCGCGGGCGGAGACGGTGGCGCAGGTGGACCCGGGAACGGCGATCGCGGTCGGCTTCGCCGTGCGCGCGGGCGACCGGGACCGGATCGTGGTCCGGGCCGACTTCGAGGCGGACGGCAGGTCGCACGTCTTCCGCAAGGCCCGGCTCGCCCTCCGCCGAGCCCCCTGACCTGGTCAGGCTCGGGAGGCCTCACCTGGACGGCACGTCACTCTAGTGACAAAGAGTGATGACGCAGCTACTCAAAGTTGACACTCTGGTGGCTAGAGTAATCCGTTCAGGAGAGGAACTCATGAATTTGATCACCCGCCCGGAGTGGCACGCGAAGAAGCCGAGCGCCGGCTACACGCGCCTGTCCTCCACCCGAGGCGTCAAGATCCACTACACCGGGGGCAAGGTCCCCGCCGATCTCGCCGAGGCCGGCAACCACGACCGCTGCGTCGACCTGGTCCAGGACATCCAGCGCATGCACATGTCGGGCGGCCGCGGCGAGACGTACATCGACCTGGGCTACAACATGGTGTGCTGCCCCCACCGGCGCACGTTCATAGGCCGCGGCCCGCACGCGCTCCCGGCCGCCAACGGCGCCGGGCTCAACGCCGATCACTACGCGGTGCTCGCCCTCGTCGGCAGCTCCGGGCTCACCGAGCCCAACGACGACCTGCTCAACGCCCTGGTCGACGCCATCGAATACCTGCGCGAGCACGGGGACGCCGGGCGCGAGGTGAAGGGCCACCGGGACGGCTACGACACCTCGTGCCCGGGCGACCCGCTCTACCGCTGGGTGCGCAGAGGCGCCGAACGGCCCTGAGCTCAGGGCAGGCAGCCGACGTGGGCGAGCGCCTGCTTCAGCAGCACCCCCTGCCCGCCGGGCATGTCCTGCTGCACCATCGGCGAGGCCGCCTCCTCCGGCGTGAACCACACCAGGTCCAGCGCGTCCTGCCGGGGCCGGCAGTCACCGGCGACGGGGACGATGTAGGCCAGGGACACGGCGTGCTGGCGCGGATCGTGGTACGGGGTGACGCCGGGCGCGGGGAAATACTCGGCGACGGTGAACGGCTGCGGGGAGACGGGGATGCGGGGGAGCGCCACAGGGCCGAGGTCCTTCTCCAGGTGGCGCATGAGCGCGTCACGGATCCGCTCGTGGAGGAGCACCCGTCCCGAGACCAGCGCCCGGCTGACCGTCCCGTCTGATGCGATGCGCAACAGCAGGCCGACGCGGGTGACCACGCCGGTCTCGTCGACCCGCACCGGCACGGCGTCGACGTAGAGGATCGGCATCTGGCCCCGCACCGATTCCAGTTCTTCCGGAGCCAGCCAGCCAGGCGCGGTTTCGGTCTTTTCGGTCATCTGCTGATCGTACGTCCCTGCGTGATCCGTACTGGTCACGCCCCACCGCGGTCCCGTCTCACGCACTCTCGTTTCTGCGCTTGAACCGGCGCCCCGTGATCGGGCCGGGGAACGTCCGCCCCGCCAGCCAGGACGCCGTGCAGACGACGAGCACGATGCCCATGAACGGCAGATATTCGATGACTTTTCGTTTCATGTTTGGTCACGCTCCGCTCGTGCTTTCGCCAGCCGCCTCCGTTGCGGCTGCACGGTGTGCTTCGGGTCGTTCGCCGACTCCATCCCGGCCCGGAAGATCCCGAACCGGGTGCAGGCCGACCCCGCCAGCAGGGCAGCGCCCGCCGCCATGGCCGCGATCCTGCTGCGCCGGCCGAGGGTGATCCCGGCCAGCGCGCCCGCCAGCGACAACGCCTCGCCCGCGCGCAACAGCCGGCTGCGTTTGAGCGGCTCGGCCAGCGGCCCCAGCCGCCGCTCCATCCGGGTGGCGGCGGCGCACTCGACGGCCGCGCCCAGCAGCGCCGCCCGGCGGGCGGGACCCGCCTCGGCCGGCGGCGCGGCCAGCATGCCCAGCCCGCCGGCGGCGGCCGTGGCCGACCCGGCGAACAGGAACGGCATCTCGCGGAAACCCTCGTGCCAGGCGGGCACGGCGGTGTCGCAGATCAGCGCGGCGGTGTAGGTGGCGACCGCGGACCCGGCCAGCCCCGCCCCGACCGTGGCGGCCCGGCCCAGCCCGGGGAACCGCCCGGTCACGTCGGTGGCCACGGCGCACCCGGCCTGCGGTCCGTACGCGGTGAGGATCCAGGTGCCGACGCTCATCGGCGAGGTCACCTTGAACACCCGCAACATGTTCACGAACCGGCCGGGCCGCCCCAGGTCGTGGATCAGCGAGTAGAACGACCCGCCCAGCGCGCACAGGGCGCCGACCTTGCTCACTCTGGCCAGGCGCGGCCTGCCGGTGAGCTCGGCGGCGGCCGCCAGCGTGGAGGAGGCACCGGCCAGACCGCCGAGGAACAGGTACCCGGCGATGTCGGGCGCCTGCCAGGTCGGCTCGTTCAGCACCGGCAGCCCGTAGTAGGAGTCGAAGTCCGCCTGCGGCGCCATGGGACGCTCGCGCCGGGGCCCCGCCGAGCCCGGCGTGGCCTCCCGGTCGGTACGCACCTCGGCCGTGCCGTCCAGCCGCACGTCGGTCTGGCTCATGATCGTCCCCTCCGTCCCGTCGCGATCGAACCCGTCGCGACCGCCACGCCCGCCAGCAGGCCGAGGGCCGCGACCCCGACGTGCCGCCACATCGACGGCAGGTCTCTCGTGGTCACCACGGGATCGGGCGGCAGGCCGTACACCTCGGGCTCGTCCAGCAGCAGGAAGAACGCCCCCGTGCCGCCTACGCCGTCGCCGGTGTCGTGGCCGTACAGGCGGGCGGAGGTGGTCCCGGCCTCGTGCACTTGCTCCAGCCGTCGCGCGGCCCGCTCGCGCAGCTCATCGAGGTCCCCGAACTGGATGGAGTCCGTCGGGCAGGTCTTCGCGCAGGCGGGCTCCTCCCCGGCGCCCAGGCGGTCGTAGCACATCGTGCACTTGGCCGCCGTGCCGCTGCTCTCCCGCACCCCGATCACCCCGAACGGGCAGGCGGGCACGCAGTAGCCGCAGCCGTTGCAGACGTCCTCCTGCACCACGACCGTGCCGTACTCGGTGCGGAACAACGACCCCGTCGGGCACACGTCCAGGCAGGCGGCGTGCGTGCAGTGCTTGCACACGTCGGAGGACATCAGCCAGCGGAAGTCCATGTCGCCGACCCCGGGCTCCTGATGGCCGAGCGGCCGCCGCTGCTCGATGAACGCGACGTGCCGCCAGGTGTCGGCGCCCAGCCCCACGGTGTTGTCGTACGACATGCCGGTGAAGTCCAGGCCGTCCTCCGGGACGGCGTTCCACTCCTTGCACGCCACCTCGCACGCCTTGCAGCCGATGCAGATGCTGGTGTCGGTGAAGAACCCCACGCGCCCGGCTTCGAGCGTCTCCTCCAGGGCCATTGCTCACGCCTCCATTCCGGTGTCGACGGTGATGCCGGCCCGCTGCTGGTAGGACCTGACCAGCTCGGGCAGCGCGGGCCCGCGCGGGCGCCGTCCAGGGCGGATGTCCGCCGACAGGGCCTTGACCTCCTGGATGTGCGAGTTGGGGTCCAGCGAGATCGCCGACAGCTCGTTGGCCGCGTCGCCCCTGGCCAGGCCGTTGGGCCCGAAGTGGAACGGCAGCCCGATCTGGTGCAGCACCCGCCCGTCGAGATGCAGGGAGGGCATCCGGTCGGTGACCAGCACCCTGGCCTCGATGGCGTTGCGCGCGGTGATGATTGTGGCCCAGTCGCCGTGCACGAGCCCGCGTTCCGCGGCCAGCTCGGGCGACACCTCGCAGAACATCTCCGGCTGCAACTCGGCCAGGTACGGCGTGTGCCGGCTCATCCCGCCCGCGGTGAAATGCTCGGTCAGCCGGTAAGTCGTGACCACGTAGGGATAGACCGACGCGCCCGGGTCGTCTCCGCTCGGGTGATAGCGGTTGTCCGCGTGCGGATACACCTTCCGTGCCGGGTTGCGCTGGTGGCCGTAGAGGGGATTGGCCACTGGCGAGTCCTGCGGCTCGTAGTGCGTGGGCAGCGGCCCGTCCACCACCCCCGCCGGGGCGAACAACCAGCCCTTCCCATCGGCCTGCATGATGAACGGGTCGATCCCCGACAGCGCCGCCACCCCCTGAGCGGCCGGCGGCGGCCGGTAGCCGGGGCTCTTGTCCACCTCGAAGTCGGGCTCGTCGTAGCCGGTCCACCTTTGCCCGGCCGGGTCCCACCAGACCAGCTTCTTGCGCTCGCTCCAGGGGCGGCCGTCCGGCCTGGCCGAGGCCCGGTTGTAGAGCACCCGCCGGTTGGCCGGCCACGCCCACGCCCATTCGGCCGAGATCCAGTCCTGCTCGGTGTGCGGTCTGCGGCGGGCGGCCTGGTTGACACCGCCCGCGTACACGCCGGAGTAGATCCAGCAGCCGCAGGTCGTGGAGCCGTCGTCCTTGAGCTCGGAGTATCCCGGCACCGGCCGCTCCTGGGAGTCGCGGCCGTTGATCTCGGCCAGCACGGCCTCCGCGTCCGGCTCCGCCAGGTCGCCCGCCACGGGGTAGTCCCAGGTGAGGTCGAGCACCGGCGCGTCCATCGGATCCTGCGACCCGGCCAGCTTCTGCCGGATGATCCGCCCCAGGTGGTACATGAACCACAGGTCGCTGCGCGCGTCACCGGCGGGCTCGACGGCCTGGTGGTGCCACTGGAGCAGCCGGTTGGTGTTGGTGAAGCTGCCGCTCTTCTCGGTGTGCGCCGCCGCCGGGAAGAAGAACACCTCCGTGCCGATGTCGGCGGTCTTCAGCTCGCCCGTCTCGATCTCCGGGCCGTCCTTCCACCAGGTGGCGCTCTCGATCAGGTTGAGGTCGCGCACCACCAGCCAGTCCAGCTCGGCCATGCCCAGGCGCTGCATCCTGGCGTTGGCCGAGCCGACCGCCGGGTTCTCGCCGAGCAGCAGGTAGCCCTTGCAGACGCCGTCGAGCTGCGCCAGCACGGTGTCGTACGTGCTGTGCGATCCCGTCAGCCGGGGCAGGTAGCCGAAGCGGAAGTCGTTGTCCGGCTGGGCGGCATCGCCCCACCACGCCTTGAGCAGGCTGACCAGGTAGGCGGGCATGTTCGCCCAGAACCCCCGGTGCGGCGCGTCCGCCTGCAGGAAGTCGCGCAGCCTCTCGTGCTCGTGCGCGTGCGGCATCGGGATGTAGCCGGGCAGCAGGTTGAACAGCGTCGGCACGTCGCTGGAGCCCTGGATGCTGGCGTGCCCGCGCAACGCCTGGATGCCGCCGCCGGGCCGGCCGATGTTGCCCAGCAGCAACTGCAGGATGCTCGCCGCCCGGATGAACTGCGAGCCGTCGCTGTGCTGCGTCCAGCCCACCGCGTACACGAACTCGGACGTCTTGTCGGGCCCCGAGTTCTCCGTCAGATGCCGGCACACCTGCTCGAACAGCTCCCGCGGCACCCCGCACGTCCGCTCCACCATCTCCGGCGTGTAGCGGGCGAAGTGGCGGCGCAGCACCTGCATGACGCAGCGCGGATGGCGCAGGGTCTCGTCCCGCTGGGGCGTGCCGTCCATCGGGACGCCGGTGCCGCCGGACATCTCGCCGCGCCCCGGCGGCACCTTGCCCTCCCGCCGCTCGTAGTCCTCGTCCCGGTCGCCCGAGGGCGCGGCCACCTCCATGCCCTCGTACTGCCAGGAGTCCTCGTCGTACGTGCGGTTCTCGGCGTTGAAACCGGAGAACACGCCGTCCCCGTCCTCGGCGTCGCGGTAGTCCTCGCGCAGGATGGTGGCCGCGTTGGTGTAGTTGAGCACGTACTCGTGGAAGTACAGCTCGTTCTGCAGCACGTGGTTGATGATCGCGCCGAGGAAGGCCACGTCGGAGCCCGCCCGGATCGGCACGTGCAGGTCGGCCAGCGCGCTGGTGCGGGTGAAGCGCGGATCGACGTGGATGATCATCGCGCCGCGCGCCTTGGCCTCCATCACCCACTGAAAGCCGACCGGGTGCGCCTCGGCGAAGTTCGCGCCCTGGATGACCACGCAGTCGGAATGTTGCAGGTCCTGCATGAACGTGGTGGCGCCGCCCCGGCCGAACGACGTGCCGAGCCCCACCACGGTCGAGCTGTGGCAGACGCGCGCCTGGTTCTCGATCTGCACCACCCCGAGCGCCGTCAGCAGCTTCTTGATGAGGTAGTTCTCCTCGTTGTCCAGCGTGGCGCCGCCCAGGCTGGCGATGCCCAGGGTCCTGGCCGTGCGCCTGCCGTCCCGCTCCCATTCCCAGGTCGCGCGCCTGGTGGCGATGATCCGGTCGGCCACCATGTCCATGGCGGTGGCCAGGTCGATCTCCTGCCAGTCCGGCGCGCCCGGCGGCCGGTAGAGCGCCTGCTTCTGGCGGCCGGGGTCGGTGGTGAGCTGGAGGGTGGCCGCGCCCTTCGGGCACAGCCGGCCCCTGCTGATGGGGGAGTCGGGGTCGCCCTCGACCTGGACGACCTGCTCGTCGCGTACGTACACGTTCTGGGCGCAGCCCACCGCGCAGTACGGGCACACCGACTTGACCACGCGGTCGGCGGTGGACGTGCGTGCCCGCCACGCCTCGGTCTTGGCCGATTTGGCCGCGGACGCCCGCCCGGTACGGTCCTTGCCGGTCAGCTGCCGCAACAGCGGCCACGCGAAATCCATGAAGCCCCCCGATGCTCCTGGTCGGCTTCCTCCCCTGGTCAGGGCTGGGGGAAACCGGCTCAGAAGAGGCGGGCCGCGGCCTCCGCCCAGGCCTGGCCGTCGCCCGACGGCTCGTAGCGGCGCAACGGCTGCGAGGAGGCGACCAGCGCGCGCATCTCCTCCAGACCGGAGACCAGCCCCGCCGCGCGGGCCTGCACCAGTACGTTGCCGAACGTGGTCGCCTCCGCGGGCCCCGCCACCACCGGCAGGCCGCAGGCGTCCGCGGTGAACTGGCACAACAGCTCGTTACGCGACCCGCCGCCCACCAGATGGACGACCTCTACGTCGCGCCCCGACAACTCCATCGCCTGCCGCACCGCCAGCCGGTGCCCGAGCGCCAGGCTCTCCAGCACGCACCGCACGTACCCGGCCGGGGACGACGGCGGTCGTTGCCCCGTGCGGCGGCATTCGGACGCGATCCTGGCCGGCATGTCGCCGGGCGGCAGGAACAGGGGCTCGTCCGGGTTCACCACGGCGGCGAACGCCGGCTCGCCCGCCGCGGCCGCCAGCAACTCGCCCAGGTCGGAGCCCGGCCAGGCGCGCTGGCACTCCTGCAGCAGCCACAGGCCCATGACGTTACGCAGGTAGCGGACGGTGCCGTCGACGCCGGCCTCGTTGGTGAAGTTCGCGGCGCGGCTCTCGGGCGTCAGGACCGGGCCTGCCAGCTCCACCCCGGCCAGCGACCACGTGCCGCACGAGATGTAGGCGAAGGCCGGACCGGAGGCGGGCACAGCCGCCACGGCCGAGGCGGTGTCGTGCGAGGCCACCGCCCTGACGGGCGCCGACCAGCCGATCTCTCCGGCGACCTCCCGCCGCAGGCCGCCCACCGCGTCGCCGGGCCGCCGCAGCGGCGGGAAGATCCCGGCGGGCAGGCCCAGCCGCTCGACCAGGGGTAATGCCCACGACCTGGTACGCACGTCGAGCAGCCCCGTCGTCGAGGCGTTCGTCACCTCGGCGCCCACCTCACCGGTGAGCCAGTAGCCGATCAGGTCGGGGATCAGCAACATGGTCGCAGCCTGGTCGAGCCGGTCGGCCAGCAACTGGTAGATCGTGTTGAACGGCAGCACCTGCAGCCCGGACACCTCGTACAGCGCGGCCGCCCCGACCGACTCCGCCACCCGCTCCGGCACGCCCCACGTGCGGTCATCGCGGTAGTGCACCGGGTTGCCGAGCAGCGCTCCCGACTCGTCGAGCAGCCCGTAGTCCACCGCCCAGGCGTCCACGCCGATGGACGAGACGGGCCCGGCGGCGCGCAGGCCGGTCAGGATCTCGCGGTAGAGGCCCAGGATGTCCCAGTAGAGCCGGTCCGCCAGGCGTACCGGGCCGTTCGGGAAGCGGTGCGCCTCCGTCAGCCGCAACCCGTCGGACAGGTCGGCCAGCATCACCCGGCCGCTGGACGCGCCGAGGTCGACGGCGGCGAAACGGCGGCTCATTGCGTGGACTCCCTGGCCACCAGCTCCGGCTGGAACATGATGTGCTGGTGCGCGTGCGTCTCCGCGTTGTCGCACTCGTCCAGCAGCAGCTCCGTGGCGATGCGGCCGAGCTGGTAGGTGGGCTGGCGCATCGAGCTGAGCGACACGGTCGAGGCGGCGGCGAAGTCGATGTCGTCGTAGCCGATCAGCGCCACGTCCTCGGGCACCCGCACCCCGGCCCGCAGCAGCGCGCGCAGCACGCCGAGGGCGAGCAGGTCGTTGGCGCAGAACACGGCCTCGGGCAGGCCGCTCGCGATCAGATCGCCGGCCGCCTTCTCGCCCGCGCGGGCCGTCATCGTCGTCGCCTCGGCCACCTTGAGGTCGGCGGGGTCGAGCCCGGCGCCGCGCATCGCGGCCTTCGCGCCCTCGCGCCGCTCCATGCACTGCCTGATCGCCAGCGGGCCCGTGACGTAGGCGATGCTGCGCGCGCCCCTGGCCAGCAGGTGCGCGACCGCCGCCCGGCCGCCCGCGACGTCGTCCACGGCCACCGCGCACTGGTCGGGCCGGTGCGCGGGATGGTCCACCAGCACCACGGCGATGCCGTGCCCGCGCAGCCGCTCCAGCCTGGCCGGGTCCTCGCCGGACGGGGTGATCAGCACGCCGCGCACCCGGTGCTCGGCCAGCACCCGCAGGTTGCGGTCCTCCTTGTCCGCCGAGCCCGCCGAGTTGCCCAGGATCACCGCGTAGCCCAGCTCGCTGGCCACGTCCTCGACCCCGGCCGCGACCTCGGTGAAGAACGGGTTGCCTATGTCGATCACGCTCAGGCCGATGGTCCTGCTGTGGCCCGCGCGCAACGACGAGGCCGAGCCGTGGCGGACGAACCCCAACTCGTCGATCGCCGCCTCCACCCGCTCCCGGGTGGCCGGGGCGACTTTGCCCGGCCGGTTCAGTACGTTGGAGACCGTGCCTGGGGAGACGCCGGCGTGCGCGGCGACGTCCTTGATGCTGACCATGGCCATGGGGCCCAATTAAAACGTACTAACGAATGGTTGCGCCAGTTGCGGCATCGGCGAGGGCGGGTGCGCCTCGGCGGCTACCCCGGCGCGTGGCGGGACCTGCTCGGCGTGACCGTCGAGGAGTTCTTCCCCCTGGACGGCCCGATCCGGCTGGCCTCCGGCGCCACGGGGAGCGTCTGGAGCGAGGTGGCGCACGCCACCGGCGCGAAGGTCCTGGACGCGTACGCCACGGGCGAGCCCGCCTGGACCCGCAACGAGTGGGGCAAGGGGGCCGCGCACTACCTGACCACCAGGCTCGACGACACTGCCCTGGCCGAGGTCCTGGCCACGGTCTGCGCCGAGTCGAACGTCGAGCCCGCCGCCCAGGCCGCGCCGGGAGTCGAGGTGGTACGGCGCTCGCACCCGGACGGCCGCGCGTACCTGTTCGCGATCAACCACACCGAGGAGGACGCCGACGTGACCACACCCGGAGGCGAGACGATCACCATCCGGGCCGGCGACGCCCGCATCATCCCTGCCTGATTAAAACGTGTCACCACTCCCGCCTGTGCCCCAGGGCCGGCATCACATTGACAGCAACGACCAGTAATCATAGTTTCCTCGACAGAGATTAAAACGTTTTGAGAGGAGTGCCAGTGCAACGCGCCTGCTTCCTGCTGAAAGTCCGCCCAGAGCGGCTGGCGGAGTACCGCGAACGCCACCGTGACGTCTGGCCGGACATGCGCGAGGCGCTCACGAGCACCGGCTGGCACAACTACTCGCTCTTCCTCAGAGACGACGGCCTGCTCGTGGGCTACCTGGAGACCGACGACTTCGCGGCCGCCAAGAAGGCCATGGCCGAGACCGAGGTCAACGCCCGCTGGCAGGCCGAGATGGCGCCGTTCTTCGAGGATCTCGACGGGCGCCCCGACGAGGGCATGCGCGCGTTGGACGAAGTGTTCCACCTGGATTGATCGGGGAGTCATGACAGACATCAAAACGGCGCTTCGCGCGCAGCACATCGAGACGCCGTCCTGGGCGTTCGGCAACAGCGGCACCCGGTTCAAGGTGTTCGCGCAGAAGGGGGTGCCGCGCGACCCGTACGAGAAGCTGTCCGACGCCGCCCAGGTGCACGCCTACACCGGGGTGGCGCCCACGGTCGCCCTGCACATCCCGTGGGACAAGGTGGACGACTACGCCGACCTGGCCAGGCACGCGCGCGAGCTGGGCGTCGGCATCGGGGCGATCAACTCCAACGTCTTCCAGGACGACGACTACATGCTGGGCAGCGTCACCCACCCGTCGGCCGGGGTGCGCCGCAAGGCGACCGACCACCTGCTCGAATGCGTGGACATCATGGACGCCACCGGCTCCGGCACGCTCAAGCTGTGGTTCTCCGACGGCATCAACTACCCGGGCCAGGACGACATCAGGTCCCGCCAGGACCGGCTGGCGGAGTCGCTGGCCGAGGTGTACGACCGGCTGGGCGAGGGCCAGCGTTTCCTGCTGGAGTACAAGCTGTTCGAGCCCGCCTTCTACGCCACCGACGTGCCCGACTGGGGCACCGCGTACGCGCACTGCGTCAAGCTGGGGCCGAAGGCGCAGGTGGTGGTGGACACCGGGCATCACGCGCCGGGCGTCAACATCGAGTTCATCGTGGCGTTCCTGCTGCGCGAGGGCAAGCTCGGCGGGTTCGACTTCAACTCCCGCTTCTACGCCGACGACGACCTGATGGTGGGGGCGGCGGATCCGTTCCAGCTGTTCCGGATCATGTACGAGGTCGTCCAAGGCGGAGCCTTGGACGACGGGGAAGACGCGCGAAGCGCCAAGCCTTTCGGGGGGAGTGCGGGGGGCGAAGCCCCCCGCAGGGTGGCGTTCATGCTGGACCAGTGTCACAACATCGAGCCGAAGATTCCGGGTCAGATCCGGTCGGTGATGAATGTTCAGGAGGCCACCGCGAAGGCGCTGCTAGTGGATCGGGAGGCGCTGGCCGCCGCCCAGTCCGAGGGTGACGTGCTGGGCGCCAACGCGGTGTTCATGGACGCGTACAACACCGACGTGCGCCCGCTGCTCGCCGAGCTGCGGGAGGAGATGGGCCTGGCGCGCGATCCGATGGCCGCGTATGCAAAATCCGGATATTTCGCGAAAATCGTCGCCGAGCGGGTCGGCGGCACCCAGGCCGGCTGGGGGGCCTGACCAACCATGAAGGAACTACTGGAACGCTCTCACCGCCTGGGAGCCGACCCGCGCAACACCAACTTCGCGGGCGGCAACACCTCCGCGAAGGGCCGGGCGCCCGACCCGGTGACGGGGGAGGAGGTCGAGCTGCTCTGGGTCAAGGGCTCGGGCGGCGACCTCGGCACCCTGAAGGAACCGGGCCTCGCCGTGCTCCGCCTGGACCGGCTGCGCGCACTCAAAGGC
This sequence comes from Nonomuraea marmarensis, assembly GCF_043197025.1. Lineage (NCBI taxonomy): Bacteria > Bacillati > Actinomycetota > Actinomycetes > Streptosporangiales > Streptosporangiaceae > Nonomuraea > Nonomuraea marmarensis. The sequence continues at coordinate 43,919 of NZ_JBICRM010000051.1, forward strand.
GTCTACCCGGGCGTGGAGCGCGAGGACGAGATGGTCGCCGCGTTCGACTACTGCCTGCACGGCAAGGGCGGGGCCGCGCCGTCGATCGACACCGCCATGCACGGCCTGGTCGAGTCCGCGCACGTCGACCACCTGCACCCCGACGCCGGGATCGCCCTGGCGACCGCGGCCGACGGTGAGGAGCTGACCGGGCGCGTGTTCGGCGACCGGGTCGTGTGGGTGCCGTGGCGGCGGCCCGGCTTCCAGCTCGGCCTGGACATCGCCGCCATCAAGGACGCCAACCCGCAGGCGATCGGCTGCATCCTCGGCGGCCACGGCATCACCGCCTGGGGCGCCACGTCGGAGGAGTGCGAGTCCCGCTCGCTGGAGATCATCCGCACCGCGGAGGCGTACCTGGCCGATCATGGCCGCGACAACCCGTTCGGCGCCACGGTGTATGAAACCCTTCAGGAGGCGGCGCGGCACGAGCGGGCCGCCGCCCTGTTCCCGTACGTCCGCGGCCTGGCCGCCACCGACGTCCGCGTGGTCGGCCACTACACCGACACCCCCGAGGTGCTGGACTTCCTCTCCCGCGCCGAGCACCCGCGCCTGGCGGCCCTGGGCACGTCGTGCCCGGACCACTTCCTCCGTACGAAGGTCGCGCCGCTCGTGCTCGACCTGCCGCCGGACGCGCCGCTGGAGCAGGCGGTCGAACGGTTGCGCGAGCTGCACGCCGCCTACCGCGCCGACTACACCGCCTACTACGAGCGGCACGCCACCCCCGGCTCGCCGCCCATGCGCGGCGCGGACCCGGCGATCGTGCTGGTGCCCGGCGTCGGCATGTTCTCCTTCGGGAAGGACAAGCAGACCGCGCGGGTGGCCGGCGAGTTCTACGTCAACGCGATCAACGTCATGCGCGGCGCCGAGTCCGTCTCTACCTACGCGCCCATTCCCGAGTCGGAGAAGTTCCGCATCGAGTACTGGGAGCTGGAGGAGGCCAAGCTCCGCCGCCTGCCCAGGCCCAAGCCGCTGGCCACGCGGATCGCGCTGGTCACCGGCGGCGGCTCGGGCATCGGCGCGGCCACCGCGCGCCGCCTGGCCGCCGAGGGCGCGTGCGTGATCGTCGCCGACCGCGACCTGGCCGCCGCGGAGAAGGTGGCCGCCGAGATCGGCGCCGCCGCGTACCGGGTGTCCGACGTCGCCGTGGCGATCGGGGTGGACGTCACGTCGGAGGAGCAGATCGCCGCGGCCGTACGCGCGGGCGTGCTGGCGTTCGGCGGCGTGGACCTCGTCGTCAACAACGCCGGCCTGTCGTTGTCGCGCTCGCTGCTGGAGACCAGCCTGGCCGACTGGGACCTGCAGCACGACGTCATGGCCAGGGGCTCGTTCCTGGTCTCCCGCGAGACCGCCCGGGTCCTGATAAATCAGGCCATGGGTGGCGACATCATCTACATCTCCTCCAAGAACGCCGTCTTCGCCGGCCCGAACAACGTCGCCTACGGCGCGGCCAAGGCCGACCAGGCGCACCAGGTCCGTCTGCTGGCCGCCGAGCTGGGCGGGCACGGCATCCGCGTCAACGGCATCAACCCGGACGGCGTCGTACGCGGCTCGGGCATCTTCGCCTCCGGCTGGGGCGCCAACCGCGCGGCCGTCTACGGGGTCGAGGAGGAGAGACTCGGCGAGTTCTACGCGCAGCGGACCCTGCTCAAGCGCGAGGTCCTGCCCGAGCACGTGGCCGCCGCCGTCTTCGCCCTCACCGGCAACGACCTCACCCACACCACGGGCCTGCACGTCCCGGTGGACGCGGGCGTCGCCGCTGCCTTCCTGCGCTGACGCCACCCGTACGGGCCGCTGCCCCCGGACGGGCGGCGGCCCGTTTCTTTGGGTACGTAAACCCAATTTCAGGAAATGTCGTTCATCGTGTATTCATTCGTCATTTATGTGGAAGACATGGTACTAGCTCGCTGGTAAGCACTCCCTCACGCTGGAGGCGATGTCCCGTGTCCGCACCGGTATCCCGTCGTTCGTTCCTCCGTCACAGCGCCGCCGGCGGTCTCGGCATCGCCCTCGTGGGCAGTGTCGAGGCCATCGCCGGCCCCGGCGCCGCCCGTGCGGCCGTCGGCCGGGCCGCGGGTTACGGCCCGCTCGTGCCGGACCCGGGCGGGTTACTCGCCCTGCCCGCCGGGTTCTCGTACAAGATCGTCGCGGAGGCGGGCGTCACGCTGCTGGAGAGCGGCCAGCCCACGCCGAGCGACCCCGACGGGATGGCCTGCTTCAGCACCCGCACGGGGACGACGCTGGTCTGCAACCACGAGATCGCCCTCGATGAGCCCTTCCAGGTGCCCGCCCTGCCGGGCCTGACCTACGACCCGGTCGCGGGCGGCGGCACCACGAACATCGTCGTCGGCCCCGGCGGCGACCGCCGCACCGAATACGTCAGCCTGGCCGGCACCCACAACAACTGCGCGGGCGGCCCGACCCCCTGGAACACCTGGCTGACCTGTGAGGAGAGCGAGCAGCGCGCCGGCGCCTTCTTCCAGAAGGATCACGGCTACGTCTTCGAGGTGCACGCCTTCGACCGGCGGGCCAACGAGGACCCGGTGCCGCTGAAGTTCCTCGGCCGCTACGCGCACGAGGCCGTGGCCGTCGACCCGCGTACCTCGGCGATCTACCTGACCGAGGACGCCAATGAGCCGCACGGGCTGTACTTCCGCTGGCTCCCGCCGGAGGGCTTCCGCGGTCGCAAGGGAGCGCTGCGCGCCCTGGCCACGTCCAAGGGCGGCGACACGGCGGGCCGGCTGCAGGCGATGAGCTGCTTCCGCGGCTCCGAGCACGTCGCCGACCTGTCGGAGGCCACCAAGCCCGGCACCAGGTACCGGGTCCGGTGGGTGGACGTGCCCGACCGCGACGCCCGCACGGTCTCGGTACGCTCCCAGTTCGCCGACGACCAGGTCACCAGGTCGCGCAAGCTGGAGGGCGCCTACTGGGGCGACGGTGGGGCGTACTTCGTGGCCAGCTTCGCCCGCGCCGCCGACGGCAGCGTCAACGAGCACGACGGCCAGGTGTGGTTCTACGACCCGGGCAGCCAGACGGTCACCCTCAAGACCATCTTCGGCGTCAACCCGGACCCCGACCAAGACACGCACTTCGACGGTCCCGACAACATCGTGCTCTCGCCGTACGGAGGGGTGATCCTGGCCGAGGACGGCGAGGGACTCAGCCACCTGGTGGGGGTCACCCAGCAGGGGACGTCGTACCCGCTGGCCCGCAACGAGCTCAACAACAGCGAGTTCGCGGGACCCACCTTCGACGCCGACGGCTCGACCATGTTCGCCAACATCTACTCGCCGGGCCACGTCCTGGGCATCACCGGCCCGTGGCGCCGCCCGTAGCGAGCCGCGCTCCCGCCCAGTACATGAGCACCTAGGGCAGAACCCCAGCCCGCCCTTGACGCCGATCGGAGCGGCCCGGTCGCCCTCGGGCGTGAGCTGGGCCCGCGACACGTCACCCGCGTCCAGTCGGGCGAGGCGGCCACGTCGATGGGCGTCCCGCCCCACCGGCCCCGGACCGCCCCTCCGCGCCGGCTGGACATCACTCATGCGCTGATTCATCGCCGCCACTTGGAGAGAACTGTCTCACCATGTGGCACACCAGCTTGCATACTCATCCTCTACAGTGCATTATCCTCACAAGAAGGCAAGGTCATGAGTGGCGATGCATGATTATGCAGGAGGCAGTCGGATGAGGGCGGCGATCGCGGGAGCCAGCGGCTACGCGGGCGGGGAGCTGCTGCGCCTCCTGCTCGGCCACCCCGAGTTCGAGATCGGCGCGCTCACCGCGGCCTCCAGCGCGGGCAGCCGCCTGGTCGCCCACCAGCCCCACCTGCCGCAACTGGCCGACCGCGTCATCGAGGACACCACCGCCGACACGCTCGCCGGGCACGACGTGGTCTTCCTGGCGCTGCCGCACGGCCACTCGGCCTCCGTCGCCGCCCAGCTCGGCGAGGAGACGATCGTGGTCGACTGCGGCGCCGACCACCGGCTCGCCGACCCCGCCGCCTGGCAGGAGTTCTACGGCGGCGAGCACGTCGGCACCTGGCCGTACGGCCTGCCCGAGCTGCCGGGCCAGCGCGACGTCCTGCGCACGGCCACCCGCATCGCGGTCCCCGGTTGCTACCCGACCTCCGTTCTGCTCGCCCTGTCGCCCGCGTTCGCCGCCGGGCTGACGGGGCCCGACGTGGTCGTGGTGGCCGCCAGCGGCACCAGCGGCGCGGGCAAGTCGCTCAAGCCAAACCTGCTCGGGAGCGAGGTCATGGGCTCGGTCAGCGCGTACGGCGTGGGCGGCGTCCACCGGCACACCCCCGAGATGGAGCAGGGCCTCTCGGCCGTCGCGGGCGGCCCGGTACGCGTGTCGTTCACCCCGACCCTGGCCCCCATGAGCCGCGGCATCCTGGCCACCTGCACCGCGCCCGCCGCGCCCGGCGTCACGAAGGAGTCGCTGCGGACCGCGTACGAGGTGGCGCTGAAGGGAGAGCCGTTCGTCAAGCTCCTGCCCGAGGGCATCTGGCCGGCCACCGCCATGACCTACGGCGCCAACACCGCCGCCCTGCAGGTGACGCTCGACGAGCGCGCGGGCCGCGTGGTCGCCGTCATCGCCATCGACAACCTCACCAAGGGCACGGCCGGAGGCGCCATCCAGAGCGTGAACCTCGCCCTCGGCCTGCCGGAAGAGCTCGGCCTTCCCCTGACAGGAGTCGCACCATGAGCGTTACCGCCCCCCTGGGTTTTAGAGCCGCGGGCGTCGCCGCTGGGATCAAGTCCGGCGGCGCCCGCGACCTGGCCCTCGTCGTCAACGACGGACCCAGCCGCGCCGCCGCCGGCGTCTTCACCGCCAACCGCGTGAAGGCCGCCCCCGTGTTGTGGTCGCAGCAGGTCCTGACAGGCGGGCGGCTACGAGCCGTGGTGCTCAACTCCGGCGGAGCCAACGCCTGCACCGGTCCCGAAGGTTTCCAGGACACTCACGCCACCGCCGAGAAGGTGGCCGCGGTGCTGGCGGACTCCGCGGGCGAGATCGCCGTCTGCTCCACCGGCCTGATCGGCGAGCGGCTGCCGATGGACGCGCTGCTGTCCGGTGTCGAGACCGCCGCCACCCAGCTCTCCCGCGATGGCGGCCTGCACGCGGCCGACGCCATCCGCACCACCGACACCGTCTCTAAAATCTCGTTCAAGCGCGGCGGCGGAGCCGCCGCCGCAGAAGAAGAA
>NZ_JBICRM010000052.1:0-47940 GCF_043197025.1 Nonomuraea marmarensis
CGAGTCCTTCCGGATGAAACAGGCACGAACCAGGACACCAGCACGCCTGATCAAGAAGTAGTCAACTACGAAGAGGCGGGGACTTCTACATGGCCACCAGCGGCGACACGCACTTGGCCGTTGACATCCAGCGGCATGAGCATCGAATCACCTGACATTCCCACAGCGTGAGGAGCCCCGAGTGAGCGCCATCCGCATCATCCACGACTATCCGTATTCCCCACTGACCGTCTGGCGAGCCGTCACCGATCCGGCACTCATCCCGCTGTGGACCGCTACCGGCGCCGGCGGCCGGGCCGATGGATTCAGAGCGGCCGCAGGCGCGAAGTTCCAGTTCGTTGCGAAGCCGAAGCCCGGCTGGAGAGGCGTCGTCGACTGCGAGGTGCTCGAGGTGAACGAGCCGTCGCTGCTTCGCTATTCGTGGACCGGTGACGAAGGCGGCGACGTCACGGAGGTCGTCTACCGACTCGAATCGCACGCCGGTGGTACGCGCTTCGTCTTCGAACACACCGGCTTCACCGGCATCGGCGGGTTCTTCATGGCCAGACTGTTGGGGCACGTCCGGCGGAGAATGCTGAGTGTGGGTTTGCCTGCGGTGTTGGCCGATCTCGATGACGGAGGCGGGCTCCGTCTATAAGAGTGCCCACGGCCGGAAACGCGCGCTGAGATCGTCTCCAAGCGCTTGAGAAAGCCCCGGCGTCCGGTTGGCTGACTCGGGGCTTTTCATTTTTATAGATAAAAAGAAAAGGCCCCGGCAGGTGAATCCGCCGGAGGCCTTAGCTAACACGTGCCGGTTGGCTACGCCGCGCTAACCCGCGCCGGCTGAGGCAGTTTGAAGCCGTTGGCGAATAACCAGATGGGCAGGACCAGGACTTCGAACAACCCGCCCGGAGCCAGCAAGATCATGCCCAGTCCCATGTCCATGTCCAGGACACCGAGGAGGTCCAGCGCCACTCCCAGCAGAAGCAGAGCGTAGCCGATGAGTCCGAGGACCGCGATGGGCTGAGGAACTATTCTTGACACGAACAGCAGGTAGGTGAACACCAGTCCGCCGATGGCTGTGGGAATGTATATCCACAACATCGTATTGGGGACGGCTTGCAGCTGGGTCAACAGGTAGATGCCGCAGGTGGCGGAGACCGCGAACTCGACGACCCTCATTACCGGGTACCAGAGGGCCAGCTTTTGGTTGAAGCCCTTGAGGACTTGGTACATGAGGAGGCCGATTCCTACCACGGCCAGGGCCGAGCACATCATGAGCGCTACGCCGGCCGTCAGCGCCGTTTTGTCGGAGTTACCGTCGATGAATGCCTGGGTGAGCGTAGTGCCGATCATGGCCGACACCATCTGCACGATGAACAAGGCTCCCACCGCGACCGCGATCTTTCGGGTTGTCATGGCTGGACTGTCCTTTCTAAGTTTTTGCTTGATGAGAAGTTCACCCGCGCAACGATCCTTCGACGGCGACCAGTTTGGTGACCCCGGTGACGATCGTGACTTCGTGGACCGCGACGTATGTGGGGACCGGCGAGGTTCGCTCAGACTGTGATGACGACCTTCCCTCGCGCCTTCCCGGCAACGAGGTAGCGCATGGCCTCCGGCACTCGATCCAGCGAGTAGGTTCTGTCGATACTCGGCGTCACCTTGCCCGCCTCGATGAGCTCGGTGAGCCGTTCGAGGTCGCTGGAGCGCTCCTTGGGGACGAAACCAGTCAGCCGCTGGCCCACGAACCGTGACAGGACCAGGGCCCGTAGCTGCCGGCCCATGCCTCCCGTCAAGTCTTCGCCCTCCTCACCGCCGACGAGGACGGCCGTCCCGGTGGGCGTGAGCGCGCGGCGGAGCCGTGACAGGGCGGGGTTCCCTGCGATGTCGACGATCAGGTCGTAGCGGTGGGTACCGTCGGCGAAGTCGTCGCGGGTGTAATCGATGACCTGGTCGGCACCGAGGGATCGCACCATGTCGAGTTTCGTGGTGCTGCACACGCCGGTGACCTCCGCCCCGAAGGCCTTGGCCAGTTGCACGGCGTAGCTGCCGACGCCGCCCGACGCACCGGTGATCAACACCTTCTGTCCCTGCTGGACACCGCCGGCATCGCATACACCCCGCAAGGCGGTGACCGCCGAGACCGGAACCACCGCGGCCTGCTCGAAGGTGGCGTTCACCGGTTTGCGGGCCAGCTTGTCCTCCCGGGCCACGGTGTACTCGGCGAACGAGCCTTGGCCGATCCCGAACACCTGGTCACCGGGGGAGAACCTGGTCACCGCCGAACCGACCGCAACGACCGTGCCGGCGACATCTCGCCCGGGCACCGGGTTCTTCGGTCCGCGGATTCCGAAGGCGAGGCGGAGCAGGTACGGCCGGCCCGTCATCACATGCCACGTGCCCCGATCGAGCCCTGCCGCGTGCACTCGTAGGAGCACCCCGTTGTCGGCGACCTCCGGTCGGGTGATCCGCGCGAGGCGCAAGACGTCGGCTGAGCCGTAGGTGTCCTGCACGATGGCCTGCATCGTGCTTCCCGCCGTCGCCCTGCTGTTGCCGTCGCCGCCTGTCGCAGCGTGCTGCTGTTGAGATCCCATGACTGCTTTCCCTTCGGATGATGGTGCTCTTCACGCGCGCCGTCCTGGCCAGCTGCGCCGCCGAGTCCGGCCCCGCCCGCCCGCTGGTGATACCTGAAACCGTGATCACGGGCGGACTCCGAGCGTGTTGTGTGGGTGAGGTGGTCGCATGGACGAGTCGGTTCGAGGTTCGCTCTACGGGGCGCTGTCGAGGGGCGCGATGGAGATCACTTCGATGTTGACCGACGTCAGATGGGCCAAGACTCCGTGCATGTGAGAGGCGTCACCGATGTTGCCGACCAGGCGGGTGACGCCGTCGCTCGCATGGTCGATGGTGAAGTCGTCGAGGAGCGGCCGCAGGAGCCGAGCGCTGGCTCGGCCTCGGATCACGATCTCGTAGGTGGTTGGCTGGGACATGGCTCGATCATCACGACGAGGGGCATGACGCGGCCTCACACGATTCGCCATCTCACCCGGGTGAGATCCGGGCTGTAGGGTCTTGAAGGTGACCGCGGTGTGGGGGATGAGCCTGGCGGCTACGAAGCTGCGTCCACCCGTGCCGCCCGGTCAGCTTGTTCGCCGGTCCCGACTCGACGACATCCTCGACTCCGGCATCGACAGCCACGCCCGCTTGGTCTTGGTGAGCGCTCCGGCCGGCTCAGGCAAGTCAACCCTGCTAGCGTCGTGGTTGGCCAGCCGGCCCGAAGCTGTCGCGTGGCTGCAGGCAGAGGAGAGCGATTCGGATCCGGCCCGGTTCTGGTCCTACCTGGTCGAAGCCATCGGGCAAGCTCACCCGATCGCCGCAAGCGACTTGAAGTCGGTCGTGGTCGGCTCGAATGGCGACGACCTCGTCGTTGTATCCGCTCTTGTGAACGAGCTCGCCGAAGTCGCCGGCCCGCTCGTGGTCGTCATCGACGACTACCACCTGATCGACAACGGCAGCGTGCAGCGGGGCATGGAACGCCTCATCGATCTCTGCCCGCACCAGGTCACCATCGTGCTTTCCACCCGGATCGATCCGCCCTTCCGGCTCGGTCGGTTACGAGTACGCGATCAGATCGCGGAGATTCGAGGTGCCGATTTACGTTTCGATACCGACGAGGCCTCCGGTCTGCTCGGTTCTGCGGTGCAATCGCTCGACCGAGCTCTTCTCGATCAGCTCTGTGGCCGCACCGAAGGCTGGGCTGCCGGACTCGTGCTCGCGGGTCTCTCTCTTGAACGGGCTACCGACCCCAGCGAGTTCATCGAAGCGTTCCGGGGCGACGATCAACTTGTTGTCGAGTATCTCCGCGACGAGTTCCTCGCCGCGGTCGATGTGGACGATCGCCAACGCCTCCTGGAGACATCGATCCTCGAACAGCTCAATGGCGCCCTTGTCGATTCCGTCACCGGCGCAGCCGGCGGCGCGAAGTGGTTGAGCGACACCGCAAGCGTGAACCAACTCCTGATCGGTCTCGATCGCACCCGCACCTGGTTTCGCTACCACCACCTGCTTCGCGATCTGCTTCGGCTCGAAGCACACCAAGCGTTCCCGGAGCGGATACCCGACCTCCACGCACGCGCCGCGGCGTGGTTTGAATCCCAGGGCGACCATGGCCAAGCAATCGTCCATCGGCTTGCCGGCGGTGACGTCCACAAAGCGGCCCAACTTCTGCTCGTCCACGGACCGCGGCTGCTCGCCAGTGGCCAGACCGAAACCCTCCGGGGTTTCCTCGAACAACTTGGCGACGTGGCGAAAACCGTGACGTGGTGCGCTCTGCTGTATGGCTGGTGCGAATACATCGGCGGTCGTTATTCGCATTCGGAGGGTTGGCTCGACATCATGCTCGATGTGGCGCCGGAGGGCTTCGACCAGACCCCGGCGATCTCCCTGCGCATGAACATCTCGCTCGCCCGAGGTGACGTCGCCACTGCGCTCGACACCGCTCGACAGGTGACCGCGACCGATCAACTGATGTCATACTCGTGCGATCTCGCGACCGCTACTGGCGCGGCCTACGCCTGGGCGGGGCAGACCGACGAAGCCAGGCGGGCCCTCCGGTTCGCGGCAGAGAAAGCCGCTGCCGAACGGTTCCGAACAGCACACGTCTTGGCCCTCGTGTACCAGGCCATTGTGGAGTTCGATGACGACTCCGCAGCGAGCGCTCAGACCGCTGCGTCCACAGCAGTAGACACTGCACAAAGGTTCGGGCTGGCCGCCTACCACGGTGTCGCACCTGCGTATGCGATTCGAGCACGAACCGGCGGTGACCCCGCTCGCGCTCACGCGGACGCGGTGCACGCTCTGAACTTGGCCAGACGGGCGTCCACCGATCTTGCTCTTGGTTTCGTCCTGACGGCCTGTGGCGACACGCTCATCGGCTTGGGTGATTCCGCCGGAGAGCCGCTCCTTGCAGAAGCCCGGTCCGTCCTCGCTAGGTGCCCTGACCCTGGCGTTGCCGGTCGATACTTGACTCGCACCGAATCTCGCCATGGCATCGCTGAGGTGAGGGGCAGTCGAGTCGCCGTGCTCGTCGAGCAACTGACTGAGCGGGAGATGGCCGTCTTGCGGTACCTGCCCGCGAATATGTCGCAACGCGACATCGCGTCGGAGCTGTATGTGACGCTCAACACCGTGAAGACACATTGCCGCGCGATCTACCGAAAACTCGGTGTCGGCGACCGCAAAGCCGCAATCCAGGCCGCACGCGACCTGCACCTCCTCTAGGGCACTTGTGCGGGGGTGGTCAGCGCAGGCCGACGCGCCGCAGTCATGACAGGACGACGGCGCTCGCCTGGTGGACCTCTTCGCCGCGCACGGCGAGCCCGTCCCCGACGGTGGCGCCGGGGCAGGCCGCCGCGTACTCCTCGACTGCGGTGCCCAGCCCGCTCACGGCGTAGGTGACGACCGGCAGGACGTCGTCGGTACCCTTCGGGGTCTCGGTGCTGCAGCCCAACAACCAGGTACTTCCCGTGACTGCCATTGCGGTCAGGGCGCTTGCACGCAGGAACCTGCGTCGATTCAGACGGTCGGTCACCGCGGGGCCAGCCGAAGTGTGGCGCGGTCGTCGGTGACGGAGCCGACGATGGCCGGGCCGTACCGGTCGTGTTTCGTGTGGTAGGTGGCGTCGACGTTCACATGTGCCGGGTCCAGGTGGATGAACTCGACGTCGCGTTCGACCCCGCCGGCCCGGATGCGGCGCGGCCGCCGGCAAGCGCCCGCCGGAACCACGGGTCGTCCGGGCCGTACGCGGACCGGACATAGATCGCGTCGTCGGTGGCGACGGTCCAGATGGTGACATACGGCCGCAGGGTGCCGTGCGGCCGGTACGACGCGACCCGCAGTTCGGTCGCGCCGCCGATCCGGTGGAGTTCGTTGGTGGTCCAGCCGGTGGTGTTCACGCTGCTACCTCCTCGGCGGTGTTCGTTGCGGGTCGGATGCTCCCAGTCAACGACGAATCCGGGCGGCCGAGGGAGTGCCCCTTGTTCGGGGTACTGGCGTTACCTCCTTTGCTCCCGCCACCTTGCTTATCCTGGGGTTATGGGCCAGATCGACCACCGCGCCGAGGTCCGTGAGTTTCTCAGCTCGCGGCGGGCGCGCATCACGCCTGAGCAGGCAGGACTACCCGCCTACGGCGGCAACCGCCGTGTCAAGGGACTGCGACGGGAGGAGGTCGCGATGCTCGCCGGCGTCTCCATCGACTACTACGTCCGCATGGAGCGGGGGATCCTCTCCGGTGCCTCCGACAGCGTGCTGGACGCCCTGGCCCGCGCTCTGCAGTTGGACGAGGCCGAGCGTGACCACCTGTTCTCCCTGGCCCGGGCCGCCGGCCCCGGCCCTCGCGGCCGCCGCACGCCGCCGACCAGTGTGCGGCCCGCGATCCAGCAGGTACTCGATGCCATCACCGACGCACCGGCCTGGGTGCGCAACGGCCGCCACGACATCGTCGCCATGAACCGCCTCGCCCGCGCCCTCTACGCCCCCGTCCTCGCCGACCCCCGCCGACCGGCGAACACCACCCGGTTCCTCTACCTCGACCCGGCCGCGCGCGAGTTCTTCGTCGACTGGGACCGGATCGCCAACGACGCCGCCGCCATGCTCCGGCTCGAAGCGGGCCGCAACCCGCACGACCGGGCGCTGATCGAACTGGTCGGGGAGCTCTCGACGCAGAGCGAGGTCTTCCGGCAGCGCTGGGCCTCCCACGACGTGCAGTTCCACCGCAGCGGTCAGAAACGGCTGCGCCACCCGGTTGTCGGCCAGCTCGACCTGAACTTCGAATCGATGGAGCTGCCCTCCGAACCCGGCCTGACCCTCAACGTCTACACCGCCGCCCCCAACAGCCCCACCGCCGACGGACTCAAGATGCTCGCCAGTTGGGCGGCCACTCAGGACCTCGCCGAGGCGCGGCCGGCGGCCCCGGACCAGACCTGACCCGCGCCACCGACATCCTGGCTCTACATCCCAAAGTGCGCGACCCGCGGCGCGAAACCATGCCCCGCACTGTCCATCGCGTCGAGGACGCACCCCGCACCGCGTCCATACCCCTGCCGGCCCAGGCACGGGCAGCGCAAGGGGCCCCGTAAACCCCGCTGGGGGGTTCTGTCATTACCTGTAACAGCAGGCCCTGCCGCGTGGCCGAGCGCGCGCGTTTGATGGAGGTTGACCAGAGAAAACCTCGGCATTCACCACGGAAAGGGCGCACGAGGGCAACGTTGATCTACAGCGCCGGTGACGTGTGGGTGGAGACCGTGCCGGAGCCGAAACTGTACGAACCGACCGACGTGGTCCCGCAGATGCGGCAGCGGCCTGTGGCCGGACACCCCGAAACCGGCCCAGCCTCACGGCGGCCGGATCGGCCCCGAGTTTCTCGGGCTGGTCGAGCAGGTCGGTGCCAGCCCTTGCGGCGGCAGGCCGGATTTACCTGTAACGGACTTGGACCAGGCGTGCCGGTCAACCGGCCGCGGGTAGGTCCGACGATCGAATACGAGATACGGAAAACTCTGATGCGAGCTACTTTCATGTACGGTGCCGGGGACGTGCGCGTGGAGAACGCGCCCGACCCGGCGATCCAGCAGCCCACCGACGCAATCGTGCGCATCGTGCGCTCGTGCATCTGCGGCAGCGACCTGCACCCGTACCACTCCCTGCCGGCTTCGGCGCAGGGCACCCCGATGGGGCATGAGTTCCTCGGCGTGATCGAGGACCTCGGGCAGGAGATGTCCGGGCTCAAGCGCGGCGATGTGGTGGTGGCGCCGTTCGCCTACTCGGACAACACCTGCGTCTTCTGCCGCGAGGGCCTGCACACCTCCTGCCACAACGGCGGCTTCTGGGCCGCCGGCGGCGTGTGCGGCGGCCAGGCCGAGGCAATCCGCGTGCCGCAGGCGCAGGGCACGCTGGTCAAGCTGCCCGTTGGCGAGGACTCGCCGCTGCTGCCGTCGCTGCTGACCCTGGCCGACGTGTACGGCACCGGCCACCACGCCGCCAAGCAGGCCCAGGTCGGCCCGCGCACGACAGTGGCGGTCATCGGCGACGGCGCGGTCGGGCTGATGGCGGTGCTGTCGGCCAAGCGGCTCGGAGCCGAGCGGATCATCCTGATGGGCCGCCACGATAACCGCACCAAGCTCGGCATCGACTTCGGCGCGACCGACGTGGTGCCCGAGCGCGGCGCCGAAGGCATCGAGAACGTACGCGAGCTGACCGGCGGCGAGGGCGTCCACGCGGTGCTGGAGGCAGTCGGCTACATGAACGCCTACGAGACGGCGGTCGGCGTGGTCCGCCCCGGCGGGGTGATCAGCCGGGTCGGCGTGCCGCAGTACGAGGACGCCCCGATCGGGTTCGGCAGCCTGTTCGGCCCCAACATCACGCTGACCGGCGGCCCTGCTCCGGTGCGCGCCTACATCGAGGAACTGCTGCCCGACGTGCTGGACGGCACGGTCGAGCCGGGCCGGGTGTTCGACCAGGCGATCGGCCTGGAGCAGGTGCCCGACGGCTACCGCGCCATGAACGACCGCACCGCGCTGAAAGTCCTCATCCAGCCCTGACCCGAAGGAGACGTCCGCGATGGCCACCTGGACCAGCGACGAACTCACCGCGATCGGCGACGCCGAAGAACTCGACCTCGCCTCCCGCCGCGACGACGGCACACTGCGCCGCCCGGTGACGATGTGGGTTGTCCGCGTCGGCGATGACCTCTATGTCCGCTCCATGAACGGACGCTCCGGCGCCTGGTACCGCGGCACCCAGACTCGCCACCAAGGCCGCATCTCGGCCGGCGGCGTCGAAGCGGACGTCACCTTCGCCGACGCCGATCCCGCCGGCTCCGCCGTCCACGACCAGATCGACGAGGTCTACCGCACCAAGTACCGCCGCTACGCCGCCAACATCATCGGCGGCGTCGTCAACCCCGATTCACGCGCCGCCACCATCAAACTCGTCCCCGAGAGGTGATCATGAAGCACACCACCCTGAGAGATCTGGACGTCTCCCGTATCGGCCTCGGCACGATGGGCATGTCCTCCGGCTACACCGGCGCGGGCACCGACGACGCCGAGTCCATCCGCACCATCCACCGGGCGCTGGAACTGGGCGTCACCTTCCTCGACACCGCCGAGATCTACGGCCCGTACGCCAACGAGGAACTCCTCGGCCGCGCCCTGAAGGGCCGCCGGGACGAAGTCGTGCTGGCCACCAAGTTCGGCATGATCTCGCACGCCGGCGGCGGTCCGGGACATCTCGACAGCAGCCCGGCCAACATCCGCACCGCCGTCGAAGGCTCCCTCAAGCGGCTCGGCACCGACCACATCGACCTGTACTACCAGCACCGCGTCGACCCGAACACACCCATCGAGGACACCGTCGGCACCCTGGCCGAGCTGGTGCAGCAGGGCAAGATCCGCCACATCGGCCTGTCCGAGGCCGGGCCGGAGACGATCCGCCGCGCCCACGCCGTGCACCCGGTCACCGCGGTGCAGTCGGAGTACTCGCTGTGGACCCGGGACGTGGAGGAGCGGGTGCTGCCGGTGCTGCGCGAGCTGGGCATCGGCTTCGTGCCGTATTCGCCGCTGGGCCGCGGCTTCCTCACCGGCCAGATCCGCTCTCCCGAGCAGTTCGCCGACACCGACTGGCGCAAGACCAACTCGCGCTTCACCGGCGAGAACTTCCAGCGCAACCTGGCCCTCGCCGACGAGGTGCAGGCCATCGCCGCCGAGGCGAACGCCACCCCGGCACAGATCGCTTTGGCCTGGCTGCTGGCCAAGGGCGAGCACATCGTCCCGATCCCCGGCACCAAGCGGGTCGCCCGCGTGGAGGAGAACATCGCCGCCGACGGCATCGAGCTGACCGCCGAGCAGATCGCCAAGCTCGACAATCTGCCCCCGGCCGCCGGCGAGCACCACAACGAAGAGCAGATGCGAATGATCGAACGCTGAGGCGGCCGCCCAGCCGGTGTTGCGCTCCGTCGGGACATCGACCGCCGCGAGCCGGATGCCGCCACGGGCGATCTGGTTGGCGTCCCTGGCCACGGTGGCCGGGCTGGTGGTGATGTCGGTGATCTCCAGCTTGGGGGCGGCGGGCGGCCGCCGGTCCTCCCGCGCCCAGCGCACGGCATGGTCGAACATCGCGTCCAGCACGTACTCGTACGGGACGTTGCTGCGCGCGGGGCTATCGGCTGATAGTCGATCTCCACGTGCTGTGCGGTCGCGAAGGTGCTCATTTCCGTCGTAACAAGCGGATCTTGGGCACCCTCGCTTCATGGCCGCAGCCAATCGGCGCCTTCGACCCGGGCGAGTTGGCACAGCGCCTTGTCCGGATCGAACACGCAGACCATCGCGCGGCCGGGATGGATCTGCAGTAGGGGGTTGTTGAGCAGGTCCATGGCCTGGTCCGGCCGCGACAGCACGCGCCCGGCGAAATCCTGATTCAGCGGGCTACAGCGTGTCTGTGGTGGCGTGGGTGTGTATGGCGGTGACGCGGAGGAAGTCGAGTTTCTCTGCGGGCGGTGTTCCGGCGGGTGCTGTGTACACGACGATCTTGAGGTCTGCTCCGGGGACGGTGAGGACGTCGCAGTCGAGGGTGACGTCCCCGACGAGGGGGTGGGTGATGGTCTTGTGGTCGTGGAGGTGCTGTCCCACGGCTCCATGGGACCAGAGCTGTGCGAAGCGGGGGCTGTGTTTCCGGCATTCGCGGATGAGCTGGTGCAGGTCGGGGTCGTCGGGGCAGGTGGCTTCTGCGGTACGCAGGTCGGCGACGAGGGCGGCCTCGATGGCGCCTTGACCGCGTTCGGAGCGCACGGGCCAGTGCCCGCGGGTGGGCGGGGCGAGGAAGGTGTCGCGCACCAGGTTGCGCTGGCTCTTCGGGATCTGGGCGGGGTCGCCCACCAGCGCGGACCACAGAGGCGTCCACGTCAGCAGGGTCCAGTCCGCTCCGAAGACGGCCAGGGGCTGATCTCCGAGTCCGGCGAGCAGGCGTTGGACGCTGGGCGGGATGTGCGTTGAGACACGTCCGGACGCGGGCGGCGGCAGATGCGCGAGGCGGTAGAGGTGATCCCGTTCGGACGCCTCCAGGTGCAGGGCGCGGGCCAGCGCCTCCACGACCTGTTCGGAGGGCCGGGTGGCGCGGCCCTGCTCCAGGCGGACGAGATAGTCCACGGAAAGGCCCGCCAATGTGGCGAGTTCTTCGCGACGCAAGCCGGCGGCGCGGCGCCCCTCGGTGCGTGGCAGGCCGACGTCTGCCGGGGCGAGTCGGTCACGCCAGCGGCGTAGCGCGGCGCCGAGCGGGTTGCGTTCGTTGGTCACCTTCTCAGTCTCGCCCAGGATGGGCTGGTGAGGGTGGGTACTGCGAGTCCTACCGCCGCAGGGTGCACTGGCTGACGTCCTTGCGCTGATCCACGCTGGAAGCACCACGGCGGGAGCAGCCACTCGATGCGAGTGCGAGTAACGCTCCTTGCCGCTTCCCCCAAGAGAGGCACTCTTCTGATGTCCACCACGGTTACCGGTTTGCTGGACGGCAAGTCCACCTTGGTCATCGGCGCGAGCCAGGGTATCGGCGCCGCCGCCGCCCGGCACTTCGCCTCCCAGGGCGCCCGGCTTGTCATCGGCGCACGCAACGTGGCAGCGATCGAAGCCCTGCGCGACGAGCTGCGCGGTCAGGGGCACGAGGTCGATTCGATCCGCATCGACGTCACCGACCGCGCCACGATCGACGCCGCCGTGCAGCAGGCGCGCAGTCTGTACGGACGTCTGGACGCGGCGTTCAACAACGCCGGCGCCAGCGCCGTAGAACCGTTCCACGAGTACACCGAGAAGACCTACGACCACCTGCTGGACGTCAACCTCAAGGGTGTCTTCCTGGCGATGCAGGCAGAGATCAAAGCCATGCTGGCCGACGGCGGCGGCGCGATCGTCAACACCAGCAGCGTCGGCGGTCTGATCGGCAACTACGGCCTGGCCCCCTACATCGCCGCCAAGCACGGCGTGATCGGCCTGACCAAAGCCGCCGCCTTCGAATACGGCCAGCAGAACCTGCGCATCAACGCCGTCGCCCCGGGTTCCACGGCCACCGAAATGTTCCTGGGCGGCATGGAGCACGCCCCCGCCGAGATCGTCGCCAAGTTCAACTCCTTCAGCCCGATGAACCGCCTCGGCCAGCCGCTGGAAATCGCCACCGCTGCTGCCTGGCTCCTGTCCGACCAGGCCAGCTTCGTCACCGGCGCCACGCTGCCCGTCGACGGCGGCTTCCTGCTTGCCTGACCTCTCCAGCCCTGCACAACCGGACGGGCGTCTCGACAGCTGCCACATGTTCGCCATCAGCACCGAATCTGCGACAGCGGCCGTTCGAGCCCCCACCGTCTGGCCGGCCCGCTCCGCCGCCGCGAGCCGGCTCGTGAAGTTCGGCCGGCCGTCCTCGGTGAGATGCGTGACGTACGACGCGCGGCCGCCACCGGTTTGCTAGAACTCGCAGACGACCCGGCGGCGGCCACCGGCCGCGACCTGGCCAACGCGGACACGGGGCTGGACGGCCCTGCAGGTGGACGGCTCAGTGAGCATTGAGGCCAGGCTGACGCCGTACGAACGGGACCAGGCACGCGCCCGGTTCGGTGGACTCCTGGCCGCCGCGCTCGACGCGGCGTGTGGGACCCGGCCGCCGGCGTCTTCTCTGCCGTCGCCCAGCCACTCGTGCCGCCTTGGCCTTTGGTGCCGAATGGACTGTCCTTGTCGTCCCCGGGGCCGGCGATGAAACCGTCAAATGGCGGGGGTTGCGGTGGGACCGTGACGCCTGCCTTCGGGTTCGCTGTGCCCGGTGAGCAAGAGGTACCGCCGGATGGCGGCGGCTGCCGGGGCAGTGGCGGGGGCTGTGGGGTCAGCTCCGGACGCCGAGGTGGAGGCCGCCGCTGGCGTCGAGGACCTGGCCGGTGATCCAGCGGCCGTCGTCGGAGGCGAGGAAGGCGACGGCGTCGGCGACGTCTTCGGCCCGGCCGAGGCGGTTGAGGGCGGTCTGGCCGGTGAGGAACTCCTCGATGCCCGGGGCCTCGAAGACGGGCACGTTCACGTCGGTTTTGGTGGCGCCGGGGGCGACGGCGTTGACCGTGATCCCGCGGGTACCCAGCGCACTGGCCAGGGTCAGGGTCATCGTCTCGAGGGCGCCTTTGCCCATGGCGAAGGAGGTCTGGCCGGGGAGGGCCACCCGGGTGGCGACCGAGGTCAGGGTGATGATCCGGCCTCCGTCGCGCAGCAGCGGGAGCGCCCGCTGGATGATGAAGAACGGCGCCTTGACGTTCACCGCGAAGAGATGGTCGAACTGCTCCGGCGTGTCCGTCTCGATCGGGCCGGCCGGGAGGGCCGCGGCGTTGTTGACCAGGATGTCCAGCGGTCGCCCGGCCAGCCCGCGCTCCAGGCCGGTGAACAGGGTGTCGACGTCCCCGGCCGTTCCCAGTTCGGCCCGGACGGCGAAGGCGTGCCCACCGGCCTTCTCGATCCTGGCGACCGTCTCGTTCGCCGCGGATTCGCTACCGCCGTAGTGCACGGCGACGTCCGCGCCGTCAGCGGCGAGACGCAGGGCGATGGCCCGCCCGATGCCGCGCGAGGCTCCGGTCACCACGGCGGTCCTGCCAGCCAGTCTGCCCATTCCACTCACCTCGATATGTTAGTAACTCTCGATCTGTTAGTAACTACCAGCACGGTACTGTATCGCACATGAGTGGCGAAAGGCCAAATCTGCGCGAACGCCGGCGGACGGAGACCCAGCGCATGATCCAGTCGCACGCGATGCGGCTGTTCATCGAGCACGGCTACGACGCGACCACCGTCGACCACGTCGCAAGGGCATCCGGGGTCTCGACGATGACCGTCTACCGGCACTTCCCGACCAAGGAAGACCTGGTGCTCTACGACCGGTACGACCCCCTCATCGCGGCCCGGGTCGCAGCCCGACCGGCCGACGAGCCCTTGGTGCGCCGGATCGGGCGGACCTTGGTCGAAACGACCCGGACCCTGGTCGAAACGACCCGTACCGCCGTCGGACCCGCCGACGAGGCGCCGGGAGCGCGCTCGTCGCCCGAGAAGGACCTGCTGCTCGCCCGCCTTCGGTTGATGATCGACACGCCGGCCCTGCGCGCCCGCCACCTGGACAGCCAGTTCGCCACCCAGAAGGCCATCGTCGACGCCTTGCTCGGCGACGCACCGGACCCCGAATTGGAGTTCCGCACCTGGGTCGCGGCCAGCACCTGCCTGGCCGCAATGCACGTCGCCCTGATGCGCTGGGCCCAAGAGGACGGGCGCCCGGACCTGCCCGGCCTGATCGCCGCCGCTCTCGGCGCCGCCTTCGACGACGACTTCAACTGACCACCCGCGCGGACGCATCGGACAACGACACGATCGTGAACTACTCCGCGCCGCCCGGCTGCGCCTTACCTACACTGCCGCCGAGCGGCAAGACGCTTGGCGACGTCCAGCCGTACCTCTCCGTAGGGCTGGACGTGCTGCCAGAACAAGGGAGTCAACCCGCGGCGATCGGCGGGCTTGAGCAGCTTGACCCACGCATCGGATGCGCTGAGCGGGTGGCGACGGACCCGTGGCGGTAATACTCGACGATCACGAGTAGTCGTTCTCGTCGTACCGCCCAAGGTGGAGCAGGCTGCGGATCTTTCCCACCGCCGGTTTTCCGTCGTAGCGGGCGGCGTTCAGCACGTCCTGGATAAGCGCGCTGCGGGCGCGGGCACGCGCGGCCAGGAGCCAGTGCCGTTGCGCCTTGAGCGATTCGTCCTTGAGCTGCGCCACCGGCCCGCGTAGCGCCTTGGGCCAGGCGGTGTCGGTCAGGTGTCGGATCTGCGTCCTGTTCGCGGTGGCGACTTGCGCTGCTCGGCGGCGTAGCGCCGCGACCGGCTGGCCGCCGTTGATCGCCTGCTCGAGGCGCTCGATCGCGATGTTGTACGGCCGCACGATGCCGAGATAGCGCCGGGCCGCCTGCTCGACGGTCAGCGGCACCGGGCTCAGCGTCGCTCGCGGCGAAGGGGTCGGCGAACGAGTCGGCGAAGGGGTTACGGTCTCCACGTGCGGCTTAGGGCTCGCGGCCGTGGGCGAAGAGGGCGCGACCGGCGGCGACGCGTCGACGGGGTCGCTCGAGCACCCGGCGACCATGGTAGCGACCACGAGTGTTCCTAGAAGAATGCGCACAAGTCCGCAATTGATCCACTCAGCCGTCGGCATGTCAAGACGCTGAACCGCGATCCCGTCAGCTCCGCCGCGGCCAGGCCGTCCAGCACCGGCTCGCGATGTCGAGCAGTGCCACGCCGACGTGGTGCCGGCGGGCGGCCTCCACGGCCTCGCTCCCGTTCGCCGCGCTGGCCACCACCTCGATGTCTCCTGCCGACGAAAGGACGGCACGGATGCCCGCGGTGATGAGCGGCTCGTCGTCGGCGATCTGGTCGACGGCGGTGGCTGGGACAGCGAGTATCCCCGGGACGTGTGGCTGTTGCCGGGCGTCATTGCCGCCGGTTTGGCGCGAGTGGTCAGTGGTGGTCGGCGTAGTGCCGCGCGAGCAGGTCTCCGCCCCAGTCGTTACGCAGGTCGCGCCATACGGAATGGATGTGGTTGGCGTCGTCCTGGGTGTTGTCGTACTCCAGCAGGAACGTGGGCCCGGCGACGCAGTAGTAGTGGCCCTGTCCTCGCTGGTCGGATCCCATCCAGGCGAACGTCACCTTGTCGAGGCCGGCGTTGAGCGCGTCCCGCCAGCAGGTCTCGCCGTACCAGCCGGGGGCGCGGTCGAAGTAGCGGCGGACAAGCCGTTCGAGCAGATCTTTGGACGGCGTCGACATGTCTGAGTAGGACAGCCCGCGGGGGATGCGGTCGAGATCGGGCACGGGGTCGTTGCGGGTGAGGACGTCGTCGGGGGCCACCTCGCCGGTGATCGCGATCGATCGCTGGTGTGGCGCGAGTTCGGCGAGAAGAGCGCGGCCCATTTCCTCCTCGTCGACGAGCAGCCGCAGACCCTTCTGCGGCCCGGACAGGACCATGGCCGGCTCGGACCATGGCCGGCTCGGCACCCAGGAAGCTCGGCGTGACGGCGATCGAGTCGCCAACGACCGTGATGTGCACCGCGAGGTGGTGGCCGTTGACCCGCCACGCCCACGGGTCCGCTCCTCCCGGGTCGCCGAACACCCGGAACCAGTAGCGGTCGCCGTCGATCTCGTCGACGCCGGACACCAGGCGGCGCCGGACGCGCTCGAGTTCGATGACGCCTCTCGCCGTGCGCGCACCGGCCACGCCGCAGCCGATGTCGAGAAGGGCGAGCGCCGGCTCCTGCTGCCCGGAGGTCATCGCGACCAGCGGCAGCCCTGGACGAGGACCAGGGAGATAGGACCACTCGGTGCGCTCGGGCGAGCCGAACGCCGCCGTCGCCGCGGCCCTCCGCTCGGTGTCGAGCGAGCCGAGGAATCGCAGCACCGCCTGCCGCATCACCTGGACGTCATGGGCACTCATGGAAGGTTCCGCACAGCATGATGTCTTTTGCATGCAGTATGTTGCGGTTCATAGCGTCACAGACCCTTTTAGCCTGCATGGCACCCTTCCATCCGTTTTAAGCCCCTTGCCAGCAGCCGACTCCACCGCCATTACCGAACCAGCCGCTCGGTCTCCGACAGCGCGGCCGGACCGTCCCGACTTCCTGTGCTCTGGTTGGGCGCTCAGCTGGTCGTTGTGTCGTCGCTGAACTCGGCAGGCGGGTGGGTGAAGTAGACCTGGCGCCAGTGCTCGGCTGAACGGACCGGGTCGTCGCTGACGCGGTAGAGGAACCGGCTCAGGCTCGATCTCTCCTCACGGGTGATGGTCGCCACCATGTTGATCCGAGGGGAGCGCGGGCGATGAGGGGGTAGGGGTCTGGCGTTGGGCACTATCACGGGGCACTGTACGACATGGACGGCATGGGCGCCGCGTTGCGAGGGGTTCGGCGGCGTGCTGAGCAGTCGCCGCCGTCGCGGGAGCGGTTCATCGATCTGCTGCGGGGGATCTCCATCCTGGCCGTGGTCCTGGGGCACTGGCTGGTGACGGTGGTCGGCTACGACGAGGGCGGCGAGCTGACCGGCCGGTCGGCGCTGCCGGACCTGCCATGGGCGCATCCCCTCACCTGGGTGGTGCAGGTGATGCCGGTGTTCTTCTTCGTCGGCGGGTACGCCAACGCGGTATCGCTGGCCGCCGAACGCCGCCGTGGCGGAAATGCGACCGAATGGCTGGTCAACCGGAGTGGCCGGTTGATCCGCCCGACCACGGCCCTGGTGCTGATCATGGCCGGTGGCGCGCTGGTCGCCCGCCTGTTCGATGCCGACCCCGTCCGGGTTCGTCTGGTGGTGTGGTTCGCCTCGATTCCGCTGTGGTTCCTCGTGGCGTACCTGGTCGTGGTCGTGCTGACTCCGGCGATGTACGCCCTGCACCGCCGGTATGGCCCGGCGGTTCCGGTGGCGCTGGTCGGTCTGGTCGCCGTCGGCGACCTTGCTCGCCTTTTCGGCGAGCCGTTCTGGGCCAACGGCAACTTCCTGTTCGGCTGGCTGGCCATCCACCAGATGGGGTTCGCCTGGCGTGACGGCCAGTTGGCGGCTCGCGCCCGCGTGGTGCTGCCGCTGCTGTTGGGCGGGTTCGGCGCGTTGCTGCTGCTCACCCTTGTCGGCCCCTACCCGGTCAGCATGATCAATGTGCCGGGCGAGCGGCTGCACAACATGTCGCCTCCGAGTCTGGCCCTGCTGGCGGTGGCCGCCGTTCAACTCGGGGTGGCGCTGCTGGTGCGTAACCGGGTTGAGCGGTGGCTGCGGCACTCACGCGCGTGGATGGCGGTGGTCGCCGTCAATGCGGTGATCTTGACGATCTTCCTCTGGCATAGCAGCGCCGCGATCCTGCTCACGGCCGCACTGCATTTCGCAGGCGTGCTGCCCACTCCCAGCGTCGGCTCGGGGGCGTGGTTCGCCTGGAGGGTCCCCTGGCTGATCATGCTCATCCTCGTTCTCGCGCTGCTGGTCGCGATCTTCGGACGGATCGAGGTCCGTGGCGTCCGCGGGCGCGATCGGCGCCCCAGCGGGATCTCGCTCGGCCTGGTTCGAGCAGCGAGCCGCCCGGTGCCGCGCCTGGCATTGGTCGTGGCGGGGTTCGCCGGCGTCACCTTGGGCATGCTCGGCAACAGCCTGCTGCCCAGCACGAGCCCCACCCTGTTCGGGTGGCCGACGCCGGCGCTGATCGCCTACCTTTCCGGCGCGGCGGCGCTGCGATTCCTCCGGGCGATACCACTGGGCACGAGCTCCTGCAGATACAAGCCGACTGTTGGCTCATGATCGTCTTGGCTCGCAAGAGCTGGGGTTTCGTCCTGGGGATGAGCGGTCCCTCGGCGGCGTCGCCACATGTGTAGCTTGAAACACATCGTTGTGCGTCTTGTATTACTGTGCGACGCACACCGTGTCCGCCGTGCTCGCAGTCGTTCAAGCCGTCGTCGAAGCGGCCGCTGGGTTCGTGGCAAGATCGTGGGTGATACCCAGCTGGAAGACAATGATCCACACCATTGTGGAAGGGATCACGATTCGATCTTCTCGCCGGTGATCAATGAACAGCCGCGCCCGGAACGCCATCGCGTCCGGGCGCGCCGTACGGTCCGGACTGTCCCAAGCGGCGCAGGCAGTGAGAAGTGATAGCGTCCGGGAGTCCGTGACACGCGCGAGGAGGTGAGACCCGTGAACGCTGTATCCATTGGGTGCTCCCCATCTTCTTCACGGTTGGGCGATTGACGTAGGTGTCGCCGGGAGCGCCTCAACAAGGCAATCCCGAAAGGCAACAACCTATGCATTTCACTGCGGAGACATCGTCGAACGGTGTCGTCGAACGCAATTTCGCTCTGGGTGAGGTCACCGGCCTGCTGTGGTCGCCCGCATCCGGCTCCGATCACGCGCCCCTGGTGCTGATGGCGCACGGCGGCGGCCAGCACAAGAGAGCATCGGGAATCCTGGGCCGTGCACACCGCTTCGTGACCGGCTGTGGTTTCAACGTCGCCGCCATCGACGCGCCCGGACACGGCGACCGGCCCCGAACGGCGGCGGACGAGCAGCACATCGCCGTCTTGCGGCAGGCTCAGGCGGCGGGTGAGCCGCTCGGCCCGGTCGTCGTGGGGATCCACATCGACCTGGCGGCGCGTGCCGTGCCGGAATGGCAGGCGACCCTGGACGCCCTCCAGGAACTGCCGGAGATCGGCGCCGAAGGGCCGATCGGCTTCTGGGGCATCATGCAGGGCACCGGGATCGGGGTGCCGTTGACGGCGGTCGAACCCAGGATCACCGCGGCGGTCTTCGGTTGTCTCGGGCATGAATCCCTGACCGAGGCGGCGGCACAGATCACCGTCCCGATCGAATTCCTGCTCCAGTGGGACGACGAGCACGTCGAACGCCAATCCGGTCTCGCGTTGTTTGACGCCTTCGCCTCGAAGGAAAAGACGTTGCACGCCAACGCGGGCGGGCATGGCGACGTCCCCAGATTCGAGGTCGACAGCGCGACCCGGTTCTTCGCCCGGCACCTCGGCCGGACCGCCACGTCACCGGCCTGACGTGCCGGGGGTATCGGCGTCCGGCGCACCAGCCGGTCGCCGATACCGCTGTCACATTTCGTCAGAGCGTCCGGCAATTTATGGCCGCACGATCCGAAACACGTCGAGAAGGTCCTCAACCTTCTGGCGTACGGACCCTGATCGGCGTGACGGCTCGCGAGCCGCGCCGAAGAACTCCTGTAGCGACCACACGGCCTTCTGATCGCCGCCGCGGCCCCGGTATTCCGGACTGTGGCCCGTACAGCCGGCGGCGAACTGGGCGAACAGCAAACATTTCGACCTGCTAGCGATCTTTGGTCGCTAGAGCCGGCGTGGAGGGGCGGTGGACTGCCGGTTCACCAGCGTGAGCGGCAGCAGGACGGACCGGGCCGTTCGGTCCGGGGCCCTCAGCCGCTCCAGGAGCAGATGCGCGGCCTCGGCCCCGAGCTCGTAGTGAGGAATGCGCACCGTCGTGAGCGGAGGGCTCAGCTTGTCGACGAACGGCATGTCGTTGAAACCGACGACGGAGACGTCGCCCGGGCACGACAGCCCACGTTCGGCCAGGGCGTCGTAGCACCCGAGCGCGAGAAGGTCGTTGCCCGCGAGGACGGCGGTGAACTCGACTCCGTCGTCGAGGAGCTCGGTGACTGCCTTCGCGCCGGCGGTCTCGGCCCACGCGGAGCAGAGCTTCAGACGCGACGGGGAGTTCTCCAGCCCGTGGTCCTCCAGCGCCTGCCGGAAGGCACGCAGCCGGTTCACCCCGGTGGACAGGTCCTGCGGGCCGGCGAGATGGACGATCTGGCGGTGCCCGAGGTCGACGAGGTGGCGCATCGCCATCGCGACTCCGCCGGCGTCGTCACCTGTCACCGAGGGGACATCCGACACCGCGAGCCTGCGGTTCACCAGGACGGTGGGGGTGCCGCCGGCTGCCAGTTGCTCGATGAACGGGTGGTGGAGACGCGCCGTCGCGAAGACCAAGCCTTCGACACTCCGGTTGCGGAGGGACTCGACGGCAGCCGTCTCACGGGCGGGGTCGTTGTCCGTGTTGATGATCCAGGCGTTGTAGCCCACGCCGCCGAGCACGTCCTCGATGCCTCTGACGATCGGTGGGAACAAGGGGTTGGTGAGGTCGGGGATGATCAGGCCGATGCTTGCGGAACGCGCCGTCTTGAGGCTGCGGGCGATGGGGTTCGGCTGGTAGCCGAGTGAGTCCGCGACCTGGTGCACCCGCTGTGCTGTCTCGTCGTTGACCAGGTGACGCGTCTCGGGGTTCAGCGCGCGGGAGGCGGTCGCCGGGTGGACGCCCGCCTCACTGGCCACGTCCTTGAGAGTCGGCCGCCGTGCCACGGACGCAGTGTGGAGGCTGGGCTCGGTGTCGGGGGGCGGGGGAGGCATCACGGCGCGGATCCGGGCAGGAAGCGCTCGTCCAGGAGCCCGGGGTGGGTGATCGCGAGCCCGGCATCGTCGAGTGCTCCGGTCGCCGTGGCGACACCGAGCACCACAGACGGGCCGAACGTGCCGATCTGCCACGTACGCATGGTGCACCTCCTCCGCAGCAGGGTACAGCAAACGATTGTTATCCATCGACGCGTAGAGGGCGTAGGCGGGAGTCGTGGCGGTGGTGGTTCGCGGCCGGCCGCCGTCGCCGCGCGGACGCCGCCTCCGAGGTCGGCGGACGCCGAGCGCATATTGCCGGATGTAGATCGTCTCGTCGCAGGTCCCAGGCGCGTCGCGCGCACCCGGATGGGCGAACTCGGGTGAGAAGTCATTGACGTCGCCGTCATCATTAGATACCGTTCCGCAAACGATTGCAGTGTGAAGCGCGTCACAGTCCGCTCATGCCGGCACGTAAGCGCCGCGCACTGGTTGGGCAGGGAGCTGAAATGGTGCACGTCGGGTCTCATGAAACCGATCGTCCGGCCAAAGAGCACGCGAGTACCGCCGGGTCCACGCTGATCGAGGCGGTCGAGGTCAGCGCGGGATACGACAACCAGCGCGAGCGCACCCGGCTGATCGCACTGCGCGACATCTCTTTCAAGGTGACGCAGGGTGAGTTCCTGGCCATTGTCGGCCCGTCCGGGTGCGGCAAGACCACCCTGATCAACATGATCGCCGGATTCGTCAAACCCATCTCCGGTGTGGTCAAGGTACGAGGCGTGGAGGTCGACGGCCCCGGGGCCGACCGCGCGATGGTGTTCCAGGACTACGCCCTGCTGCCGTGGCGAACCGTCGAACGCAACGTGGAGTTCGCGATAGAGAACCGGCGAGGACATGTCCCGAAGCCCGAGCGGCGGCGCCGGATCGCGAGCGCCCTGCAGTTGGTGGGGCTGGCCGGATTCGAGAAGTCTTATCCGCATGAGCTCTCCGGCGGCATGCGTCAGCGGGTCGGCATCGCCAGGGCTCTTGTCGGCGAGCCTGAGATCTTGCTGATGGACGAACCGTTCGGTGCCGTCGACGCCATGACGCGGGAGGCCATGCAGGCCGAGCTGGAGAAGATCATCGCTGAGACCCGGCAGACCGTCGTGTTCATCACCCACTCGATCGATGAGGCCATCACGCTCGGCGACCGCATCGTCGTGGTGTCCAACCGCCCGGGGACGATCCGGGAGATCATCGACGTCGACCTGCCGCGCCCCCGGTTCGACGAGCGCAATGACATCAAGCGATCGGCCAGGTTCGGCGAGATCCGCAGCCACCTCTGGAAGCTTCTCTCGGACGAGGCGCTCGGCGCCAAGTGGCGGTCCGTCGCACAGCAGGAAGGTGAGACCACATGACGCACGTCGCGCCGGCCGAACAGAGCACACAGAGGATCGCGCAGGTCGAGACGATCACCGTCAGCAGGTACGCACCGTTCAAGAGCGCAGCGGTCACCATCGCCAACCTCACCGTGTTCTTCCTGCTGTGGGAGCTCCTCGCGCGGGCCGAGTTGATCAACGCGCTGTTCTTCCCCAAGGCGTCGGAGATGTTCTCGGCCATGTACCACGGCTTCGCCGATGGGACGATCCTGCCCGAACTATGGCATAGCCTCTCGAACTTCCTGATCGGTCTGGCCATCTCCATAGTCATCGGAATTCCCGTCGGTCTGCTGATGGGCGCGAGCAGGGTCGCGGACCTCATCCTGAGCCCTTACGTGTGGGCGATGGCGTCGCTGCCTCGAGTCGCCCTGATCCCGTTGCTGATCCTCATCATGGGATTCGACAACTCGATGCAGCTGACCATCATCGTCCTCTCGGCCGTCTTCCCGATCATGGTCAACTGCATGGCCGGCGTGAAGACCGTCGACCCCTCGCTGTTGCGCGCCGGACGGGTGTTCGGTACCAGCCGGGTACAGACGTACTCCAAGATCATTTTTCCGTTCACGCTGCCGTTCGTGATCGCGGGCGTGAACCAGGGAATCGCTCGTGGCCTCGTCGGGATGCTGATCGGCGAACTCCTCGGCGGAGGCGGCAACGGCCTCGGCTTTCTCCTCGACCGAGCCGGGGATCAGTTCGAGGCGCCGATGCTGTACGCGGTCCTGATCCTCCTCGCCGTCATGTCCGTGGGCCTCATCCAGTCCATGCGCTGGCTCGAGCAACGCGCCGCGCCGTGGAGAGACACCTTGCGCACGTGATCGCGTTCTCGGATCCTCCCCGACGATGTCGTTCCCAGACCCAGACCTCGCCATCGGCAGAGCAGGAGTCAAGCGAATGAACAGGTTCACCAGACGCATCGGAGTGGTCGGCGTGTTGCTCCTCTTCGCGGGTTCGCTGGCCGGCTGCGGTGGCTCCAGCGACAGCGCCGGTACTGCGGGCACCGGGCCCATGGACGCGAACAAGGCCAACTTGCCGAAGAGCGACGCCGACATCAACGGGACGATCGACAAGAGCAAGGTCAAGAAGAGTCTCGTGGTCGGGGTGGACAACCCGTACTACCTCTTCCACCACGACATCGAAATCGCGCTCTCCAAGGGCTATTTCAAGGAGTTCGGCATCGACGCGGTCGAGGTCAAGACGATCGAGGACCCGCTGCCGCCGCTCATCGGCGGCTCACTCGACCTGGCCCTGTATGACACCGACACCGCCATCGCCGCCGCCAGGAAGGGCGATCAGAACCTGCGATTCCTCTCGGTCTACCTCGGTGGTGAGGCGAACGTCCTGGGCGTGGGCAAGGGGATCAACTCAGGGGCCGATCTCAAGGGCAAGACCATCACCGGCGGCCAGTTCGGCAGCCGGAACGACGCGATCATACGTCAACTGCTTCGAGACAACGGTGTCGAGCCCGACAGGGACGTCAAGATCGTCAGCACCGGTGGCCAGTCGAACGAGCGGCTGCAGGCGGTGATCACCGGTACCGTCGACGGCGCCAGCATCCAGCTGCGCCACCGCACGGTGCTGGAGAAGGCGGGCGGCAAGGTCCTGTTCGAGGAGACCCGCGAAGTGCCGCAGAACGGCTGGTCCGTGTCCAAGCTGCTCCAGGAGAGCCCTGAAACCGTGACCGCGTTCCTCGCCGCCACGCTGAAGGCGCGTCAGTTCATCACCAACCAGGCCAACAAAGAAGAAGTGCTCACCATCATGCGCGCCAAGAAGTTCGACATCCCCACCGAGTACGCGGACGCGTACGGGGCGGAGAACGCGCCCACGTACCACGTGAGCGACGGCGGGTTCAAGCCGGCGGACATGGAGAAGTTCATCGGTGACCAGATCGCGTACAAGACGGTGCCCGAAGGCACGGACTGGCGCCAGTTCACCTATCTCGTTCCGCTCTGGCGTGCGCAGAAGGCCCTGGGCCTGCCGCTCAACCCCGCGCTCGCGGACATGTGACCGATGAACGTGAAGACGGCTGAGGCGAAGGGCCTGCGACTGCTCGCACATCACGATCTCGCCGGTAAGGGCGACGGGATGCAGGTGATGCGTCATGAGGACGTCGTGTACGTCGGTCATGCGGGGACGTCGAGGGCGGGCACCTCGATCCTCGACGTCTCGGATCCCCGGCATCCGAAGCTGGTGGACCAGTGGGCTGCGCCGGACCACACGCACACGCACAAGGTGCAGGTCGCCGACGGCTTACTGCTGATCAATCACGAGCGTTTTCCGTACCGGCCCGCCGCACCCCTGGGGCCGCACTCGGCGGGCCTCGCGGTGTACGACCTCGCCGATCCCCTGGCACCGAGGCAGATCGCGTTCTGGCAGTCCTCCGGCAAGGGGGTTCATCGGATCGTGTGGGAAGGCGGGCGTTTCGCCTACGTCTCCGTCACGCCGGACGGCTTCACCGACCGGATCTGGATGATTCTCGACCTCTCGGACCCGCACCACCCGGTGGAGGCCGGCCGATGGTGGTGGCCCGGCCAATGGGCGGCCGCAGGTGAACAGCCGAAGTGGCCGGCCGGACAGCGGCACGCGGCACACCATGCGCTCCTCGACGGCAACCTCGCCTACCTCGGCTACGACGACGCGAATCTCGTGGTCCTCGACATCGCGGCCCCCTCTTCCCCCCGGGCGATCGGGTTCTGCCGATGGGGAGGCGGTGCCACGCACACGTGCCTTCCACTGCCCGGCCGGAACCTGCTCGTCGTCACCGACGAGCAGCAACACGACGGACCGTGGGCCCCGGCCCGGCGCATCCACCTGATCGACGTCCTCGACCCGGCGAACCCGCGCTATCTCAGGGCACTCCCGGAGCCGAAGGGCGACTTCACCGGACTGCCCCTGCGATACGGGCCACACTGCCTGCACGAGAACCGCCAAGGGTCGTTCCAGAGCGGACGTCTGATCTTCGCGACGTACTTCAGCGCCGGTGTCCGGGTCTACGACCTCGAGGATCCCGGCCGTCCACGCGAGATCGCGCACTGGATCTCGCAGACGCCACCCGGTCAGGCCGCTCCACAGGCGAACGACCTGTTCGTCGATCGCGACGGCCTCGTCTGGGTGACCGATCGCATGGAGGGAGGGCTGTTCGTCCTTGAGCCCGAGGGTGAGCTCGCCGCGTTGATGTAGACGCCATGTCGAAGGTCCGGCTCCTCGGTCGCGTGCGCAGAGGTTCCGGTCACCGCGCCGGAGCCTCCTCACCGTCCTGAGCAGCCGTACGGCCCCGAGCCGTCGAAGGGGCGAAGGGAAGGGTGAGCAGGCCGGGCGGGAACCGATGCAGGGAGCGGTAGCCGGTATCGGTGACCACGACCATCTCGCCGGTCTGCACGCCGGCACGGAAGTCAGGAGTACAGATGTTGGGTTGCACCACGAGCGTCGTTCCTGCGCGTAGCGGCTCGGCGTGCAGGCCACGCGGTGTGAGGTCCCGCCCGCTCAGAACAGGGGGCAGGTATCCGCCGCCGAGCCCGTGGAGGAGGTCGTCGACGGTGGTCAATCCCTCGGCCCGGACGTGTCGCAGGCTCGCCAGCAACTCGGCAGGCAGGACTCCCGCGCGCAGGCGGCCCATGACCTCGTCACGGACCGTCTCGGCGACCTCGTGCAGGCGGCGGTACAGCGCGGTGGGCTCGGCGCCGACCACCGCGGTGCGCAGCAACTGGGCGGGGTGGTCCGGACCCCAGCCGGCGCTGAGCTCGAATATCACGACCGCACCGGGTCGTGTCCTGCGCTCGCTCGGCCACTGGGCTGGAACGCAGCGGTCGGGCGCGCTCATCGACGTCGTCGTGACGTAGCAGATGTGATGTGTGCCCCCTTCCGTGCGGTACGCGTGCTCCGCGGCGGCGACCATCTCCCGCTCGTCGGCCCCCTGCCCGGCGGCGTCGAGCAGGGCCTCGGCGGCCAGGTCGGTCAGCGCCGCCGCGTGCTCCAGCCACCGGAGCTCCTCGTCGGACTTGACCATACGGAGGCGGGTGTAGTGCTCGTCCAGCACCACGACGGCGCTCGCCCACTCGCCGACGGCGTCCCGTACCCGGGCCGGGACCGGGCCGACGAGGCCGACCCGGAGCGCGGGACCGAGCCGCCTCAGCGCCCGCACCGCGGCATGTGCCGGGTCGTCGCCGATCGGGTCGACCTCGTCGCCGAGGCCGGCGTCGAGAACGGTGCGCCGTGCGTCGGGAACGTGGTTGTGGAACCCCACGAGCAGATGCCCCGCCCCGTCCGTTGGGAGCACGAAAAGCGCCTCCCGGGTGACCGGCCAGGCGGTGAGCCAGGGGATCGCGCTGCCGGTCCGGTTCGCACCGTACGCGAGCACGACATCCGCACCGTGCGCCGTGGCGGCGGCTCGCATGAGCGCACGTCTGGAATGCAGTTCTCCAGTGCTGAACGGGGCTGGGGGCGTTTCCAGGGGGAGCGTTGACATGGCTCATATGATCGAGCAAGATGCAAACGATTGCAATGACAGGAGTGGATCATGGATGAGCTCGTCGCCTCAGCGGTCTCGCACTGGGCCCCGAGGTTCACGACGAACGGGGTCGCGGTCGCGGATTTCGAACGCGTGATATCCGGTCTGAAAGACTGGGACGGCTGGTGTTCGGCGTGGTCCTCGGTGGGGGCGGAGTACGAGGCGCTCGGCGCCGAGGCCATGCGGGAGGGGCGCCTTCGGTCGGCCGGGCAGCACTACGTCCAGGCCTCCGTCTGTCACCACTTCGGCAAGTTCCTCTTCGTCCAGGATCCGGGCCAGATGCGCGAGGCGCACCTGGCCGCGGTGCGATGCCTCGACGCCGCGCTCCCGTACCTCGATCCGCCGGGGCGGCGGATCGAGATCCCGTTCGACGGATCCCGCCTCGTCGGGGTGCTTCGCCTGCCCCACGGCCCCGGGCCGCACCCGGTGGTGGTCATGGTCCCAGGCCTGGACTCCGCGAAGGAGGAGTTCCGGTCGACCGAGACGCTCTTCCTCGAGCGGGGCGTGGGAACCTTCAGCGTCGACGGCCCTGGGCAGGGCGAAGCCGAGTACGACCTCGCCATCCGCGGTGACTGGGAGGTCCCGGGCGGCGCGATCCTCGACGCCGTCTCGGCGGAGCCGGGCATCGCCCCGGACCGGCTCGCGGTCTGGGGCGTCAGCCTCGGCGGCTACTACGCCCCTCGCATCGCCAGTGGTGACAGCCGGGTGCGCGCCTGCGTCGCGCTCGCCGGACCCTACGACTTCGGTGAGTGCTGGGGGCAGCTGCCGGACCTCACACGGCAGGCGTTCCGTGCCCGATCCGGAGCGGAGAACGACGAGCACGCGCGCGAGATCGCGCACACGCTCAGCCTCGAAGGGCGGGCCGGCTCCATCACCTGCCCGCTGCTCGTGGTCACCGGCAGGCGTGACCGGCTCATTCCGTGGCAGCACGCCTCCCGTCTCGCGGAGGAGGCGGGAGGAACGACCCGGCTGCTGCTCCTCGATGACGGCAACCACGGATGCATGAACGTCGCGGCACAGCACCGTCAGAAGACGGCGGACTGGGTGGCGGCCCAGCTCGGAGCGGGTGAGTGAACCTTGACGCTGAACAAGTGCCTCAGTACGTTCGTAGCAATCGATTGCAAGGAGCCCGCATGAGCCCTATACCATTCCCGCCGCTGCGAGTCGGGTGGATCGGAGCAGGCCGGATGGGCGCGCCGATGGCACGTCGGCTCGCGCAGGCCGGCGTCGACGTGGCGGTGTGGAACCGGACGCGGTCGAAGGCCGAGGCACTCGTGGCCGACGGGGCTGAGGTGGCCGAGTCGATCGGTGACCTCGCCGACCGCGACGTGGTCTTCACGATGGTGTCCTCATCGGAGGACCTCGAGCAGGTGCTGGTCGGCGAAGGCGGTCTCCTCACCGCGGGTGGTCCCGTTCCCGCGATCATCGTCGACTGTTCCACGGTGTCGACGGAGACCTCGGCGGCGATGCGGGCAGCCGCTCAGCAGCGCGGGTCCGAGTTCCTCGCCTCCCCGGTGAGCGGCAACGGCAAGGTCGTGGCGTCGGGGAAACTCAGCTTCGTCGTCTCCGGTTCTGAGGAGGTCTACAACAGGGTCGCGCCGCTGCTCGGCGCGATCGGCCGTTCGGCCTCCTACGTGGGGGAGGGGGAGGCGGCCCGGCTGGTGAAGATCTGCCACAACCTGTTGCTCGGCGTCGTGGCACAGTCGCTCGCCGAGATCACGGTGCTCGCTGAGAAGGGAGGCGTCTCACGGGCGGCCTTCCTCAGGTTCCTCAACGACAGCGTCATGGGTTCCACGTTCACCCGCTACAAGACGCCGGCACTCGTGAAACTCGACTACACCCCCACCTTCACCCCCGTTCTGCTGCGCAAGGACTTCGACCTCGGGCTCAGGGCGGCCGCTGAACTGGGCGTGTCCATGCCCGTGGCAGCCCTGACACAGCAGTTGGTCCAGGCCACCATCGGAGGCGGCCGGAGCGAGGAGGACTTTTCCGTCCTGCTCGACCAGATGGCCGTCGCGGCGGGCCTGGAACTGAAGCCCGAGGCCGCAGAGGTCGACGATGGTCTCGGCTCGCACACGTGACGTGGGCAAGCGCTCGGACACACTCGAGGACGCGACGATCCCCACGGTCACACGCGTCGCCGACACCGTACGGAAGGTGATGCAGTGATGAATGCCGAAGCACTCGCACTCGCCCCCACGAACCTCCTGGTCGGAGGCGAGTGGCGACCGGCGAAGGCCGGCTCGGTGATGGACGTGTACGACCCGGCCACCACCGAGGTCCTCGCTCATGTGGCCGATGGCACGGTGGAGGACGCGGTGGCCGCCGTGGACGCCGCCGCGGACGCCGGCCCGGAATGGGCCGCCACCCCGCCGCGGGTACGAGCGGAGGTGCTCAGGCGGGCGTTCACGCTGATGACCGAACGCGCGGAGCTCCTCGCCACGTTGATCGTGCTCGAGAACGGCAAGGCCCTGCCGGACGCGCGGAATGAGGTCGCCTACGCCGCGGAGTTCTTCCGGTGGTACGCCGAGGAGGCAGTGCGTGCGGCGGGCTCCCTCGCCACGGCCCCGGCGGGGGCCAACCGCATCCTCGTGCTGCGCCAGCCGGTCGGCGTGTGCGTCCTTGTCACCCCGTGGAACTTCCCGGCCGCGATGGCGACTCGCAAGATCGCGCCCGCTCTCGCCGCGGGGTGCTCCATGGTGCTCAAGCCCGCTAGCGACACGCCCCTGACCGCACTCTCGATCGGCGCGATCCTCTCCGAGGCCGGAGTGCCAGACGGCGTTGTCAACGTCGTACCGTCGCGGCGCTCAGGGGCGGTGGTGTCGGCGATGCTGCACGACCCCAGAGTGCGCAAGCTCTCCTTCACCGGAAGCACCGAGGTGGGCCGGGTCCTGCTGCGCGAGGCGTCGGACCGCGTGGTGAACACGTCGATGGAGCTGGGCGGCAACGCGCCGTTCATCGTGCTCGACGACGCGGACGTGGAGGCGGCCGTCGCCGGCGCGATGATCGCCAAGATGCGTAACGGCGGCGAGGCGTGTACGGCGGCCAACCGCTTCTACGTCCACCGCCGGGTCGCCGGTGAGTTCTCGAAGGGGCTCGCCGCCGCGATGGACGCCCTCGTCGTCGGGCCGGGACTCGAACCCGGAACCCAGGTCGGACCGCTGATCAACCAGGCCGCCGTCGTCAAGGTGCGCGAACTCGTCGAGAGCGCCGTCGACGACGGCGCCCGGCCCTTGACCGTGGGTGGCTCAGTGGACCGGCGGGGGTGGTTCTACCAGCCCACCGTCCTTGGCGACGTCGATCCGTCCTCGTCGATCCTCCAGGAGGAGATCTTCGGCCCGGTGGCCCCGATCGTGGTCTTCGACGACCTCGACGAGGCCGTCCGGCTCGCCAACGACACCGAGTACGGCCTTGTGTCCTACGTCTACACCGGGAACCTGGCGCACGGGCTGCGGGTGAGCGAGGGCCTCGAGGCGGGGATGATCGGCCTGAACCGCGGCGTGGTGAGTGATCCCGCCGCGCCGTTCGGCGGGGTGAAGCAGAGCGGCATCGGCCGCGAGGGCGGTCACGACGGCCTGCTCGACTACCTGGAGTCCAAGTACGTGGCGGTGCAGTGGTGAACCGCGCTCTCACACCGGTTCAGCGCGGTCTGCGTGCGGGACGGGAGTCACATCCTCCAGCCGCCCCAAGAGATCCGGGAGGTCGCCGCGGGGCTGGGCTTCGACTCCACCACTACGCGGGTGCGGCGGGCGGCTCCACGCTTCCCCGGCGGGCCCGGGCGGCGGGTCAGACCAGGGGTCAGCCGTTGATCAGTTTGCCGAGGGCGCTGCCCGCCAGCCAGTCCTCCCACGACTTGGCCCACGGCGTGGGCCCGTTGCCGAACTGGAGCTTCCGCGACGTCCCCGTGACCTCGATGATGTCTCCCCGCTGCGTGAACTTGTAGAACCAGCGGGCGTTGGCCATATTGGCGTTCACGCAGCCGTGGCTGACGTTGCGTTTGCCCTGCGCCTCGGTCGACCAGGGCGCGGCGTGGAAGAACATGCCGCTGTAGGTCATCCTGACGTTCCACTTGGTGCGGGCGCGGTACTCGCCCGGCTTGCCGATGGTGGCCGAGTCCATGAGAGTCTCCGCGGCCTTCTCCTGGGCGATCATGACACCGGAGTAGCTGTCGTCCCCCGGCTTCCCCAGGCTGATCGGGATGGTCTTGACGACCTCGCCGTCCTTCCGCACGACCGCCTGGTGGGTCGCTTCGCTGATCTTGGTGATGTGCTCGGGACCGACGGTGAAGGTCAGGCTGCGGTCCTTGGTTCCCCACAGGTTTCGTCCGACCCGCAGGCCGGCCAGGTGGGCGACCACCGTGACCTTTTCGCCGGTCGGCCAGTACTCGCGCGGCCGGAACTGGACCTCCCGGTCGCTCACCCAGCTCCAGGCGCCCTCGACCGGCTTGGACATCTGCACCGTCAGCGACCGCTCGATCGCGGCCCGGTCCGTCTGAGCGGTCACCGGCTTCGACAGCAGGAGCTGGACGGGCATCCCGACGCCGACCTTCTCGCCGTCCAGGGGCGACATGCCGCTCTCCAGCACCCGCTTCGGCTTCATTGTGGTGAACTCGGCCTGCGTCGTGACCTGCTTGCCGTCCGTGCCGGTCGCCTGTGCGCTCACCGTGTACGCCGTTGACGGCTGCAACGGCCAGGTGGGCCGCCACATCCCGTCCGCGCTCGCGCGCCCGCTGACCTCGTGTCCCTTGGCGTCCGCGACGGTCAGCCTGGTGACCTTGCCGTCGCTGACCTTGACACTGATCGAGGTGTCAGGGGGGACCTTGTTCGTGCCGTCGGCGGGCGTGATCGACAGCTTGGCCACCGGGGCCCGCTCCGGCGGCTTCGCAGGCGGCGTGTTCGAGCCACCCGAGGTGCAACTTGCGGTCAGGAGCAGCACCGCCGTGAACGTGCTGACGAATATGGTCCCGCCGTTCCGCATCTTCGATGCCTCCAGTCCCCCGACAAATAGGCATATTTCAGGCTAGGCGCCCTATTAATGGTACGGAGAGTGATATACCCTCACTGAACGTAGCCATGCGGAGATGTCATGATTCGTGGTGACGCGGCGCGATCCGCCCCGCCCGGTGCCCACCTCGCCGAGCTGCGAGGATTACTTTCGAGGAGTGGAGCGTCGGCGGAGCCAACCGGCCGCACGGTGAGCGACGGGGCCAAGGAGGCTGACCTCTCTGGTGGCCTTCTTCAGGGCCTGGACGGCGTTCTGCGACTCCGCCGTGACCTTCTTAAGCTCCGCCGTTGTGCGCCGCAGCTCGGCGGTGAGCCGGTCCAGGTCGTTCCCGGGCGGCGCGGGCTTCGGCTTCTTGCGCTGGTTGACGCGTACGAGATCCCGATCCCCGAGCACGTCCGTCGTGTGCCACAGATCGGTACGAGACCTGAGCCATTCGAGCAGGCGCCGCTGGACAGGCACCGGATCGCCCCAGGTGGCATACAACTTCTGCGCGCTGATGCAGATCGGCGCCAGCCCGAGGCCGGCGACAGCCTCCCAGACCGCGAGCGCGACGCCCGGCGTGTGCTCGCTGCGGTAGTCGTCGAAGGCGACGATCCCGCCGTCCTTGAGCACGGCCCGCGCCGCCAGGACGTCACCCTTGACGTGCGTATAGAGGTGCGACGCGTCGACATGGACGAACCTGCAGGTGCCCGCCTGCACGTGGTCGAGGATGATCGACGTCGGCCCGTGCACGATCTCAGGCAGGTTGTCGTGGACGCTCAGGTAGTTCTGCTCGAACTGGCGGCGGGTGAGCGTGGAGTACGACCTGCTGGTCTCGGCGTCGTTGTCCCCATCGGGCGCGTCCGACTCGAACAGGTCGCAGACAGTGAAGGTCTCCCCTGGCCGCACATGCCCGCCGATCAGGACGGCGCTCTTGCCGAGGTACGTCCCGAGTTCGAGGACGTTGCCCGAGGCGCTGCCCGACAGGAACCACTCGAACAGACGTTGGTCTGCCGGCCAGAACCAGCCGGGAATGCGCTCCAGCGCGGCGGTGAGATCTGGTGCCGACATGCCCGGGAGGCTAACAGCCACGGTTTCCGAGGTAGAAGAGGATTTGCCGCATGGCCATCGGGAGGTCGCCGAGAGTTCGGACAGCCCCCAGGCGGCGCGGCGCTCGCGTGCATGATCTTCGACCGCCTGCGGGCGGGGACTCGCGCCGATGGCGGTGGAGAACCGGGCCGCCGCGGTGGTCACCGACACGTTCCTGCATGCACAGGGCCGGCTCCATGCGCTTTGGATCAGCGTCGCCCGCGACGGGCGGTGCCGAAGATGGATCTGGTGATCTCCCTGCCGAGGGCGGAGGCCGCCGACCGTGCCAGGGAACGGAGCTCCTTCGACTCCAGCACGCTTTCCAGCATGGACTGCTCCGGTTCGCGCTCCTGCTCGCTGCGCGGCGGGGCTTCGGGCGCGGCAGTCTCGGCCAGCTTCGCGGAGAGGATCTCGTAGGCCGACTGGCGGTCGACCGCCGTGCCGTACTTCTGCTGAAGCGGCGAGGCGGCGATGACGTCCTGGATCACGTCCGGGCTCGACGGTGCCATGAGCGTCTGAGGAGCGCGCAGGCGTGTCCAGGCCACCGGGGTCGGCGCGCCCGTCTCCGACAGGACCGTGACGACGGCCTCGCCGATGCCGAGCTCGGTGAGCAGTCGCTCCAGGTCGTAGGAGGACTTGGGGAACGTCGACACGGTGGCCTTGAGCGCCTTGGCATCCTGGGGGGTGAAAGCGCGCAAGGCGTGCTGCACGCGCGCCCCGAGCTGGGCGAGCACATCGGCCGGCACGTCCTTCGGCGTCTGGGTGACGAAGAACACGCCCACACTCTTCGACCGGATCAGCCGTACGGTCTGAGTGATCGACTGCAGGAACGCCTTGGACGCGTCGTCGAACAGCAGATGCGCCTCGTCGAAGAAGAACACGAGCTTCGGCTTGTCGACATCGCCCACCTCGGGCAGCGCATCGAAGAGATCGGCGAGCAGCCACATCAGGAAGGTGGAGAAGAGCCGCGGCCGGTCCTGCACGGCGGGCAGCTCGAGAACGGAGATCAGCCCATGGCCGTCTGGTGTCACCCGGAGCAGGTCGCGCACGTCGAACTCCGGCTCGCCGAAGAACGCCTCCGCCCCCTGCGCCTCGAACGTGGTCAACGCGCGGAGGATGACTCCCGCCGTGGCCGTCGCCAGCCCGCCGATCGCGCTCAGCGCCTCTGGGGTGGCGGTCAGGTACCGGATGACCGCTATCAGGTCCTTGAGGTCCAGCAGTGGCATTCCGTGCTTGTCGGCGAAATAGAAGATCAGCTCGAGCGACGACTCCTGCGTCTCGTTGAGCCCGAGGACCTTCGCGAGCAGGGTCGGTCCGAAGGCGGTCATGGTGGCGCGGAGCGGGACGCCGGCCCCCAGACCGCCCAGGGAGAAGAACTCCACCGGACAGGCCTCGGGGTGCCAGCTCTGCCCCACCTCGGCGGCACGCCGGGTGACGCGCTCCGAGGGTGTGCCCGGGGATGCGAGCCCCGACAGGTCGCCCTTGATGTCGGCGAGGAAGACCGGAACGCCCTGGGCTGAGAGCTGCTCCGCCATGAGCTGGAGGGTCTTGGTCTTCCCCGTTCCGGTGGACCCGGCCACCAGTCCGTGCCGGTTCAGCGTGCTCAGGGGGATCCGGATTTGCTCTGAGGGATCTGCGGTGCCGTCCTCACGCACCAGGGTCCCGAGTCCCAGAGCCGGTCCCTCGAAGTCGTACCCCTTCATCACATCTCCCCGATTTGCTGCTGCCTCGCCTGCGGCCCCGTGTGCGATCCGCCATCCGCCAGGCCGGTCATGACCAGCCGCACCGCCGGTTGCGGTGCGCCGGCGGATCGGCGCTTGTGCGGTGGTGATTCCATTCCCCAGACTCCGCGGATCATCACGATCGGGCTGATCCAGGCGCGGGGCGAGGTGCTACGTGAGCACCTTGACACCGATGTCGTCCCCTTCGACGAGGCTTCGTGCCTCCTCGTCGAGATCGCTGGGCGCCGCAAGAACTGCGTCCAGGCCGTCCTCCACCCCTGGGGGCGCCGCCGAGGGGACGAGCACGTCCAAGAGGAGGGCGGCCGACCAACTGAAGTCACGGCAGCCGTGCCCCTCGCTGGTGATCGGGTCGAAGTATTCGCGGAAGCCCGCGGTCGCGACGGCCTCCATCATCCCGGCGGTCAGCTTCGCGGCCAGGTCGGGATCGCGGCTCCTGAGCCCTTGGAGGACCAGCCACGCGGTGTTGATCCAGCTCGGGCCGCGCCAGTAGCGGGACAGCTCGAACGCGGGCCCGCCGGGCGGGTAGCTCGGCAGCAGGTGATCCCCCAGGCCGAACCGGTCGACGGCCGTGGCGATCAGCCGGTCGGCGACGTCGGCGGGCAGCCCGGGAAGGATCAGCGGCACCAGACCGGAGACGCTGTCGGCCGGCAGGAGCTCGCCGGTGACCACGTCACGGGCGTGGAAGATGCCGTTCTCTTCGTCCCAGAGCCGGTCCAGCAACGCCTGAGTGATCTCCTCCGCCCGGCGCAGGTGCGGCGTGGGATCGGCGCCGCAGACGGCTGCGATCCGGGCCAGGTCGGCCTCCGCCGCGCCGTACACCGCGTTGAACATCGGGTCCTCCACCACGAACGCGGTGGCGCCCGTGTAACCGCCGTCGCGGTAGGCGCGGGCCAACTCGATGTAGCGCTCGTAGTCGCGGTCGGTCGGCCGCTCGGCCGCCACGATGTGCGCCAGGTCGCGCCGCCGCTCGCCGATCGGCGGGGCGGGCACGGCCGCGAGCGGGCCGTCCCAGGCGGGGCTGTTGTCCATGCCCGACTCCCACGGATGGACGATCGACACCAGGTCGGTGCCCGACATCCGCCGTGCCTCACGGAGGTAGCGGTGCTGCGCGGCCAGCCACGGGTAGAGGCGGCGTAGGAAGGCCCGGTCGGGCTCGGCGAGGTGGACACGCCAGGCGGCCATGGCGTGCACGGGAGGCTGCACTATGCCGGAGGTCCTGGCTCCGGACGGCGCCCGCGCCCCCCAGAACTCCGGGCCGGGAAAGTAGGCATCGGGCGGTACCGCCGGGTTGAAGACGATGTGAGGCACACGGCCGTCGATCCACTGCCCGCCGAACAGGGTCAGCAGCTCCGTGCGGGCACGGCGCGGCGACCATCGGGCGGTGCCGACGGCGATGAACGCGGAGTCCCAGCTCCACTGGTGGGGATAGAGGGTGCGTGAGGGGACCGTGTAGGTGCCCGTCCAGTTGGTGAGCAGCACATGGATCGCCCTACGGCGTAGCTCTCCCTCGCTCGTGATGGAGTCCAGAGCGCGAACCGTCACTCGTGGTCGGTCGCCGGCGGCCCTCGAGATCACTTCCACAGGTGGTCCAGCGGGATCGGCTGGTACCGCGTGATGCCGGCAACTCCGCCTGACTGGCGTGCTGGCCTGTTGCCGATAGGGGTGTGCGGTGGCATGGCGCACGCGGCGGTGCGGCATATCCATCGGGATCTCGTTGAACAGATATGTTGCGCTCATTTGGATCGTGCTACTTCCGTGGCGGAACTCCTTTCTCTGCTAATGATTCCGCTGCCGACACCTGCCGTCTTCGATGCCAGCCTCCATCTTGGGATGGCAGATAGTTGGGTTGCGCAGATTCCAGCTAGCTGCAATGGCCATCTCAGGGGATGAAGAACGCATACCTGTGGTGAGCAGCGCTGGGATGGCGCGGGCAGTTGTCTACCGGACCACGACCGTTCGGATCTCCCACGGGCCGAGGGCGAGTTCGAGTCTCTCCGCGACCAGCGTCGCGGAGAGCGGCCGACCGAGCAGGTCGACCGTGGTGGCTTCGGTGAACGCGCCGGTCACGCGGGCGGTCGATCCCGTGTCGCTCATCGCGGTCAGCCGCACCTCGGTGCCGGCACCGCGATCGTCGGCGACGCGGCGGATGCTCGAGACGAGGATGTCCGCACCGTCGACCTGCACGCCGGTCGCGTCGGGGGGCAGTTGACCTTCGGCGGGTGCGGTCCCGCGGGCGACCAGCACGTCGTTGCGGAAGTCTTCGGCGAGAGCGACCGCGTTCGCGCCCTGCCAGCCGGTCGCCGAGGGCACGACGGCGAAACGGTGCCCGATGCGCACGCCGAGATCTTGCGCGCCCGGTGCGGGGATCTCGGTCGCCGCGGGCTCGTCACGGAGTGGATGGATGTTGACGCTGATCGAGCCGATCGCGCGCAACAGAGTGATGGCGAGTTCGGAGCCGTCGCCGACGAGTTCGTACTCGGTGGCGTGGTCGAGCAGTACGTTGGCGGCGCCGGCCGACACGAACGAGCTCGCGGGAAAGGTCGGGATCGGGTATTCGCCCCAGCCGCCCTCGGCGGTGAGCCCACGCTCGGTGACGGCGAACTGCCCGGCGGAGGCGGACACGGCCGCCGGCTCGGGCAGCGGTACGTGGAAGCGCAGCCGGTGGTCGGCGGACTGGTTCAGGAACGACGTGGAGACGTGCACGAACGGCTCACCTGCGCGCACCTCCACGAGTGTCTCCACCGGGGTCGGCACGGTCTGGCCGCCGCGCAGGTCGCGCTCGGAGGAGAGCGCGGTGGGCCATTCGTAGACGCGGGTGACACGCATCCTCGAACGCAGCGGGCCGTTCTCGAGGAGTTCGACGGCGACCTCCGTCGGCTCCGACACGAGCACATCCTGAGCCGGCGGAGCGTAGTTGTAACTGTCGCCGCGGTCACCGCCATCGACGAGGCGGCCGACTCCATGCAGCACGGTGCCGTCGGCCCCGGTCACGTCCAGGGTGCCGTCGGCGGCGATCGCGACCTCGACCAGTCCGTTCGAAAGCGCGCGGGCCGTCGCCGTCGCGGGTGCGAACGTCGTCGACTGCGCGGCAGTCTGGTCGCTCGGTTCGACCCGGAAACTTGCCAGCCCGGAGGCGGGGACGTGCACGGGCACAAGCGCGGTCGCGCGAGCTTCCGCCAGCGTCAGCACCGTCCACTCACCCGGATGCGCGGCGGCCGCGGCAGCGACCTCCCGGCGCAGAATCAGCAGGTCGAACGGTCCGCTGGCCGGCACCTCGGCGAGGTGGAAGACGAGCGACCCCGGGGTGAGTTCGTAGTGGTCGATCAGACGGCCGAAGAGCTCGCGGCGGTGGATGCGGCGCAACACACGTTCGAGCTGCGAGGCGTCCATGCGCTCGTCGCTGAGCACGGTCGGGGCCTCTGAGATCAGCTGCACGGGATGCGCCGAGCCGTCGGCGGCGGTCGCGACCAGAACGGCTCCCTCCGGCGGGGCCACGACATCCACCTCGACCAATGCCGTGCGCGGGAACGGCAGCGGGTTGGCGGCCAGGTAGCCGTCGCTCGGCACCAGGGCGGCGGGCTCGGCGAGGGCCGCATCCCGAACCGCCCGCGCAGTGTGCGTGGCTTCGGCGAGACGCGCTTCGACCTGATCGGAGGTCTCGTCGGTGCCGGAGCCGACGACCGAGTCGTGCGCAGTCGATTCGATGATCTTGTGCCACGCGAGCGAGAGGAACGGCGAGTCGTCGCGCCGGGACCACAGAGCGTTCACCCGCTCCGCGTGGTCGATGGTGCGCTCGGCGACGGACATTCGCTGCTTGAGCCCGAGCCGCACGGAGAGCACGCCCGGGAGGATGTTGCCGCGCACGTGGCTGCGCAGCTCACCGGTGACGACGGCGGAGACCTCGTCGCGCACGTGCTCGCGGATGTACTCGTCGAGCGTCGCGATGGTGATGACGCGCTCGTCGCCGGATGCGCGCCGCAGCCAGGTCGCGAGTTGCGGGTCGGGCGCGTTGTGGTCGGTGCCGGCCATCGCAAGCACCGGGTCGTCACCCCACCGCTCGACCGTCATCTCCGCGTACTCGCCGAGCGCGCGCCCGATCTGGTCGGGCACCAGCAAGACGTCGAGGCCGTTGTCGTAGCCGTCGAAGAGGAACTCGGTGCGTACTTCGGAGCCGTCGGGAGCGCGCCAGCGGAAGGCGTGACCGTCGACAGAGCCGGGAACACCGCGCCACAGCGCCGCATGCTCGATTCCGGCGCGCGCGAGGATCTGTGGCATCTGCGCGACGTGGCCGAACATGTCCGGCAGGTAGCCGATGGGCATCGAGCCACCGAGGTCCGCCGCGGCCGCCCATCCCATCTGCAGGTTGCGCACGATGGTCTCGCCGGAGCAGAGGAACTCGTCGAGCAGGATGAGCCACGGCCCGATGGCGAGCCGGCCGCCGGCGACCAGGGCCACGACTCGATCGCGGTTCTCCGGTCGCATCTCCAGGTAGTCCTCGATCGCGGCCATCTGCCCGTCGACGGTGAACCGGAAGTCCGCGTTCGCCTCGGCCGTCTCCAGCACGGTGTCGAGAGCGGCGACAAGCCGGTGCCGGAACACCTGGAAAGGCTCATACCATTCCCGGTCCCAATGGAAATGGGGCACGAAGACGGCGGACTTCTGCATAGGGCGAGGGACCTTCTGTTAGTGGTTACTTGAGGGAGCCGGAGGC
Source organism: Nonomuraea marmarensis (assembly GCF_043197025.1). Classification (NCBI taxonomy): domain Bacteria; kingdom Bacillati; phylum Actinomycetota; class Actinomycetes; order Streptosporangiales; family Streptosporangiaceae; genus Nonomuraea; species Nonomuraea marmarensis. Next base: position 39,403 of record NZ_JBICRM010000052.1, read on the forward strand.
GAGCCCGGTGCGCCAGAACCGCTGGAGGAGGATGAACACGATGATCACGGGCACGATCGAGATCAGCGAGCCGGTGATCACGGATTCCTGAAGGAGCGAGACACGGGCGGTCTGACCGTTCCACTCGTAGAGGCCGAGCGTGATCGGGAAGAGCGACTCCTTCTGCAGCATCACCATCGGCAGGAAGAAGTTGTTCCAGATGCCGACGAACTGGAACAGGAAGATGGTCACCAGCGACGGCATCATCAGCTTGAACGCCACCGAGAAGAACGTGCGGAACTCGCCGGCGCCGTCCAGGCGCGCCGACTCGAGGATCTCCTCGGGGACGGCGGCGGCGGTGAAGATGCGGGCGAGGTAGACGCCGAACGGGCTGACGATGCTGGGCAAGAACACCGCGAGGTAGGTGTTGACGATCCCGGTCGCCGAGAACAGCAGGAACAGCGGGAGCGCGAGCGCGGTGGTGGGAACGAGGACGCCGCCGAGGATGACGGAGAACAGGAACTCGCGGCCCCGGAACTTGAACTTGGCGAGCGCGTAGCCGCACAGCGCGGAGATCAGGGTTCCGACGGCCGCGCCCAGCACCGCGTAGATCACGCTGTTCAGAGCCCACCGCCCGAAGATGCCGTTGCTGCGGCCGAACAGGGTGCTCAGGTTCTTGAACAGGTCGAAGTGCGAGAACGCCAGCCCGAAGGTGGAGGCGAGGTCACCCTGCGGTTTCGTCGCCGCGACGATCAGAAAGTAGATCGGCAGCAGGAAGTAGATCGCCAGGAGGAACATCAGAGCCATGGCAGCCGTGCGGCTGACACGGCTTTCGCGGATCAGGGTCTGGTTGCTCACAGTCCGGCCTTCTTCGAGGTCAGTCGCATGAACCCGAAGCTCAAGACGAAGGTGATGACGGCGATGACCACGGAGATCGCCGCTGCCAGCTGGTAGTTGTTTCCGGAGGCCACCGCATACGCGAGCATGTTCGGTGTGAACGTGCTCGAGATGTTCGAGGAGATCTGGCGCAGCACGGCCGGCTCGGCGTAGAGCTGCAGCGTGCCGATGATCGAGAACACCGTGGTGAGGATGATCGACGGGGCGATGATCGGGACCTTGATCTGCCACGCGATCGCCCAGTTGCTCGCACCGTCGAGCTTGGCGGCTTCGTAGAGCTCCTGCGGGATCGACTGCAGTGCCGAGAACATGATCAGCATGTTGTAGCCGGTCCAGAGCCAGGTGGAGACGTTCGCCGCCGACCACAGCACGGCGCCTGGGCCGAGGAAGTCGGGCTGGAGGCCGATGCCCTTCAGCACGTCGACGATGGGGCTGAGCTGCGGCGAGTAGAGGAACGACCACATGATCGCGGCGATGACGCCGGGCACGGCATACGGCATGAACGCCGAGATGCGGAAGAACGACTTGAGCTTCAGCAGGGGAGTGTCGAGCAGCAGCGCCATGATCAGCGCGACGAACAGCATGACCGGCACCTGCACGATGCCGAACAGTGCGATGCGCCCGATGCTCGCCCAGAACTCGGTGTTCTGGAACACCTGCACGTACTGGTCGAAACCGCCGAAGGTCGTGTACGACGTGCCGTACTGGCCGCCGGTGCGGCGCACGACGAGGAAGCTCTGCCAGATCGCGTAGACGATCGGCACCAGGTAGAACAGCACGAACGGGAGGAAGAACGGGATCAGGAACGCGGCGATGGTGCCCGCCCGGGGGCCGCCGCCGTTGTGACGACGACGGCTTCCGGCCGCTGCCACCACGCGGGTTGCGATGTCAGTCATGCTGCGGTCAGTTGCCCGCCGCAGCCGGGATCGCCTGATCCTTCATCGACTTCAGTGCGGTCGCCTGGGCTGCCGAGAGTGCGTCGGTGAGCCTGCCGCTGCCGGCTGCCGCCTTGGCCATCGCATCCTGAAGCGCCAGGTTCACCGTCTTCTGGGTGGGACCCCAGGTGAAGCTGGTGTCGATGTTCTTGGACGAGTCGGCGAAGACGTCGAAGATCTTCTCGTTGTTGTAGTACGGGACGCCCTGCGAGAGTGCGGGAAGCGCCGAACCGGCGGTGGCTGCCGGGTAGAGGCCGCCCAGCTTGTTCTCCAGCGCGAGGGCTTCTGGGTCGGTGTTCAGCCAGGAGTTGAACTTGACCGACTCGTACAGGTGCGTGTTGCCCTTCATGAACGCGACGGTGGATCCGCCCCAGTCGCCGGATGCGGCGCTCGAACCCCATGTCGGCATCGGGACGATCGTCCACTTGCCGGCCTGGTCGGGCAGGTTGTCGCGGAACATGCTGTAGCCCCAGGCGGCGCCGACGTAGCTGGCGATCTGGTTCTTCTGGTACGCGGCGTACATCGGGGTCGAACCGTGGGCGAGGTCGGTGCGAACGAGCTTGGCGTCGATCAGCTTCTGCCAGTACTCGGCGACCTGCTTGCTCTGGTCGGATTCGACAGTGACGTGCCATTTGTCGCCGGAGTAACCGTACATCTCGGCGTTGTTCTGCCAGAGGAGTCCGTTGAACCACTCGGCGTTGTTCGGGTCGAAGAACGTGATGCTGAGGTTGGAGTCTGCGTCGTGCAGCTTCTGCGCATCCGCTGCGTACTCGTCCCAGGTCTTCGGGATCTCGAGGCCGTGCTGCTTAAAGATGTCGCTGCGCACGTAGAGGGCCATCGGGCCGGTGTCCTGCGGGAAGGCGAACACGCCGGTGTCGCCGAAGCTGGACTGCGACCAGGTCCACGGCACGAACTTCGACTTGGCCGCGGTGGCTTCCGAGCAGGCCGAGGCGTCCACGAAGGCGTCCTGGGTGCGCAGGTTGGGGAGCTCGTCGTAACCGACCTGAGCGAGCTCCGGCGCCTTGCCCGCCTTGAGGGCGTTGCCGATGGTGCCGTACTGGTCGTTGGAGATGTTCTTCGTCTGAACCTGGATGTTCGGGTTCTTCTTGTTCCACAGGGCGACGACCTGGTCCATGCCCGGAACGGTGTTCCAGTACTGGAGGGTGACTTTGCCCTTCGCGGGCTCACAGGAGGCTGCGGATGCATCACCCGACGGAGCGGGCGACGAGCACGCGGCGAGTACCGCGACACTGGCTGCCGCGGCGACGACGGCACCCGCGAGGCGGATGCGCGTGACTGTGTTGCTCATATTTCCTTCCAGAGAACGACTAGCGACGGCGCTAGACGGGTCGACGTTGACACCTCGGGCAAGGGGGTTCGGGATGTCTTCTGGTTGGAATGGACAGGACGCAAGCGCCGGGCGCCATGGCAGGTTAGCAAATCATGTTTTCAAATTGCCCGCAACACTTTGTAAGGACAAAGTCGGATGTGGTCACTCCGCCGCGAGCAGCAGGGCGGACGGCCGGGGCGAGAAGGTGTTGTCGAGCACGAGAGTCGCCGCCCCGACGGCGGCGACATCGACGGGGATCGCGGACTGGGCGAACCGGACGGGGTGCGGCGCAATCAGGGCGGGATCGTTGCGCACCGCATCCGGCAGCGCATTGAGTATCGCCGGGGAGATGCGCGCCCAGAACGGCCCGCCGAAGATGACCTCGTCGATGTCGAGAAGGTTCACGATCACGACGATCGCGCGCGCCAGAGAACGTGCGGCGTCGATCAGAATTGCGCTCGCCTCGGAGTTCCCGGTCGCGGCGAGGGTCGCCAGCCTGCTGAACGCCGCATCCACATCGACCGTGTCTTCGAGGTTGCCGGCCTCGGCTGCTGAGAGCACGCCGTCGAGCACCGCGCGTTCGACGAGCGCTCGCGGAACGGTGATGTACCCGACGCAGCCGCGTCGGCCGCAGGTGCACACCGGACCGCCGGGATCGACGGTCATGTGGCCCGCGTCGCCCGCATTGGAGCTGATACCGCGAACGACCTCGCCCGACACCGACAGGCCGGTGCCGAGACCGGTGCCGTAGTACATGAACGCGAAGTCGCGGCTGCTGCCGGGGCCCGCGAACCACAGCTCGGCGACGACGGCGGCCGTCGCATCCTTCTCCAGCAGCACGGGCAGGCCGGTCGCCTCGGCGAGCGAGCGCCGTAAGGCCACCCGATGCCAGTTGGGCATCATCGGCGGGTTCAAGAGCACGCCGTCGTCGACGTTCACCGGGCCGGGCGACGCGATACCGATACCGAGGATGCGGGACCTGTCGACGGCGGAACCCGCGATGAGCGCTTCGATCGCGTTCGCCATCTCGTCGATGACCGCGCTCGGGTCTCCCGCGGTCGGTGTGCCGGTGCGCGAGTGGTCCCGAACCGTGCCGGACAGGTCGACGAGTACGTAGGTCACCACTGCGGGATCGATGTGCACCCCGACCGCGAAACCGCCGCTCGGGTTCAGTTTGACGACCGCCGCCGGCTTGCCGGGGCCGCTCGTGCGCGTGCCGTGCTCGTCGACGAGACCGGCATCGAGAAGGCGCCGGCAGACCTTCGTCACCGTCATCCCGCTCAGGGCGGTCAGGGCGGCGAGTTCGGACCGGGTGATCCCCTCGGGGCGCCGGCGGATGGCGTCGAGAACGACTGTCTGGTTGTACCCACCGACGGCGGGAAGGTTGGTTCCCGTGCGATCCAAGGCTGACCTCCCCACGCGCTGTGGCCCGTCGAAAGCCTAGCGGTGCTGGGATTCTCTGGCATTTGATCCTCCCCGCCGTCATTGACCGGGTGACGTCATTCATGGCATCGACCAGGTATTGCTATGACGCCAGTGTGATGCCATAGTGACGTCATGGACCTTGCGCCGTATGTCGATCAGCTCCGCCGCGAACTCGCGATCGCCGCCGGAGCAGGCGGCGAGGAAGCTCGCGCGCTCGCCGAGCGGCTCGCCGCAGCGCTCGAGCCGGCCACCCGGCTCGCCCTGCTGGAAGCCCTGTCCGCGGCCGCGGACGAGATCACCCGCGACCTCGCCCCAGGCTCGGTCGAGGTACGCCTGCGCGGCCGTGATCCCGGCTTCGTCGTGACGTCACCGCCGGCCGGCCGGCCGTTCGAGCCCGCGGGCGAGACCGGGGATGCCGAGAGAGGCGCCGGGCCGCCTGCCGCGCCGCCCCCGCCGGACGGCGACGAGGGCGGCACGGCGCGGATCTCGCTGCGCGTCCCCGAGCACCTCAAGCCGCGCATCGAGGAGTCGGCCGCCCGGGACGGGCTCTCGGTCAACGCCTGGCTCGTCCGCGCCGTTTCCGCCGCGCTCGAACCCGCCGGGGGAAGCCGGCGCTCCGGACCGCGTGCGGCCCCGCAGACCGGCAAGCGCTACACCGGCTGGGTGCGCTAATGACCGCTCGAACCCATGAGGAGGGCACCGCGATGCCGACGTTCGACACCCCTGAACCCATCTCCGTCATCATCGACATGGCGACCGCCAACATCCGGATCAACGCGAGCGATCGCACCGACACCGTCGTCGAGGTACGCGCGAGCGACGAGTTCGACGACACCGGCGTGCAGGCCGCCGAGCGGGCCCAGATCGACTACGCCGGCGGCAGGCTGCTGGTGAAGGCGGCCAAGAAGCCTGCCGCGCCGACGCCCGGGTGGGGCGGCTCACTCGACAAGCTGGTGGAGGCGCCCGCGCAGTGGCTCCGTTCGCTGCTCGACTCGGGCGGCTCGGTCGACGTGACGATCGACCTGCCCGCGGGATCCCGCCTCGACGCCAACGCGGCGGCGAGCCTGCACTGCCGGGGCAGCCTCGATGAGGTGAGATTCACCACCTCCTACGGCGACATCCGGGTCGAGCAGGCCGGCAGGCTGCGACTGAGCTCCACTCACGGCGACATCTCGGTGACCCGCGCGGCCGGGCACGCCGAGGTCACCAACACCCACGGCGACATCCGCATCGGTGAGATCCAGGGCACGGCGGTGGTCAAGACCTCCCACGGTCAGCTCACCCTCGGCGAGGCCACCGGCGAGCTGCGGCTGAACTCAGCGTACGGCGACATCACCGTCGATCGTGCCCTGTCCGGCGTGGCCGCCAAGACCGCCTACGGCAGCCTCCGGATCGGCGAGGTGGCCTCCGGCTCGGTCGTCCTGGAGACCACCGGCGGCGGGCTGGAGCTCGGGATTCCCGAAGGCACCTCCGCCTGGCTGGACGTGAGCTCGCAGTACGGCACCGTGGACGTCTCCCTGGACTCCAGCGACAGCCCCGCGCAGTCCGACAAGACCGTCGAGGTGCAGGCCCACACCGCCTACGGCGACATCATCATCCACCGCTCCTGACAACCAAGGAGGGTCTCATGCCAGACGCGATAGTCGCCACGCGGCTGTACAAGAGGGCGCAACTCGCGCAAATAAGTCAGCCGACTCGCTGATACTCGCTGATCAGCCCGCCGAGGACTTGACGGCGCTCGATCCTGCCCATCGGCAGCGGGATCACACCGGAGTCATCATCGGTGGGAGCCCGGAGGCGGAGAGAGCGGTGTGGCCTGTGCCGATGGTAATGACCGGCATATTCGTCCAGCACGGTACGAAGGAGCCTGCGCTATGAAGGTCAGCGCTCCGACGTGGTTTCCCGTACCCAGGGCAACGCCAGTCGCTCGACCAGCACAAGGGCGGAGTAGAGCGCGACACTCATCGTTCCCACCAGGGTGATCGCCGCCCAGGCGGTGGCGCTGTCGGCGATTCCGCTGTACTGGACGATCTGGTAGCCGAGGCCGCCCTCGCCGGCCTGGAACTCGCCGATCACAGCGCCGATCGCGGCCAGCGGCATGGCGACCTTCAGCCCGACGAAGATGTGCGGCAGTGCGGCCGGCAGTCGTACCTTGCGGAAGGTCTGCCAGCGCGAGGCGTCCAGGGATCGGGCCAGTTCGGCGAGTTCGGCGGGCGTCGTGGTCAGGCCGGTCGCGGTGGAGAGCACGATCGGAAAGAAAGAGAGCAGGAAAACCATGGTCAGGATCGGCCGCTGCCCCCAGCCGAGTGAGACGACCAGCAGCGGCCCGAGCGCGATCTTCGGCACCGCGTTGATCGCCACCAGCAGCGGGGAAAACATCCGCTCGGCCGCCCGCGAGGCGGCCAGAAGCAGCCCGATCAGCACTCCGGCGACCACCGAGATCAGGAAGCCGGCCACCGTCTCCAGCGTTGTCGTGGTCAGTCCGCCGAGCAGTTCCGCCGACTTCACCTGGAAAGCGGCCAGGACCTCGGCGGGCGGTGGCAGCACCGCCGGATGGACGAGGGGGAACGCCGAAGTGACCACCCACCAGCCGCCGATCGCGACCGCGAGCCCGAGAGCGGGCCAGCCCACCGCCATGACCGTCGCGCGCCCGTTGGGAACGACACGTCTCGCGGGTCGGGAGTCGCCCGCCTCGGCCATGTCACCTGCTCCTCGTCCGGTCAGGGCTTCGGTGTCAGGTCTGCGCTGATGAGCTGGTCGGGGGTCAGCCCGGCCGGCATGGCGTCGGCGTCCTGGAGAAGCTCGATGCTGCGGGCGACTCGCTTCGTATCGATCGTGCCAACCACGTCGCCCGAGCCCTCCGGCCGGACGAAAGCACTCATCAGGGTGCATTCGGCGGCAGCGGGGGCGGCCACCGATGCTGGGACGTTCTTCTGGAGGATTCGGCCGGTCTCGTCTGGGTTGTCGATGCTGTGGACGAGCCCCTTCATCAGGGCCGCGATGAAACGCTTGGCCAGGTCCGGCTGCTCCCGGGCAATCTTGGTCGTGGTGACCAACGCGTTGCCGTAGAGATCACTCATCACATCGCTGTAGGGAAGCACGACCGCCTGCCTGCCCTTGGCCACCGACTCCACCGTCGGCTCGCCCACCACGAACTGACCGATGCCCGCCACGCTGCCGCTGGCCAGCAGGCCGATGAGGTTCGCGGGTGCGCCGTTGACCCAGGTGACCTTCGTCGCGTCGATGCCCGCCAGCTTGGCGTAGGTGGGGAAGAGGTTGCGCACCACCGAACCCGGGCTGTCGGCGAGTGTCTTGCCCTCCAGGTCCTTCGGCGTGGCGATCCCGTTGCCTTGGAGGCTGATGAGCGCGGCCATGGTGCGCTGCTGGATTCCGGCCACCACGACGATGCTCTCAGCGCCGCCGTTGCCACGCGCCAGCAGGAGGCCGGTGAGGTCGACCGGGGTGAACATCGCAGCTCCGGCCTCGATCTTCGAAATGTTGTCGCCCGTACCGCTCCCGGGCTTGATGTCCACGTCAAGGCCGACCTCACGGAAGAACCCCTTGTCCTTCGCGACCCAGGCGTACGCGTCTCGCCCGAAGTTGCCGAACGAGGTCAGATAAGTCACCTTTTCTAGTGGTTTAATGCTAGAAGTCGATGTCTGCTGTTGATTGTCAGAATTGCTGCAAGCAACGACGAACGCGCAGGTCAAGGCGAGAGTGGCGACAGTACGGGTGAGCCTGCTCATGCACCGTTTCCTTTCATCCGACGCCGATCGGCCTGCTAAGGACGTTCGGGGCCGAAGCCGGGAGATCCTGGGTGAGGCGATGTCGCGGACAGTGTTCGAGGGTAAGCAATCAGAAGGATCTGTGACGTTGCGTGATACGAGCTGATCAGGCGTCGAGTGCGACGGGCGGCATCCACAGGTTGCCGGTGAAGGCGCGGTGGATCGCGTCGAAGGCCGACAGGCCGTG
>NZ_JBICRM010000053.1:0-47738 GCF_043197025.1 Nonomuraea marmarensis
AGTTAAGCTTCTCTGCGCCGATGGTACTGCACTCGGGAGGGTGTGGGAGAGTAGGTCGCCGCCGGACAATCGTTTGGGGAAGGGGCTCGACGCTTACGCGTCGGGCCCCTTTTCTGTTTTCGGGGCCTGGCCTGCGTGCGGGGTTCTACGGGTTTTGCAGGAGGGGCTCGATCCGGTACGGGATCTGGGTGGACAGGGCGATCGTGCTGTCCGTGCGTTGCACCGCCGGGGAAGTCAGGATGTGGGCGATGATCTCCTGGAGGTGCTCGGTGGTCCGGGCCACCACCCGGCACAGCAGGTCGTGCTGGCCGCTCGTGCCGTGGACCTCCAGGATCTGCGGTACCGCCCGCAGCGCCTCCACCGCCTCCCCCAGCCGGCCCTGGGCGATCTGCAACCAGACGAACGCCAGGATCGGGTGCCCGGCCCGCGCCGGCGAGACGGTCGGGCCGAAGTCCTCGATCACGCCTCGGGCCGTCAGCTTCTCCACCCGTGCCTGCACCGTGCCCCTGGCCACGCCCAGCAGCCGGGCCAACTCGGTCAGGCCGATGCGGGGATGGGCTCGCATGGTCACGAGCAACCTGGCGTCCAGCTCGTCCACGTGACGACCCTCCGAAGACTGTGCGATTCGACCAGAAAACCATGCTTTGGCCGTACGGAAGCTAGCGTATCGCGCAGGGAAGCTGCGCGCTCTTGCCAGGAAAAGCGGGACTTGCTGTCATTTAGCGCATGTTTGAGGAAGCGCAGTACTTCGCCCCGGTCGCGGCCCAGGAGGATGGGTCGGTGGTGGTCGAGCTGTCCGCGTCCCATCCGGGGTTCGCGGATCCGGTGTATCGGGCGCGGCGCAACGCGATCGCCCGCCTGGCGCTCGGCTACCGGCCCGGGACGCCCATTCCCGCTGCTGAGTACAGCGAGCGGGAGCACGAGGTGTGGGCCGTGGTCACCAGGGAGCTGGGGGTCAAGCATCTCCAGTACGCCACGCGCGAATATCTTGACGGCGCGGCTCGGCTGGGGTTGCCGCGGGAGCGGATTCCGCAGCTCGAAGAGGTTTCCACCCTGCTTGAGCCGCTGACCGGGTTCCGGTATCTGCCTGCGGCCGGGCTGGTGCCGCTGCGGGAGTTCTACGGGGTGCTCGCGGACGGGCTGTTCCACTCGACGCAGTACATCCGGCACCATTCCATGCCCTTCTACACGCCGGAGCCCGATGTCATCCACGAGGTGATCGGGCATGCCAACGCGCTGGCGAACCCCCGGTACGCCGCCCTTTACCGCCTGGCCGGGCAGGCCGCGCGGCGGGTCGAGGGGGAGGCGGCGTTGGAGTTCGTGTCGAAGGTGTTCTGGTTCACCATGGAGTTCGGGGTGATGGCGGAAGGCGGCGAGCTCAAGGCGTACGGGGCGGGGATCCTGTCGTCGTACGGGGAGATCGAGGAGTTTCGCGGGATGGACATCCGGTCGCTGGAGCTGACCGCTATGGGCACGACGCACTACGACATCACGAAATATCAGGATGTGTTGTTCCGGGCCGAGTCGCTCCAGCACCTGGAAGACGTCGTGGGGGGCTTCTGGGACACGTGTGACGACGATTCGATCGCGAAACTGGTCGCCACCAGCGTCTAGCGGCGTGTCTGGATTTTTCGTGATAATGCTTGGGTGATCGCGGGCTCGGGGAAGGCGATACCACGGGTGGTCATCGCGCTCGCCCTGGTCCTGCCGCTGGTCTCGGCGCCTCGGACCGTTCCCGGTCGGCTTCAGACCGCCGTGCCTGTGCCGGTCCCTGTCGCGCGGCAGCTGGCGACCGCATCAGAGGTCGGGCAGGTGCCGTGGGGGAGGATCGAGGAGAGCGCGGGTGTGGAGGCCCTTCCGAAGATCCCGGACAAGGAGATCGGTAAGCGGCTCGATCGTTATCTGGCGAGCCGTCCCGGGCCGGTCACCGCCATGGTCAAGGATCTGACGACCGGGCGGCTCTACCGTTATCACCCCGGCGAGCACATGATCACGGCCAGCTCCGCAAAGGTGCAGATTCTCATGGCGCTGCTGCTCACGACTCCCTGGAAGAAGCTCCCCGCGAACGTCAAGCACGATGCCGAGCTGATGATCCGCTACAGCGACAATCACGCCGCGGACCGCCTCTGGCTCCGGATCGGGGGCGCGACAGGTTTCACCAAGGCGGGGCAGAGGTTCGGCCTGAAGCACACTCAGGGCGTTCCAGGCGACTGTGTGGACCTGTATTGCTGGGGCATCACCCGAACGTCCGCGGAAGACCAGATCCGCCTCATGAAGGCGCTCGTGTCCGGGAAGAGCCCGCTCAAGAAGAAGGAACGCGAGCAGGTGCTCAAGCTCATGGGCGAGGTCGTCGACGGCCAGGACTGGGGCGTCAGCGCCGCCGCGTGCGAAGGTGACCGCGTGGCGCTGAAGAACGGCTGGCTCAAGCGGGTCTCGACCAAGCGCTGGGCCACGATCAGCGTGGGCCTGGTCCGGGGCGACGGCCACGACTACGCCATTGCCGTACTCACCGAGGGGAGTCCCGAGGTGGGGTACGGCATAGCGACCGTCGAAGGGATGATCAAGAGGATTATGCAGTCGTTCCGGAAATGCTCGGCGTGACGAGCCGGTAGCCCACCCCGCGTACCGTCTGGATGAGCTGGTCGTCCTCGTCGCCCAGCCGCGCGCGCAGGCGTTTGACGTGCACCGCGATCGTGTTCGTCGAGGTGGTCGCCGCGGCGTGCCACACGTGGCGCATGATCTGCTCGCGGGTGACCGTGCGGTCGGCGTTGCGCATCAGATACTGCAGCAGCTCGAACTCCCGCAGCGGCAGGTGGACGGCCCGGCCGCCCACGCGCACCTGGTACGCCTGTACGTCCAGCTCGACCCCGCCCACGGCCAGCACCTTGCGTGACTCGGGCGAGGCCGCCTGGATGAACGGCAACAACTCGGGCACCCGGTAGGGCCGGGCCACGCAGGCCGCCGCGCCCGCGGCGAGCGCGCGTACCGCCTGCTCGGCGTGGCCCTCGCCGACGCCGAGCAGCACGGGTACGGCCCGCGCGAGGCGTACCGCGCGGACGAAGTCGACCGCGTCGATGACCGGGAGCGTGGCCGAGACCAGCACCACGTCCGGCTGCAGGGCCCCCGCCTGCAGGAGCCCCTGAGCGCCGTCAGGGACTCCTGTGACGGCCACGCCCTCGCGTTCGAGGGCTGCGGCCAGCTCCTCCACCACAGTGTCGTCGGGGTCGGCGATGAGCAGTACGGGCTTGGTCCTCGTGTCCCCGTTCATCGTGGATGCCGCCTGCTGTCGCGTCATCAGCCGAAGCGCCCAGTGATGTAGTCCTCCGTCGCCTTCTGGGTTGGGTTGGTGAACATGCGGGACGTCTCGTCCATCTCGACGACCTTGCCGGGCTTGCCCTGTTCGGCGAGGTTGAAGAACGCGGTCCTGTCACTCACGCGGGCGGCCTGCTGCATGTTGTGGGTGACGATGACGATCGTGTATTCGTCCTTCAGCTTGGCCATCAGGTCCTCGATGGCCAGCGTGGAGATCGGGTCGAGCGCCGAGCACGGCTCGTCCATCAGCAGCACCTGCGGCCTGACCGCGATGGCCCGGGCGATGCAGAGCCGCTGCTGCTGACCGCCGGACAGGCCCGCGCCGGGCTTGCTGAGGCGGTCCTTGACCTCGTTCCAGAGGTTGGCGCCCTTCAGCGACTCCTCGACCACGCCGTCGAGCTGCGACTTGCCGATGCGGCCGTTGAGCTTGAGCCCGGCGGCCACGTTCTCGTAGATCGACATCGTGGGGAACGGGTTGGGGCGCTGGAAGACCATGCCGATCATGCGGCGTACGGAGACGGGCTCGACGGTGGGGGCGTACAGGTCGTCGCCGTCGAGCAGCACCTTGCCTTCCACGCGTGCGCCGGGGATCACCTCGTGCATGCGGTTGAGCGTGCGCAGGAACGTCGACTTGCCGCACCCGGACGGGCCGATGAACGCGGTGATCGAACGGGGCTCGATGGTCATCGACACGTCCTCGATCGCCTTGTGCGACCCGTAGTACGCGTCGAGACCCGAAACTTGGATCTGCTTGGACATTGTGGCGTTTACCCCCTATCGGCCCCTGGCGGGCGAGCGCCACCAGGCGATCAGGCGCGCCACCAGGTTGAGCAGCATGACGATCAGGATGAGCGTGAGGGCTCCGGTCCACGCGCGGTCGATGGCCGTGTCGTTGGGCCGGGCCGCCTGGTCGAAGACGAAGAGCGGGAGACCCATCTGCGGTCCGGTGAACGGGTCGCTGTTGATGGAGTCGGTGAAGAACACCGTCATCAGCAGCGGTGCGGTCTCGCCGGCGACCCTGGCGACGGCCAGCATGACGCCGGTGACGATGCCGGTGAACGCCGTCGGCAACACGACCTTCATGATCGTGCGCCACTTGGCCACACCCAGCGCGTACGAGGCTTCGCGCAGGTCGTTGGGCACTAGCCGAAGCATTTCCTCGGCCGATCTGACCACGGTCGGCATCATCAGGATCGACAGGGCGACCGCGCCCGCCCAGCCGGAGAACTTGAAGCCGAGGAACAGGATCCAGAACGCGAAGACGAACAGGCCGGCAACGACGGAAGGGACGCCGGTCATGACGTCCACGAAGAAGCTGATGGCGCGGCTCAGGCGGCCGCCGTTGCCGTATTCGACCAGGTAGATCGCGGTGAACAGGCCGATCGGGACCGAGATGACCGAGGCGAGCAGGACCTGCTCCAGCGTTCCGATGATCGCGTGGTACGCGCCGCCGCCCACGTCCCTGGCGCCGATGCCGCGCATCGAGTGCGTGAGGAACTCCAGGTCGAAGCGGGCCAGGCCGTTGGAGATGACCAGCCAGAGCACCGAGATGAGCGGCACCACGGCCAGCGCGAACGCCAGGTAGACCAGGCCCTGGACGAACCGGTCCTTGATCCGGCGCCCGGACGAGATGTGCTGGATTCCTGTCATGCGCCGGCCCTCGCGTATTCCTTGCGGCGGTTGATGATCAGGCGGGCGCCCGTGTTGACCAGCAACGTGATGACGAACAGCACCAGGCCGGAGGCGATCAGCGCGCCGCGGCCGATCTGGGTGGCCTCGCCGAAGCCGTTGGCGATGTTGGCGGCGATGCTGTTGGCGTGGGGGGTCAGGATCTGGAAGCTGATGTCGAAAGTCGCGGGGAAGATCAGCGCGACCGCGATGGTCTCGCCCATGGCCCGGCCGAGGCCGAGCATCGCGGCGCTGATGACGCCGGGGCGGCCGAACGGCAGCACCGCCATCCTGATCATTTCCCAGCGGGTGGCGCCGAGCGCGAGCGCGGCCTCCTCGTTCATCTTCGGGGCCTGCAGGAAGACCTCGCGCGAGATGGCCGCGATGATCGGCAGGATCATGATCGCCAGTACGATCGAGCCCGCGATCATGGTCTTGCCGCCGATGGCGCCCTCGCCCCCGAACAACGGGAACCAGCCGAGGTTCTCGTTCAGCCACTGCGACGGCGTCCTGAGCAGCGGCACCAGGAACGTGATGCCCCACAGGCCGTAGACCACGCTGGGCACGGCGGCCAGCAGGTCGATCAGGTAGCCGAGCGGCGCGGCCAGGCGGCGGGGCGCGTAATGGGAGATGAACAGCGCCACGCCGACCGCGATCGGGGTGGCGATGACCAGCGCGAGCGCGGAGCTGAGCACGGTGCCGAACGCCAGGGCGCCGATCCCGAACACCTGGCTGCTGTTGGGCTCCCAGATCAGATCCCCGAAGAAGGAGCCCTTGTTCGCCTGGAGGGCGGGTATGGCCTCGCTGATGAGGAACACGGCGATGGCCGCCATGATCGCCAGCAGCACGACGCCCGCCGCGGTGGAGACGAAGCGGAAGAGCCCTTCACCATGGGTGCGCCGCGAGGCGGACCGGCCCGTGGCCGGCCCGCCATCACGGGTACGCAGGTTTGTCGTCATGGGCAGTTAGGAGATCGCCTCGACAGCGGAGCGAACCTTGGTGAGCAGGGTGCCGGCCAGCGGCGCGTAGCCCAGCTCCTTCAGCGCGGCCTGGCCCTCGTCGCTGGCGGTGTAGGTGAGGAAGCCCTTGACCAGCTTCGACTCCTCGGCCGACAGGCCCTTCTCACAGGTGATCTCGTACGTCACCAGCACGATGGGGTAGGCACCCGCGGTCTTGGTGGCGTAGTCGATCGACAGGGCGAGGTCGTTGCCGGCGCCCTTGACCTCGGCGGTCTCGACCGTCTTGGCCGCGCTGTCGGCGTTCAGCTCGACGAACTCGCCGGCGCCGTTGGCCACCTTGGCCTTCTGGAGCTGGGAGTTCTCGGCGAACGAGAGCTCGACATAGCTGATCGCGCCCTCGGTGTCCTTGACCGAGGAGGCGATGCCGTCGGAGCCCTTGGAGCCCTGGCCCTTGGCCTCGGCGGGCCACGCCTTGGCGGCCTCGTAGGGCCAGCCGGCGGTGGCCACCATGAACTTGGTGAAGTTGTCGCTGGTGCCCGACTCGTCCGAGCGGTGGAAGGCCTGGATCGGCGTGGACGGCAGCTTGGCGTCGGGGTTGTCGGCCTTGATGGCGGCGTCGTCCCACTTGGTGATCTTGCTGTTGAAGATGCCGCCGATCGTCTTGGGCGACAGCTGCAGGCCCTCGACCCCGGGCAGGTTGTAGACGACCGCGACCGGGCCGGTGACCATCGGGATGTTGATGGCCTTGCCGGTCTTGCAGCGGGCGTCGGCCTGGGCCGGCTCGTCTTCCTTCAGCGCCGAGTCGGAGCCGGCGAAGGCCACCGTGCCCTGAATGAACGCCTGCACACCGGCGCCGGAGCCGCTGGGCTGGTAGTTCAGGGTGACACCGGGGTTAGTGGCCGTGAAGTTCTTCGTCCACTCGGTGATCGCGTTTGCCTGGGCAGAGGAGCCCGCGGCGTTGATCGTGCCACTCAGACCAGCATCATTGCCCGCGGGGGCGGAGGCGGAGCTCGTGCTGCCACCTGCGGGGGCGTTGTTGTTGTCTGTGCCGCACGCAGCGAGCGAGAGCGCGCCGACGACGGCTACGGCGGCGAGCCGGCTTGCATACTTCACGGTTGGGTTCCTCCCACTTGGTCCTTAGTCGCCATGAAGCTATGCAGCAAAGGTGACTCAGACCCCCTACCGAGGGTGAACGTTCGGTGAACGCGCCTGGTCACCCTCATGATGGGTGGTATGACTTATCGCGTTTGCCTGGTGTGCATGGGGAACATCTGCCGATCGCCGATGGCGGAGGCCGTCCTCCGTCAGACGCTCGACGACCGCGGTCTGGGCGACCGGGTCACCGTCGAAAGCGCGGGAACGGGCGGGTGGCACGTGGGCGATCCCATGGACGAGCGGGCGCTGGCCATCCTCACCCAGAACGGCTACGACGGCTCCGCGCACCGGGCCAGGCAGTTCACCGGAGACTGGTTCCACCGCTACGACCTGGTGCTCGCCATGGACCGCGACAATCTGGTCAACCTGCGGCGGCTGGCGCCGTTCGGGGTGGAGGTGCGGTTGTTCCGCTCGTTCGACCCGGCGGCGCCGGACGACGCGGAGGTGCCCGATCCGTACTACGGGGGGCGCGAGGGGTTCGAGGAGGTGCTCGCGATGGTCGAGGCGGCCTCCGAGGGCGTGGCCAAGCACGTCGCCGATGAGATCGATTAGGGACCTGGGCTCGTCGCACGGGTGGCGGCTGCAGCGGGGCGTGCTGGACGACGGGCGCGAGGTGTTCGCGAAGACCGGCGCCGCCGCCTCCGGCGTCTTCGCGTCGGAGGCGGCCGGGCTGCGGTGGCTCGGCGAGGCGATCGCGGTGCCCGAGGTGGTCGAGGTCGGTGCGGACCGGCTCGTCCTGTCATGGGTACGCCAGGAGCCGCCGACCGCCGCGGCCGCCGAGCGGTTCGGGCGTTCGCTGGCCACCATGCATCGGGCCGGGGCGGCGGCCTTCGGGGCGCCGTGGCCGGGGTTCATCGCCGAGTTGCCCATGGACAATTCGGCCGCCGCCGACTGGCCTTCCTTCTACGGCTCGCGGCGGGTGCTGCCGTTCCTGCGGATGGCGCGGCTGCCCGCGCCGGACGTGGCCGCCGTCGAGCGGGCCGTGGAGCGGTTCGCCGAGGTCGCGGGGCCGCCCGAGCCGCCCGCGCGGATCCATGGGGATCTGTGGAGCGGGAACGTGTTGTGGTCCGGCGAATCCGGGGTGCTGATCGATCCTGCGGCCCATGGCGGGCATCGGGAGACGGATCTGGCCATGCTGGAGCTGTTCGGGTTGCCGTACCTCGATCGGGTCCTGGGGGCCTATCGGGAGGAGTGGCCGCCGGCGGAGGGGTGGCGGGAGCGGGTGCCGTTGCACCAGTTGCATCCGCTGCTCGTTCATGTGGTGTTGTTCGGGGGTGGCTATCGTGACAGCTTGATGAACGCGGTGCGGCGGGTGCTGGCGCTCTAGCTCGATTTGCGTTTCCGGTAGGCGCGTTGCTGGCAGGCTCGGGAGCAGTAGACGCGAGGGCGGCCCGTGGTCGTGGGCTCCAGCGTGGTGCGCATTCCTCGCAGGTTTCATCACGAGTTTCGTCACGCTCGCAGATGAGGGCTTCGATGCCGTCCAGGAGGCGGCGCAGGCCGAACTCGAAGGAGTCCTCCGGGTGGTCCCAGCCGCCCGCGGTCCACAGGTGGGAGATCGTGGGATAGCGGTCGAGGCGCTCGTACAGGGAGTCGCGGGCGCCCCACCACTCCTCCTCGGACACGCCGCTGCGGCGCTCCTCGCGCCGGGTCTCGACCAGCAGCAGGGCCTCCGCGTCGACGAAGCGGCCGACCAGGCCCACGACGGCGATCACCTCGGACTGCGGGCCGACAACACCTCCATCCTCGAGGTCGGGCCGCCGCTGGAGAACGTCGTCTATCGGGGGAACTTCTGGGACGCCGATCCGGTCGGGCACGAGAATCCGCCGGGCGGAGTGACGTAGGAGGGGAATGGCACGTACAAAGATGAACGGGAGCTGAACGCCGCCACCTCCGCCATCCAGGCCGAGGCCGGGCTGCGGCGTCAGCGTTGAGCTGTGCCGTTGAGGCGGTCGAGCACCTGGTCGTGCAGGATGCCGTTGGTGCAGACCAGGCTGCCGCCCTCCAGGCTCTGCACCCCGGCGACGTCGGTCCAGACGCCTCCGGCCTCCTCGACGATCACGGTGAGCGCGGCCATGTCCCACGGCGACAACTCGGGCTCGGCGGACAGATCCACCGATCCGTCCGCGACCATCATGTGCGACCAGAAATCCCCGTACGCCCTGGTGCGCCAGCAGGCGCGGCTGAGGTCGAGGAAGTTGTCGAGCCGGCCCGTCTTCTCCCACCCACCGAAGCTGGAGTAGGAGAACGACGCGTCCTCCAGGGTGGACACGGAGGACACGCGCATCCTGGACGCCTTGGTCAGGCTCTTGCCCGTCCACGCGCCGCCCTCGGTCGCCGCCCACCACCTGCGGCCGAGCGCGGGGGCCGAGACCAGGCCAACGACGACCTTGCCGTATTCCATGAGGGCGATCAGCGTCGCCCACACGGGTACGCCGCGTACGTAGTTCTTGGTGCCGTCGATGGGGTCGATGATCCACGACCGGGCGCCCCACCCGGTCTTGCCGAACTCCTCCCCCACGACCGCGTCGCGCGGCCGGGCGCGGCGCAGCGTGCCCCGGATGGCCTCCTCCACCGCGCGGTCGGCGTCACTGACCGGGGTCAGATCGGGCTTGGTGTCGACCTTGAGGTCGACCGCCTTGAACCGCCGCATGGTCATGTCATCGGCGGCGTCCGCCATGACATGCGCGAGGCGAAGATCATCGTTATATCCCTGCACGATCGCCCACGCTACCTTGTCGGGTATACCGAATATCAGTCACCAACGGCCCTTTTCTGGTAACTCCTGTTTCTGCTACTCACCAGTAGCATGTCCCTCATGTCGCCAGATGTCGGCGGCCTACTTCTTCGGTTTGTCCCTTTTGCCCGCACTTTGGGTATTCCGTTTGACTCGGTTGATGACGGGCCTGCCATCTGTCGCCTGCCCCATCGGGATGATTTGCACAATCATGTTGCGGGTGCGCTTTTCACGCTGGCCGAGTCCGGGGCCGCGGTGTTGTCCGCCTTCGGCCGGGCGGTGCCGCTGCCCACCACGGCGACCGTCACGTGGACCCTCCGCCCGAATCGTCCCTGACCGCCGCCGAGTCGTCGATGGTGCCCTCGCGGCTGGACAGGAGGCGGCGGAGGGATTCGAGGCGGGCCGGGTCGGCGTTGCCTGCGGCCACCCAGGCGTCCAGCGCGCAGCTCTCGTCCAGGTGGGCGCAGCCCTTCGGGCAGTTGACCGTGCCTTCCACCAGGTCCGGGAACGCGGCCAGGACCGTCTCCACCGACACGTGCGCCAGGCCGAAGCTGCGGACCCCGGGCGTGTCGATGATCCAGCCGCTGTCCGGCAGCTCCAGGGCGACGGCCGAGGTGGAGGTGTGGCGGCCGCGGCCGGTCACCGCGTTGACCTGGGCGACGGCGCGGTTGGCATCGGGGACCAGGGCGTTGACCAGGGTGGACTTGCCGACGCCCGAGTGGCCCACCAGGACGCTGAGGCGGCCGGTCAGGTGGTCGCGGAGCTCCTCCAGCGAGCCGCCCTTGTGTACGACGACATGCGCGACCCCCAGGGGCTCGTACAGGGCCACCAGGTCGTCCGGTGGGGCGAGGTCGGACTTGGTGAGGCAGAGCAGGGTGTCGATCTCGGCGTCGAACGCCGCCACCAGGATTCTGTCGATCATGCGGGGGCGGGGCGGCGGATCGGCCAGGGCGGTCACGATGACGAGCTGGTCGGCGTTGGCCACGACCGGGCGTTCGATGCCGTCGGTGTCTTCGGTGTCGTCGGCCGAGCGGCGCAGCATGGAGGTGCGGGGCTCCACGCGTACGACTCTGGCCAGCGTGTCGGGCCGGCCGGAGACGTCCCCGACCAGGGCCACCCTGTCACCCACCACGATGCCCTTACGGCCCAGCTCACGGGCCTTCATGGCCACCACCAGGCGGCGCTGCGGCTGCTTGCGCTTCTGGGCCGAGCCCTTGGGATGCTCCGGCTCGACCAGCGTCGTGTAGCGGCCCCGGTCCACGGCCACCACGAAGCCTTCGACGGCGTCCTCATGCGCAGGACGGATCCGGGTCCGCGGCCTGGAACCCTTGCCCGGCCTGACCCGTACGTCGTCCTCGTCGTATTCCCGCTTCCTCAGCGGTCTGCTCCCATGCGCTTGCTTTCCTCTCGTGGGTGCTTATCGGTGGGCGTTGGGTGACATCGGTGATGACACGAACCGTCCGGGCTCGCCTGGGCTACGGGGTGCGGCGCCTGGCGATAGACGGCCAGGCTTGTTCGGTGCTATGGGTGACCGGGCTTGTCCGGCATTGCTGGTGTTACTCATGCTTCGGCCGACGACGTGCGGTTGAGCCTCTTCGTCGCCATGCGAGCAGCGTGTCAGCACACGCCGCCCATTTCCGACGTTCCCGGCGCTTCCCCCATGAAACCAGCCGGTGCCACCGGGTGTCGGTGCGCGATCGCCGGGCCGGGAACCTCGCCGCCCCCGCCTGGACGAACTCCGGTCATCGGGCTTCCAGCATCGCCGTCCACATCTGCACGAACTCTGGAAGGGTCTTGGCGGTCGTCGCGATATTTTCCACCTCCACGCCGGGCACCGCGAGGCCGATCACGGCTCCGGCCGTGGCCATGCGGTGGTCGTCGTAGCTGTGGAAGGTGCCGCCGTGCAGCGGGCGGGGGCGGATGATGAGGCCGTCGTCGGTCTCCTCCGCGTCGCCGCCGAGGCGGTTGATCTCGGTGGCGAGCGCGGCCAGGCGGTCGGTCTCGTGGCCGCGCAGGTGACCCACGCCCCGGATGCGGCTCGGCGTGGTGGCGAGCGCGGCCAGGGCGGCGATCGTCGGGGTCAACTCGCCTACGTCGCGGAGGTCGGCGTCGATGCCGGAAATTTCGCCCGTGCCGGTGAGGACCAGGTCGGTGTCGGTCTGGCGGGTGACCGTGGCGCCCATGGTGGTCAGGAGGCCGCGCAGCGCGTCGCCTGGCTGGGTGGTGCTCACGGGCCAGGCCGGGATCGTGACCGTGCCGCCCGTGACCAGTGCCGCGGCCAGGAACGGGGCCGCGTTGGACAGGTCGGGCTCCACCGTCATGTCCCTGGCCGCGATCGGACCCGGCTCGACGCGCCACACGTCGCGCTCCCTGTCGTCCACCGTGACGCCCGCCGCCCTGAGCATCTGCACGGTCATCTCGATGTGCGGCTGCGAGGGCACCGGCGGGCCCACGTGGCGGATCGTGACGCCCTTCTCGAACCGCGCCGCCGTCAGCAGCAGGCCCGAGACGAACTGCGACGAACCCGACGCGTCGAGCGTGACCTCGCCGCCCGCCAGAGGCCCGCTGATCGTGAACGGCAGCGCGTCGTTGTCGACCCGCGCCCCCAGCATCCGCAGGGCGTCCAGGATGGGGCCCATCGGGCGCTTGCGGGCGTGCGGGTCGCCGTCGAAGTAGACCGGGCCGTCGGCCAGGGCGGCCATCGGCGGGACGAAACGCATGACCGTGCCCGCCAGCCCGGCGTCGATGCCGGCGCCACCGCGGATCGGACCCGGCGTCACGTGCCAGTCGACCCCCTCGGCCGTCTCGTTCGACGCCACCAGCGTGGTGCCCAGCGCCCGCAGCGCCGACACCATCAGGTCCGCGTCGCGGCTGCGCAGCGCCCGGCGCACGGTCCCCGGGCCGTCGGCGAGGGCGGCGAGGAGGAGCGCGCGGTTGGTCACCGACTTGGAGCCGGGCAGTGAGACGGTGGCGGTGACCGGGGCGGTCGCCGTGGGTGCGGGCCAGTGCGGAGCGGGCATGGTCAAAGACTACTGGGCGTGGTGGGGGCGGCTCGCAGCCTGTGGATAACGACTCCGTGGTGGTGGGGGGCTGTGGATAACGGCGCGCCCCCGATACGCAAGGATAACGGCGTGCGCGGACGCGCGGGGATCACGCCGTGTCGGGACGCGCGGGGCCCAGGCAAGCATGCGGGCGAAAGCCGTACGTGGCAATGTGGGGACATGTGCGGTAGATACGCCTCGGCGCGCAAGAAGCACGAGCTGCTGGAAGAGTTCCAGGTCGAGCTCGACGGCGACCCCGACAAGGAGCTCGGCGCCGACTACAACGTCGCGCCGACCAAGAACGTCTACGCCGTGCTGAGCCGCGTACCCAAAGAGGCCGAACGCGCGGTACGGCAGCTCAGGATCGTGAAATGGGGCCTGGTGCCCGCCTGGGCCAAGGACCCGTCGATCGGATCTCGGCTGATCAACGCCAGGATCGAGACGGTGGCCGAGAAGCCGTCGTTCCGCCAGGCGTTCGCCAAGCGCCGGTGCCTGCTCCCGGCCGACGGCTACTTCGAATGGATGCCCGTCGAAGGCGAAAAGAAGAAGAAGCAGCCGTACTTCATCCATCCCGAGGACGGCGGGGTGCTGGCCATGGCGGGCCTGTACGAGTTCTGGAAGGACCCGTCGCGGGCCGACGACGACCCGCTCAAGTGGCTGGTGACCTGCACCGTCATCACCACCGACGCGGAGGATCAGCTCGGCCGAATCCACGACAGGATGCCGATGATGATCGAGCGGGAGCGCTGGGCCGAGTGGCTCGACCCCAAGGTCACCGACATCGAGCAGGCCTCCGGGCTGCTGGTGCCCGCCGAGCAGGGACGGCTCACCGCGTATCCGGTCTCCACTGATGTCAACAACGTCAGAAACAATGGCCCGGACCTCATCAAACCCCTACCTGACGAAGAGGAAACCGCGCTTTTCTAAAGGTGTAAGAAGCGCGGTAAGTGGGCATCCGGTGAGGAAAGCGATGCAACCGTTCACTCGGTGTCACCGCCATAAAACCCCCTAATTGCACCGGGCGGGACAACCGGGGAGTTCTCGCCGCGGGCTGCCCTCTTTACCCGGAGGTGCGGATTCGTGGACGTCACGACCGCTCGTGAGCGGCTGGAAGACATGCTCGTGGAACTGGACCGCTCGATTGGGGTCCTGCAGGGCGACCCCGTCGCCGTACGCGAGCACTCGGCGGCCGACGCGGGCTCCGATCTGACCGACGCCGACGGCGCGCAGGCCATGCTGACCGTGGCCACCGCACAGCGGCGCGCGGTGATCGAGGCGATCAAACGCGTCGAGGAAGGCGTGTACGGCCACTGCGTCGACTGCGGCAGGCCGGTCCCCGAGGGCCGGCTCGAAGCGCGGCCCGAGGCGGCGCGATGCGTGCAGTGCCAGGGCAAGCGAGAGCGCCGCCGCTAGAGAGCATGCACGCCGCCGGCCACGAAGAACGGCGGCTCAGCTCTTGCGGGCGCTGGCCACCAGATGGATGCCGACCGTGTCGTCGTCGTCGGGGTGGGCCTCGAGCTCCGTGCGTACCAGCCAGGTCAGGGAACGCGTGTCGGACCCCAGCACGTGGTCCACCGTGGACGGCGACAGCACCGTGCGCGGACGCATCCACTCCACCTCGAGCCCGGCGCCCATCAGCAGCTCGCGCAACTGCCCGCTGCTGAAGCACCGTGTGATGCTGCCGTCCGGCCACGGCACGAGCATGACCTCGCCGGTCTGCCGCAGATGCTGCCACTGCTCCTGCTCGGCCAGGATCGCCATGCCCAGCACCAGCGAGTCGACGCACACCAGCGCCCGCCCGCCCGGCCGCAACACCCTGGCCAC
This sequence comes from Nonomuraea marmarensis, assembly GCF_043197025.1. Classification (NCBI taxonomy): domain Bacteria; kingdom Bacillati; phylum Actinomycetota; class Actinomycetes; order Streptosporangiales; family Streptosporangiaceae; genus Nonomuraea; species Nonomuraea marmarensis. The sequence continues at coordinate 14,694 of NZ_JBICRM010000053.1, forward strand.
GTCGTTCATCGCCGACTCCGCCATCAGCTCGATCGACATCACCCGCTCCTCCGCGAGCACCGCGTCCACGCTCGCGTCGGGCAGGAACGCCAGATCGTCGGCGCGTACATGACGCACCAGGTCGGCGTCCCGCAATCGCGACTGCCCGTCCAGGGTCCTGCGGAAGTCGAGCACCTCGATCACCCGGTGCCCCGCCCTGGCCGCCTGGCCGGACCATCGCCCGCGGCCGCCGGAGAGATCGAGGATCACCGAGGGTTCGCCTGGGAGCCATCGGTTCAGTTGTTCGGCGGCGACGGCGCGGTAGAAGGTCCAGTACGGCCCGAGCGTCCCTGAGCCGTTCAGTTCCTCGGCCGGAATGGGCAGCACACGCGACTCCTGGGTTCCGGAAAAAGGGCTACCAGCCGGTACGTATGGACGTTCCCCGCACCGGGTCCTTCGTACCTTCTATCTTGCGGGAACAGACAAGAGCGCGGGCGTGTTGCGACGAGCATGCTCACATTGGTAGAACCCCGGCCCGCCGACCAACAGGTCAGCGGCCAGCGGGTATCCTCCCCTGAGTACGGTGTTCCGCCACAGCCGGCCACCGGTGATCTTAGGGGGGTGGGTCCGGTGCCCGCGACAGGCGCGGAGACGCTGGAGCAGCGAAGCGAGCGATTCGAGCGCGACGTCATGCCGTATCTCGAGCAGCTCTACTCCGCCGCGCTCCGGATGACCCGGAATCCCGCGGACGCGGAGGACCTGCTGCAGGAGACCTTCGCCAAGGCGTTCGCATCGTTCCACCAGTTCCAGCAGGGCACCAACCTCAAGGCGTGGCTCTACCGGATCCTGACCAACACGTTCATCAACAGCTACCGCAAGAAGCAGCGCGAGCCGAAGCAGTCCGGCACCGAGGAGATCGAGGACTGGCAGCTCGCCCGGGCCGAGTCCCACACCTCCAGCGGCCTGAAGTCGGCCGAGGTGGAGGCGCTCGACCACCTGCCCGACGGGGACATCAAGCAGGCGCTCGCCGCGCTGCCCGAGGAGTTCAGGATCGCGGTCTATCTGGCCGACGTCGAAGGCTTCCCCTACAAGGAGATCGCCGACATCATGGGCACTCCGATAGGCACTGTGATGTCGAGGCTGCACAGGGGACGCAGGCAGCTGCGGGGCCTCCTTGAGGACTATGCCCGTGAGCGCGGCCTGGTCCCGGCGGAGGGATCGAAATGAGCTGTGGCAAGCCCCATGACACCGACTGTCGCGAGGTGCTCGACAAGGTCTACGCCTACCTCGACGGGGAGCTGACCGATGGCGACGTCGTGGAGATCCGCGTCCACCTGGACGAGTGCGACCCGTGTCTGAAGGAATACGACCTGGACAAGGCGATCAAGGCGCTCGTGCACAAGCACTGCGGCTGCGATCCCGTTCCGGCGGACCTGCGTTCCAAGGTGCTGGCCCGCATCGCTCAGGTGAGGTCGGAGCTGGCCGACTAGGATTCAGCGCATGCGCGTGTTGGTCACCGGAGGCGCCGGGTTCATCGGGTCCACTCTCGTCGATCGCCTGCTCGCCGACGGGCACGAGGTCGACGTGGTCGACGACCTGTCCACCGGGAGCAGGGACAACCTGGCGGGCGCCCTCGCCAGTGACCACTTCCGGCTGCACGAGCTGGACGTACGCGATCCCGCGCTGGTCGGCTTGGTCGCCGGGTTGCAACCGGAGGTCGTCTGCCATCTGGCCGCCCAGATCAGCGTGCGCAAGAGCGTCGCCGACCCGGTGCACGACGCCAGTGTCAACGTCGAGGGCACCGCGTCCGTGCTCACCGCGGCCCACGAAGGGCACACGCGCAAGGTGGTGTTCGCCTCGTCCGTGGCCATCTACGGCCGGCCGACGACGATCCCCGTGCCGGGTGACGCGGCCGTCGACCCGCGCTCGCCGTACGCCGCCTCGAAGCTGAGCGGCGAGACCTACCTCGCCACGTTCCGCGCCCTCTACGGCATCGAATACACCACGCTGGTGCTCTCCAACGTCTACGGCCCGCGCCAGTCGCCGGAGGGCGAGGCCGGGGTGGTGGCGATCTTCACCGACGCCCTGCTCAGCGGCACGCCCACGGTCCTGTACGGCGACGGCACCCAGACCCGCGACTACATCTACGTCGACGACGTGGTCGACGGCCTCGTGCGGGCCTGCGGGCAGGAGGGCAACGGCCGCCGGTTCAACCTCGGCACCGGCATCCAGACCACCGACCGGCGGCTGCACTCGCTGATCGCCGACGCGGCGGGCGCCCACGACAAGCCCGGGTTCGCGCCGCCGCGCCTGGGCGACCTGCCGGCGATGGCGGTCGATCCGGTGCCCGCCCACGAAGGGCTCGGCTGGCAGCCTCGTACGGACCTGCCGAGCGGGGTGAAGAAAGCCGTCGAATGGGCCCGAAGCCGTCGCGGCAAGTAGTTGCTTGATTACGCTTTGCTTGCGATTTCCCACTCCGCCCATACGGCCACGTCGTCTTCTGTAGCGTGAACCCCAGAAGTCGACGTGGAGGCATGTGGATGATGAAGGTTACGGTCGCCCGGCTGCTCACGGCCATCGTGTTGATCACTCCGGTGGTTGTGATGATCGGCCGAGCGATGCCGCCCGGGGTGTCCTGGACCTGAACGCCGTAGGGGGCCGCAATGCGTGAACTGCCGTGGCCCGCAAGGGTCTATCTGGTCGCCGTGATCGGGGTGGCGACCGCTCTCATCGCACGTAGTGTGATCACCTCCGGCGCGCCGGTGGCGCCGGAGGACCTGGACGTGCTGCTGGTGCTCGCGCTGCTGTTCCTGGTGTGCGAGTCGATGCCGACGCTGCTCAACGTGGAGCAGTTCGCGGTGTCGGTCAGCTTCTCCGCCTCGCTGGCGGCCGTGGTGCTGATCGGCCCCGAGGGCGCGGCGCTGGTGGGGCTCACCGCGATCCTGAGCGTGCGTCCGGGGCTGCCGCTGATCAAACGGTTGTTCAACGGCGCGCAGTTCGCCATCTGCGGCTACGCCGCCGGCTGGGTCTACCAGGCGCTCGACGGCAAGGTCGGCGTGCCGCAGGTCAACGCGTTCGACGACCTCATCGGCCCCTACGCCGCGGCCACCGGCGTCTTCGTGCCGCTCAACATCGTGCTCACGCTGACCATGATCGCGCTGGCCACGCAGGTGCGGGCGACCGAGGTGCCGATGCGCGGCATGGCCCAGTTCCTGCTGTCCTACCTGGGATACGGGACGTTCGGGCTGCTGGTGGCCGGGCTCTGGGCGACCGTGCAGTCGATCTCGGCGGTGCTGGTGCTGCTGCCGTTGTTCGTGGCCCGGTGGGCGTTCGGCCAGTACCACGCCCAGCAGCGCTCCTACGACGCCACCATCGCCGCGCTCTGCCAGGCCGTGGAGACCAAGGACTACTACACCCGGGGCCACTGCACGCGCGTCTCGCTCGCCTCCTCCATGATCGCCCAGGAGATCGGCATGGGCCTCGAACGGGTGCGGGCGATCCGCTACGCGGGCATGCTGCACGACGTGGGCAAGCTCGGCGTGCCCACCAAGGTGCTGCAGAAGGACGGGCCGCTCACCGAGGAGGAGTTCGCCGCGATCCAGCTGCACCCGATGCGCGGCCTGGAGATCGTGCGCGGCATCGGCTTCCTCGACGAGGCGTACGCCGGGATCATGCACCACCACGAACGCCACGACGGCACCGGCTACCCGATGGGGCTCGCCGGTGACGAGATCCCCGAGTTCGCCAAGGTCATCGCGGTGGCCGACGCGTTCGACTCGATGACCTCCGACCGCTCCTACCGGGGCGCCAGGCCCGTCGGGGAGGCCGTCGACGAGCTGCGCAAGACCGCGGGCACCCACTTCGACCCCGTCATGGTCGCGGCCTTCATCCGGGCCCTGGATCGCGAGCCGTGGCAGCCGCCGCGCCGCGTCGATCCGCCGCCGCCCGACGCCGCCGAGACGCCGATCAAGGACCACGACGATCCGACCATGCCCATCGAGGTCGTGACCGGGCCATGATCACCACAGAGCGCGCCAGGCGTACCGAACGGTCGCTGAACACGGTCCTGCGCCGGCTCGACTCGGGCCAGCTGCTGCTCATCTGCGCGGCCGGGCTGGTCGCGGTCGCGGGCGTCGCCCACACGGCCGCCGTCGGGCTCGACCGCACGGAGATCGCGGTCGGGTTCGGGGCGCTGATCGCGGTCGGCGAGCTGGCCAGGCTCACCATGCCGGGCAACAGGGAGGTCGCGCCCATCGGCGCCGCCGCCGCGCTCGGCTACACCCTGCTGCTCGACCTGAGTCAAAACCCGCTGCGCCACTCCGCGTTGCAGGTCGTGGCCGTGATCGCGGTCGGGATGGTCGCGGGAGCGCTTCCGCACCTGGCGGTCGGCCGCCCGCCGCGGCTGGACGCGATGGCCCGGCGGCTGCTCACCGGCGCGCTGCTGGCGTTCGCGTTCCGGCCGCTGGCCGATCCGCTCTACGCGCTCACCAAGCCGCCGACCAGCACCTGGTGGCCGGCGCTCGCGGTGATGGTGGCGCTCATCGCGATCACATTGCTGATCGACGTGCTGATCGCGGCGCTGCTCAGGGCCGAGCAGGTGCGCACCGCGTTCCGGGTGGCGGTGCGCGACGAGATCAACATGGCGTTCCCGCTGGGCGCCGCCGTGGCCTCGTCCGGGGTGCTGCTCGCGCTGGCCACGCACAGCATGGACCTGGTCGCCCTGCTGGTGTTCGCCGCGCCGCTGCTGGTCACGCAGGTGGCCTTCAGGAAGTACGCGGGGATCCGCGCGACCTACCTGCAGACCGTACGCGCGTTGTCGCGGGTCACCGAGGTCGGCGGCTACGTCGAGCCCGGCCACTCGCGCAGGGTGAGCCGCCTGGCCGTGGCCATCGGCAGGGAGCTGGGCATGGCCGAGCCCGAGCTGCTGGAGCTCGAATACGCCGCGCTGATGCACGACATCGGCCAGCTCTCGCTGCGCGACCCGATCCCCGGCGGCGCCACCGTGCTCACCGAGCCCGAGCAGGCCCGGCGCATCGCCGAGCTGGGCGCGGAGGTGATCAGGCAGACGGGCGTGCTCGACCGGGTGGCCGAGGTGGTCAGGCGGCAGTGCGACCCGATCGGCGACGACCCGCCGCTGTCGAGCCGGATCATCAAGGTCGCCAACGCCTACGACGACCTGGTCGGGCCGTCGACCGACCGCGACCGGGCGGGCGCCGCGCTGGAGCGCATCCGGCTGTCCTCCGGCGGCGCGTACGACCTCCACGCGATCGACGCGCTCACCCGGGTGATCGACCGCGGACGCGTCTAAGTCTTACAAGTCCTGCCGGGTTACCACCCGCTCACAATTGTGGGGTTCCTACAGATCGTGATCGCCGGATCGGTGGTTTAGGGGGAAAGGGAACAAGCCGGTGGCGGCCATAGGGTGGGCGGCGTGCTTACTGAGACGCTCGGACCCGTTCTGATCGCCAACCGAGGGGAGATCGCGCGGCGGATCATCCGCACGGTCAAGCGCCTGGGCCTGCGCGCCATCGCCGTGCACTCGGAGGCCGACGCCGACCTGCCGTTCGTCCGCGAGGCCGACGAGGCGGTGCTGATCGGCCCCGCCAACCCCGCGCAGAGCTACCTGGACGCGGCCAAGGTGCTGGAGGCGGCCCGCGCGACCGGAGCGCGGGCGGTTCACCCGGGTTACGGCTTCCTCGCCGAGAACGCCGCGTTCGCCAGGGCCGTCATCGACGCCGGGATGGTGTGGATCGGCCCCGCGCCCGAGGCCATCGACCGGATGGGCGACAAGATCAACGCCAGGAACCTCATGGAGGCCGCCGGCGTGCCGGTCGCCGCGGGCACCCGCGAGCCGGTCACCGACCTGTCACTGGCGCTGAAGGCCGCCGAGTCCATCGGCTACCCGGTCATGGTCAAGACCGCGGGCGGCGGCGGTGGCATCGGCATGAGCGTGGCCCACGACGACGAGGGCCTGGCCAAGGCGTACGAGCAGGCGGCCAGGGCGGCCTCCAGGTTCTCCGGGGACGCGCTGGACGGCCCCGCCGTGCTGCTGGAGCGCTATATCGAGCGGGCCCGCCACGTCGAGGTGCAGATCCTCGGCCTGCCCGACGGCCGGGTCGTGGCGCTGGGCGAGCGCGACTGCTCGGTGCAGCGGCGCCACCAGAAGGTCGTCGAGGAGTCGCCGTCCCCCGGCATCACCCCCGAGCTGCGCGAGCGCATGCTGGCCGGCGCCGTGCGGGCCGGTGAGGCCGTCGGCTACCTGGGCGCGGGCACCGTCGAGTGCCTGGTCGACGCCGGCAAGCAGGACTTCGTGTTCCTGGAGATGAACACCAGGCTGCAGGTGGAGCACCCGGTCACCGAGCTGGTCACCGGGCTCGACCTGGTCGAGCTGCAGCTGCGCGTCGCGGCCGGGGAGAGCCCCGTAATAGACGCCCAGCCCACCGGGCACGCGATCGAGTTCAGGGTCTACGCGGAGGATCCCAAGCGGTTCTTCCCCGGGCCTGGCAAGATCACGGCATGGGAGGAGCCGGTCGGCGACGGCGTACGCGTGGACTCGGGCTACGCCGCGGGCAACACGGTCACCCCGTTCTACGACCCGCTGGTGGCCAAGCTCTGCGTCCACGGCGCGAGCCGGGCCGACGCGCTGGAGAAGGGGCGCAAGGCGGTGGACGCGTTCGTCATCGAGGGCCCCAAGAACAACCTGCCATTCTGTGCGGAGCTGTTGGAGAACGCGGAGTTCGTCACCGGCGACTACGACACGGGCCTGGTCGCGCGCATGCGCGCCTAGTGGGAACATATTGGTGAAAGAGGGGAGTCCCGGTGGCTGAGGTACGCGCGGAGATGGTGGCGAACGTGTGGAAGGTCGTCGTCAGCGAGGGCGACACCGTCTCCGAGGGCGACACGCTGGTCATCCTCGAGTCGATGAAGATGGAGATCCCGGTGCTCGCCGAGGACGACGGCATGGTGGCGCAGCTCAAGGTGGCCGAGGGCGACGTGATCCAGGAAGGCGACCTGATCGCGGTCATCGAGTAGTGCGGGAAATGAACTTGGCGCGGTCGACCACCACGCGTTCGATGCTGCCCCTGCCCACGACGGCGTGCTTGTCGTGGGCTTCGAAGGCGAAGACCAGCCGCCGGCCGTCCACTTCGGTCAGCTCGACGCCCACCTGGACGTGCGCGCCCAGCGGGCTGGCGGCCAGGTGTTCGAGCTCGACCCGGGTGCCGACGGACGTCTCGCCGGGCGCGAGGTGCCGCTCGATCGCTCGCACGGTCGCCGTCTCGGCCAGCGCGAGCAGCCGGGGCGTGGCGAGCACGGGCACGTCTCCGCTGCCGATCTTCTTCGCGGTGTCGTCCATCTCGACCACGAGGAGCAACTGGGCGCGGAGACCCGGAACGAGCGTCATGTGATCAGCCTATGGCGGCGGAGTCCGCGCCCATTAATGGGGCCCGCTGACTTCCTGGAAACGCGGACAAGTGCTGGCATAAGGCCGCAGGATAGGGTGTGTACGGCTTGAGGCATTTGAGTGGCATGTGGGACAGGTGAGTCGTACACTCTCTGAGTTCCGTGACCACTGTGTTACCTCACCGCGATAAAAGTTCGCTTTGTTGGAGAACTGCGGGGTGGAAGAGGTTACAGAGGTAGGGGGGTAGCGGGGGAGTCATGGTGGCCCAAGGGACGACGCTGGCGGGGCGGTATCGGCTGGATACCCGCATCGGCGCCGGTGGCATGGGCGAGGTGTGGCGCGGCGAGGACATCGTGCTGGCGCGCACCGTCGCCGTCAAAGTGCTGCTTCCAGGCCGCATGGAGGACCCGGGGTTCGTCGCTCGCTTTCAGGGGGAAGCCAGGGCGATGGCCACGATCAACCACTCCGGCGTCGTCGACGTCTACGACTACGGAGTGAGCGGCGACACCGTCTACCTGGTGATGAAGTTCGTGGACGGCGAGCCGCTCGACCGGCTGCTGGCCCGGCTGGGCAGGATCCCGCCGCAGGCGGCCATGGAGCTGATCGCGCAGGCCGCCTCGGCGTTGCAGGCCGTACACGACCAGGGGATCGTGCACCGCGACGTCAAGCCGGGCAACCTGCTCGTGCAGCGTGACGGCACGCTGGTGCTGACCGACTTCGGCATCGCGCGCTCCGACCTGGCCAACCGGCTCACCGACGCCGGCATGGTGCTCGGCACGGCCGCCTACTGCGCGCCGGAGCAGGCCGAGGGTGCTCCCGTGACGCCCGCTGTGGACATCTACGCGCTCGGCGTGGTCGCGTACGAGTGCCTGGTGGGGCAGCGGCCGTTCAACGGCGACAGCGCGGTCACGATCGCGCTCAAGCACATCCGGGAGGCGCCGCCGCCGCTGCCCGCCGAGATCCCGCCGCCGGTGCGCACGCTGGTGGAGATCGCACTGGCGAAGGATCCGACCAGGCGTTACCCGACGGCCAAGGCCATGAGTGAGGCGGCCAAGGCCATCGCCAGCGGCCAGGCGCCCGCCGAGCCGATGGTGTCCACCGGGGCCACGATGGCGCCGCCGGTGGAGGCGTACCAGACGGGGGCGCACCAGGCCCGTCCCTCCGATGAGACCACGGCGGTGGTCGAGCGGCGCGGGGGCGGTCGTCGCGCCGCCAAGACCCCGCGCAGGACCGGGCTGATCGCGGGCATCGCCGTCGCGGTGGTGCTCGGCGTGGGGGCAGGGGCGATCGCGCTGACGGGCATGACCCCCGGCGACCCGACGCCCACGGCCACGGGCGTGCCCGTGGGCGACTCGTCGAGCGACTTCAAGACGACCAAGCCCCCAATCAGGAGGACCACCAGGCCGCCCACGCCGACAACGTCGGAGCCCAAGCCGACGTTCACGAGGCCGCGGCCCACGGCGACCGAGGAGGAAGAGCCGACCAAGACCCCCACCTCGACGCCGACGACCACGAAGACGCCGACCAAGACGCCGACGAGCACGCCCTCGTCGACGGTCAAGAAGGTGCTCGTGCCGAAGGTGGTCGGGCTGTCGTTCCTGGTGGGTCAGGAGCGGGTCGAGGCGGCCGGCTTCGTGTCGGAGCTCGACGACAGGACCACCACCTCCAACGGCCCGCGCTGCGGCAAGATCCAGCAGACGGTGCCGGGTGCGGGGGTGTCGCTGGAGGTGGGCAAGACGGTCAAGCTGGTCGTGGTCGACGGCGTCTGCCCGGAGAACAACCCGAGTCCCAGCGCCACCGCCACGACCAAGTAGGAGCGTCACACCCCCGTCGTGTGGCGGGGGTAGGCGACCTGCGGGTCGGTCGCGATGTTCACCATGTAGGGGATGCCGGAGTCGAAGGCCCGGCGCAGGGCGGGGCCGATCTCCGACGGCTTGGTGACCAGCTCGCCGCCGCCGCCCAGCGCGGTCACGACCTGGTCATAGCGGCACTGCGGCTGCAGCTCGGCGGCCACGTCGTAGCCGTACAGGAGTTGCATGGGGTGCTTCTCCAGGCCCCAGATGCCGTTGTTGCCGCAGATCATGACGACGGGGAGCCGGTGGCGTACGAGGGTGTCGACGTCCATCAGCGAGAAGCCGGCGGCGCCGTCGCCGAGCAGCAGCACCACTTGCGAGGAGGGCCTGGCCAGGCGGGCGGCGATGGAGTAGCCCAGGCCGGTGCCGAGGCAGCCGTACGGGCCCGGGTCGAGCCAGTTGCCCGGCTGCTTCGGCTCGACGTATTTGCCCGCGTAGGAGACGAAGTCGCCGCCGTCGCCGATCACCACGGCGTCGTCGGCCAGCACCTTGCCCAGCTCGCCGTACACGCGCATGGGGTGGATCGGGTCGGAGCCGGCGGCCAGCAGCTCGGCGTCGCCCGCGATGGCCGCCGCGGCCGTATCGGAGAGCTTCGACACCCACGAGGCGTACGTGCCGGGCTTGACCCCCGCGTCCCCGCAGGCCGTGCCCAGGCTCCAGAACACCACCGACAGGTCGCCCGCGGCCGACGCGGCCGGCTGCATGTGCGTGGCGAGCTGCGACGGCGCGTCGGCGATGTGCACCACGCGGGCCAGCGCCGCGCCGTCCTTCCCGCCGAACCACCCGTAGCCGAGCCGGAAGTCGAGCGGGGTGCCGACCACGATCACCAGGTCGGCCTGGGCGAAGGCGAGGCCGCGGGCGCGGGTGACGAGCAGCTCGTGCCCCGACGGCAGGATGCCGCGGCCCTGGCCATTGGGGATGACCGGCAGCCGCCACGTCTCCGCGAAGTCCCGGGCGGCCTCCTCGGCCCGGTCCATCCACACGTCGGAGCCGTACACCAGCACCGGCCGCTCGGCCTCGGCCAGCAGCCGCGCGATGCCGGCCAGGTCGTCGGGGTCGGGCTCGTACGGGGACGGCGTCTGCGTGCGCGCCTCGTGCGGCGGCGAGGGGGCGAACAGGTGGTCCATGTAGAAGTCGACGAAGACCGGGCCGCGGTGGGGCGCGATGGCCGTGCGGAAGGCCGACTCGACGTCCTGCCCGACCGACTCGGCGCCGGACGCGGTGAACGACAACTTGGTGATCGGGGCGAGCAGCGGCGGGTGGTCCATCTCCTGCAGGGCGCCGCTGCCCCAGCGCGACTGGGGTGCCCGGCCGCCCATGACGACCACCGGCGAGCCGTTGAAGTGGGCCGTCGCGACGCCGCTGACGCCGTTGGTGATGCCGGGGCCCGCGGTCAGCACGGCCAGCCCCGGCCTCCTGGTCAGCCTGGCCGTCGCCTCGGCGGCGAAGACCGCGCTCTGCTCGTGGCGTACGTCGAGGATGCGCATGTTCTCGTGCACCGCGCCGTCGTAGAGCGGGAAGACGTGCCCTCCTGAGAGGGTGAACATGGTCTCGACGCCATAGGCCTTGGACACGGCGACGGCGGCGTCACCGGCGTGCTTCGCAGACTCCATGCCGGGAACTTACCAACCGGTCACCGGAGTAAACAGACCTCAAGGATCATCTACAGCACAGGGTCACCACGCCGCTCGGCGCCTTTGCAATGATCTTCCGTGGTGCCGCGGCGTCCTTCCTGACGTCGAGGAAGGTCTCGGCCGCGTCCGCCGTCACCTGGTAGGGCACCGGGGGCACCGCCACCCTGACGTCGCCCGACGTCCTGACGACCGCCTTGACGCTCGTCGGGGCGTTGACGAACGACAGCTCGACGTCGCCGAAGCCCACCTCCACGTCGGCCTGCTCGCCGTCGAGCCCCTCCGCGTCGACCTTGCCCGTGCCGGTCCTGGCCCAGAGGGGGCCGGAGAGGTCGCGTACGTGGACGTTGCCGGACACCGAGCTCAGGCGCACGCTGCCGAAGACGCGGTTGACGTTGAGCTCGCCGCCGGTCGTGCTGGCCTCGATGTCGGTCTCCGGCGGCACGGACACCAGGTAGTCGGCCTGGCAGACGGGGCCGTCCGGCTGGTCGTAGCCGGGGCAGACCGCGTCGAGCCGCAGGGTCCTGGAGCGAATGTCCCAGTCCTCGGTGACGGTCGGCCGGTCCCTCGACCACCGCAACGACCTCTGGATGAGCAGCTCACCGGCCCTGCCCGGCATGATGAACAGGTTCACCTGCCCCTTGCCCGCCTTGACGCGCACCTCCTGCTGGTCGAACGGGATCGACCTCAGGGTGGTGTCGGACGGCGTCCTGGCCCTGGCGAACTCGCGCCAGAGCAGCGCCGTGGACACCAGCAGCGCGAACACCGTCACCACAGCGCCCGCCACCAGCCACGCCGCCCTCACGGCAGGCTCCTGATCTTGAGGAACCGCAGGACCGCGAGCACGCGCCGGTGATCGCCCTCCGCGGGGGACAGGTCGAGCTTGGTGAAGATGTTGCCGATGTGCTTGCCCACCGCCCCTTCGCTGAGCACCAGCGCCTGGCCGATGCCCGCGTTGGAGCGGCCTTCCGCCATCAGCTTGAGCACCTCGTGCTCCCTGGGCGTCAGCCGTTCCAGCGGGTCGCTGTTGCCCCGCAGCAGGAGCTGGGCGACCACCTCCGGGTCGAGCGCGGTGCCGCCCGAGGCCACCCTGCGCAGCGCGTCGAAGAAGTCGGTCACGTCCGCCACCCGGTCCTTGAGCAGGTAGCCGACGCCACCGGTCGCGGCGGAGGCCAGGAGCTGGGCGGCGTAGCGCTCCTCGACGTACTGCGAGAGCACCAGGACCGCCAGGCCCGGCTGCTGGCGGCGCAGCACGAGCGCGGCCCGCAGCCCCTCGTCGGTGTGCGTGGGCGGCATCCTGACGTCCGTGATCACCAGCTCGGGACGGTGCTCCTCGGCCGCCCGCAGCAGCCCCTCGGCCTCGTCCACGGCCGCCACCACCTCCATGCCCGCGGCGTCCAAGAGCCGGATCAGGCCCTCGCGCAGCAGCACGGAATCCTCCGCGAGCACTACTCGCACGGCAGCTCCACCTCGATCGTCGTAGGCCCGCCGAGCGGGCTGGACAGCCGCAGCGACCCGTCGACCGAGTCGATCCGCTGGGCCAGGCCGCGCAGCCCGGTGCCGCCGTCCAGCCTGGCACCGCCGCAGCCGTCGTCGTACACGAGCACGTGCAGGCGGTCGCCCGCGCGCCGCACCTTCACCTCGGCCTTGGTGGCCGCGGCGTGCTTGGCGATGTTGGTCAGTGCTTCGGACACGGTGAAGAACGCCACCGCCTCGATGGTCGGAGAGGTACGCCGCTCGATGTCGACGTGCAGCCTGACGGGGAAGGGGGCGCGGGCGGCGACCCCAGACAGCGCCGCGTCCAGGCCCTGGTCGTTGAGCACGGCGGGATGCAGCCCGCGGACGAAGTCGCGCAGCTCCTTGAGCGCCTGCTTGGCCTCCTCGTGCGCCCGCTCGATGGCCTCGCGGGCCGGCTCCGGCAGGTCGGTCAGGGTGGCCCGGGCCAGGCCCAGGTTCATGGCGAGCGAGACGAGCCGCTGCTGGGCGCCGTCGTGCAGGTCCCGCTCGATCCTGCGGCGCTCGGCGTCGGCCGCGTCGATCACGCCCGCCCGGCTCTCGGTCAGCGTCTCGATCCGCTGCCCCAGCTCCGAACGGCTCGGCCCGAGCAGAGTCCGCGCCACCGACAGGTCCAGCGCCGCCATGCCCCGGGCCAGGACGGGCGCGAGCAGCAGCAGCACGAACCCGACCACCATGAAGACGGCCAGCACTCTGTTGTTGCGCAGATCGAAGACGAACTCCAGCGGCGGCTGCTGCAGCTTCGGCGCGAGGAACGACGACAACCCCACGATCGCCCCGCCCCACACCGCCGCCACCAGGAACGCGGCCGCGAAGCTCACGAACGGGGACAGCAGGTGGTAGCCGATCTGCCGCCACGTGGCCGGGCTGCGCCAGTTGCTCGGCGTACGCACGGGCGGGATGTGCGCGCCGAGGAAGGCCGCGAACCTGGAGCGCTGCACCCTCGTGCACCACGGCATGCCGCGCCGCAACAGGGGAGGCGACACGACCAGTACGAGCGTCAGCCCGCCGAGCACCACGGCGACCGGTAGCCCGATCATCACGTGGGCCGTGTCGAGCCAGGCCCGTGCCGACCACGGACGGGGGACTTTCATTCCTCAACGGTATTGACTGGCGCGTAGGACGCGAAATGGGTTTGGTGTGCTGATGGATGGTAGGGCTAGCCCCACCCTTCACAGGGACGCCCTGAACTCCGAGGGATCGAACGTGCCCCCCAGCGTGGCGCCCAGCCCGTGACGAGCCACCCGCGTGAACGCCTCCCCGCCGAGACTCCCCGCCCCCTCAGGCAGCGCCCCGGCCAGCGGGCGCGCGGCCAGCATCTCCAGATCGGCCACGTCGCTCCGCTCCGCCACTCCAGGCTCGTACGGCCACCGCCCGATGACGAGCCCGGCCAGGTCGAGCCCGCGATGGGCGAGCGCCTCCAGGGTGAGCGCGGCGTGGTTGACCGCCCCGCCCCCGACCCCCGCGACGACGAGGACCTGCGCATCCAGCAGCCTGGCCAGATCGGCGATCGTCGCGCCGTCCTCGTCGAACCGCACCAGCAGCCCCCCGGTCCCCTCCACGACCACCAGCCGGTTGCTCTCGGCCAGCTCCCGCACCGTCAGGGCGGCTCCCGCCAGCGACACCGGCGGCAGCCCCGCGGCCCTGGCGGCGGCGGCCGGGGACAGCGGATCGGGGAACCGGCTGAGCTCGAACGTGGTCGTGACCCCGGACAGCCGGATCACGTGATCGAGATCACCCGCCTCGCCGGGCCCCACCCCGGTCTGCGCCGGTTTGACCACGGCGACGGCGGCCCCGCGCTCCCTGGCCAGCGCCGCGACGGCCGCCACCACGACGGTCTTGCCCACGCCGAGGTCGGTGCCGGTCACGACGAGAACGCTCATGCACCTCAGCCTAGGAGGCGGCCCCTCACGGACGGCGCAGGCGCGTGACGAACTTGTAGCGGTCGCCCCGGTAGAGGGACTGCGCCCATTCGACGGGGTTCCCGTCGGCGTCGAAGGCGTGGCGGGTGAGCAGCAGCATCGGCAGGCCGACGTCGACGCCGAGGGCCTTGGCGTCGTACGGGGTGGCCAGGACGGTCTCGATGATCTCCTCGGCGTCCGTGAGGCGCACGTTGTAGGCGTTGTGCAGCGTCTCGTACAGCGACGCGTGCACCTCCAGCTCCCGCCGCAACCGCGGGAAGCGGCGCGCGGACAGGTGGGTGGTGTCGATCGAGACCGGCTCGCCGTTGGCCAGCCGCAGCCGGTGGATGCGCAACACGCGCCCGCCCGGGTTGATGGCCAGGCGGCGCGCCAGCGCCTCGTCCGCGGTGACGTAGCCGATCTCCAGGATCTTGGTGTCCGGCTCCAGGCCCGCCGTGCGCAGATCGCCGATGTACGAGGTCAGCTGCAGAACCTGCGCCACCTTCGGCTGGGCCACGAACGTGCCCTTGCCCTGGATACGCAGCAGCCGCCCCTCCACCACCAGCTCCGTCAGCGCCTGCCTGACCGTGGTGCGCGAGGTCTCGAAGCGGACGGCCAGCGTGCGCTCGGGCGGCAGCGCGGTGCCCGGCGGGAGGGTCTTGGTGAGCTCGAGCAGGCTGCGTTTCACGTCGTAGTACTTCGGTACGCGGGGGCTGTCGTCCGTCACGCTCTCACCTTCACTTCTGCCACGGCGGTGAGGGCGTGTCTGATCACCGCGAGATCATCGGAACTCACTTTGGCCCGAGCGGTCAACCGCGGGCGCGAGCGGCCGTTCGGCGCCCAGCGCGTGCGGCCCCTAGCACGCGCGGATCCGGGCAGCTCAGGTTGAATGTGCAGGATATCGACAGCCGCGTGCATGATCACAACCGAGGCCGCTGCGGTGGCCGCGTCCAGCGGCCCACCGCAGGTAGCGGTCACTTCACCTACGCGAGCAGCCGTGTCGCGGAGGAACCACCTGCCCGTGTAGATCACCTCCGGCAAGCCCCGCGCAGTGGTACGTGTGATGGTTCTCACAATATGAGATTTCACAAGAAGTCCAGTTGGGTGCACCATGCCGTATCCGTCTTCACTGTGCGAGTGAGCGGGCGTGCGTTCATCCGGGGGTCGGTTTGGTTCTTGCGGGGGAAAGCACGCATGATGCAGACGTGCCGACTCTCAGCGACCTCGTCGCCCGCCACACCGCGCTCGACGCGGCGGACCTCGACTGGCTGCACTCGCTCGTCTCCGACTGGCAGCTGCTGGCCGACCTGTCCTTCGCCGACCTCATCCTGTGGGCGCCGCTGCTGGGAGAGAACGGCTGGATCGCGATCGCGCAGATGCGCCCCACGACCGGGCCCACCGTCTACCACGACGACATCGTCGGCACCGTCGCCGCCAAGGGCGAGCGCTACCTCATCGACACCGCCTGGAACGAGCGCCGCATCTGCCGCGAGGGCGACCCCGACTGGTCGACCGGCGTGCCCGTCCGCGAGGAGACCATCCCGGTGCGCAGGGCCGTCGAGGGCGGCGAGGGGCGCTTTCTCGCCGTGATCCAGCGCTCCACGAACCTGTCCTCGGCCCGCACACCCTCCCGCCTGGAGCTGACCTACCTCCAGAGCGCCTCCGACCTGGCCCAGATGGTGGCCGAGGGGCGCTTCCCGTTCTCCGGCGAGGAGCCGATCCTGGTCCGCTCGCCGCGCGTCGGCGACGGCTTGCTCAGGCTCGACCGGGCCGGGCGCGTCACGTACGCGTCGCCGAACGCCCTGTCCGCCTACCGCCGGCTCGGCCTGCACGCCGACCTGGTCGGGGCCGAGCTCGGCCGGGTCACTGCCACGCTGTGCTACGCCGACGAGCCGATCAACGAAGACCTGATGATCGTGGCCAGCGGGCGGGCGGCGAAGGAGACCGAGGTCGAGTCCGGCGGCACGATCGTGCAGCTCAGAGCCATCCCGCTGATCGTCGGCGGCGGGCGGATCGGCGCGCTGGTGCTCATCAGGGACGTGACCGAGCTGCGGCGGCGCGAGCGCGAGCTGATGACCAAGGACGCCACGATCCGCGAGATCCACCACCGGGTGAAGAACAACCTGCAGACCGTGGCCGCCCTGCTCAGGCTGCAGGCCAGGCGGCTGCAGGTGCCCGAGGGCCGGGAGGCGCTGGAGGAGGCGGTACGCAGGGTCGGGTCGATCGCGATCGTCCACGAGACGCTGTCTCATACGCCCGAGGAGTTCGTGGACTTCGACGAGATCGCCGACCGGGTGATCGCGATGGCCGGAGAGGTGTCGGCGGCGGAGGCCGCCGTCACGCCCCGGCGGGTCGGGGGGTTCGGGGTGCTGCCCTCGCTCATCGCCACGCCGCTGGCCATGGCGCTGACGGAGCTGCTGCAGAACGCGTTGCAACATGGGCGGCCCAAGAAGCTGGAAGTGCTGGTCGAGCCCGCCCTCGACCGGCTCAACGTCATCGTGCGGGACGACGGCCGCGGCCTTCCCCGTGGGTTCGACCTCGACAGCTCCACCAGTCTGGGGCTGCAGATCGTCCGTACGCTGGTGGAAGGGGAGCTGTCCGGCAGGCTCTCGGTCGAACCGCGCCTGGAGGGCGGCACGGAGGCCACGCTGTCGATCCCGCTCCCGGCGGCCTGACCGGCCCCTAGAGGGCCCATAGAGGGAAGGTCAGGCGGTGGCGCGGGCGCGGGCGCGAGCCGAGCGGCGCTTGAGAGCGCGGCGTTCGTCCTCGCTCAGACCGCCCCAGACGCCGGCGTCCTGGCCGGACTCCAGCGCCCACTTCAGGCAGGCTTCCACGGCCGAGCACGACCGGCAGACCTGCTTGGCCTCCTCGATCTGCATGAGTGCCGGGCCGGAGTTGCCGATCGGGAAGAAAAGCTCGGGGTCCACGTCACGGCAGGCAGCTCGGTGGCGCCAGTCCATGCGTCCACTCCTTAGTAGATGGAGCCTTTGGTCGGCTCCGTGCGGCTACTACTTTGTGAAGAGTTTCACTAACTTGCGCGAACAAGACCCGGACCCTGTCAGGACCCGGGGTTGCCCCGCATGACGGCCGGAGAACCTTGGGGTTGTTAAAGGTCCTACGTTCCGACGTCAGTGTTGAGCCTGTCAGCCACGCTGAGTGCACGCAAGAGGGTTGGCGGTAAGTTTTGGCCGTTATGAATGTCGGATGCGTCACACAATGACCGAATGTAACTATCTAGACCAGAACTTGTAACGCGTTCGGTGTAGCCCGGAATGTTACGGATTCGCGTTCGCCCAGGTAGTCGCCGTCCAGTTGGAAGGCCACCGGGCGGCGCGCGGTGAGCGTGAACTCGGCCTCGTCGTGGAGCTGGACGAGGTGCCGGCCGGACGGAAGTGCCTCACTCTGCGTGAGAATGTTCCGGAGCACTGCGGCGATGGAGAGCGGGCCCATGCGCCGCAGCCCCAGCAGGTCTAGCCCGGTCTCGAAGCTGGCCCACGGGGTGGGGGTCACGGGCTTGTTGCCGACGTACGTCCACGGCGAGGTGTTGGAGATGATCGCCATGAACAGCCCCTCGACGGCAGGGATCCCGGGGCCGGTCAGCGTCATCGCTGGATGCCGCTTGTCCGTGGCCAGATAGTGCCTTAGAGCCGTGTTCACATACCGCGTAGGGGTAGCTTTGCGGCCGGTGCCCCGCAGGCCCTCTACGGCCCGTACAACCTCGGCGTCGTATCCCATGCCCGAACAGAACGTGAAATATCGGCTTTGCCCCTCCCAAAGGGCTTGCCCCAAACCCACGGTCCTGCGCCGGTCCTCCCTGAGCGCCTCCAGCACGGCCCCCGTGGACTCCACCGGATCGTTCGGCAGCCCCAGCGCGCGGGCGAACACGTTCGCGCTGCCGCCGGGGATGACGATGAGCGCGGGCCGCCCGGCGCTCGGGTCGCCGCCCGGCGGGACCTCGTCGCCGTTGACCGGGTTGAGCAGGCCGTTGACGGTCTCGTTGATCGTCCCGTCGCCGCCGAGCACCGCCACCACGTCGTATCCCTTGGAGCGCGCGGTGGCGGCCAGCGCCGCCGCGTGGCCCCGGTAGCGGGTCTCCTCGACGGAGAGCTCCACGGCCGCGCCGAGCGCGCGGATCAGCACGTTACGCGTACGGGCGTTCGTCGTGGTGGCCTTGGGATTGACCAGCAGCATCGCGCGCATAACGCCAGCGTAGTCGCTGATCGTTGTCCGCCTTATCGGCCGAACGTCCTATTTCCCGCATCCTGCGAGAAGCGCATTAGGCTACAGGGCGTGAACCATCGCCAGGATCCACCTACGGTCGCGAGCATTCGGGTGGCACACCCGCGACGGCCCCGCCCGGTCTCCCTCGTCATCGCGGCCGCCATCGTCGCCCTGGAGGGTCTCGTGGCGCTCGGCCTCGGGGTCTACGTGGGGGTTGAGGCCCTGGCCGGCACCTCGGACAACCTCACCACCGCCCTCGCGGAGGCGGGGTTCGGCGCGCTGGTCGGAGCGGGGCTGCTCTGGGTGGCGTGGGGCGGGCTGTTCAAGATCGAGCGGTGGGGGAGGTCGCCGGGCGTCGTCGCCCAGATCTTCATGCTGCCGGTCGCCGTCACGCTCATCCAGTCGGACCAGCCGCAGCTCGGGATCCCGCTGATCGTGGTCGCCCTGGCCGGGCTCGGCACGCTGCTGGCGCCCCCCACCACACACGCCCTCTACGGCGACGGCTAGTCGTCGGCCGTCAGGCCTTCTCGCAGCTGGGCGAGCGTGCGGGCGAGCAGGCGCGAGACGTGCATCTGCGAAATGCCCAGCTCGGTGGCGATCTGCGACTGCGTCATGTTGCCGAAGAAGCGCAGCAGCAGGATGCGCTTCTCACGCGGCGGCAGGCGTTCGAGCAGCGGTTTGAGCGACTCGCGGTATTCGACGCCCTCGAGCGATTCGTCCACGATGCCGAGCGAGTCGGACACCGCGGGCGCGTCGTCGTCGCCGGAGTCGGGCGCGTCGAGCGACACGGTCGAGTAGGCGTTGGCCGACTCGAGGCCCTCGAGCACCTCCTCCTCGGTCATCTTCAGGTAGGAGGCCAGCTCGGCCACGGTCGGGGCCCGGCCCTCGCGCTGCGACAGATCGCTGATCGCCTTGGTCAGCGAGAGCTTGAGCTCCTGCAGGCGGCGCGGCACGCGGACCGCCCAGCCCTTGTCACGGAAGTGGCGCTTGATCTCGCCCACGATGGTGGGCGTGGCGTAGGTGGAGAACTCCACCCCGCGGTTGAGGTCGAAACGGTCGATGGACTTGATCAGACCGATGGTGGCGACCTGGGTCAGGTCGTCGAGCCACTCGCCCCGGTTGCGGAAGCGGCGAGCCAGGTATTCGACCAGGGGAAGGTGGAGCTCGACCAGCTCATCCCTGATGCGCTGGCGGCGCGGCTCCTCGGGGCCCAGCTCGGCCAGCTCGGCGAAGAGCATGCGAGCGCGCACCCTGTCGGGCACGGCGTGTTCGCTGGTGGCCATGGCTCCAGTCCTTTCCGTCACGCCGGCCTCGCTGCGCCTCGGCGCTTACGCAGGACGATCGCCATGCGATCGGGGGAGTCGGTCACCGCGTCGACGTCGTCGGCCAGGGCGGTCAGCACCATCCAGGCGAAGTCGTCACGTTTGGGCGCGGCACTGCCGACCGTCGCCACCTCGACCCTGACCTGCATCTCATGCCCGGTCAGCTCGAACTCGGCGGTCAGGTCGGTGCCGGGCACCGCCTCGCTCAGCAGCATGGCGCACGCCTCGTCGACCGCGATCCGCAGATCCTCGATCTCGTCGAGCGTGAAGTCAAGCCGCGCCGCCAGCCCGGCGGTGGCCGTACGCAGCACGGACAAGTAGGCGCTCGCGGCGGGGAGCCTGATGCTCACCACGTCGCGGATGCCTGCCTCGCCCTCCGCGCGCGTCTCGGTTTCCTCGGTCACGTTCCTCCTCGCGTTTCCGACGCCAACTGCAACTTACCGCCCCTGAGAGGTGGTTGGACGAATCAGACTCGCCATCAAGGGAAAAGGCTCTGCACGGTCCCCGACCGCACAGAGCCTTATGTGCCGTTTTAGGCGGCCTTGGTCTCCCAGAAGATCTTGGAGATCTCGTCGATCTTGCCCAGCAGGTCCTCGGCCTTGCCGACGTCGACGGTGCCCTTGGCGCCGGCGGCGCCCGCGAGCTTTGTGGCGTCCCAGAAGAGCTGGTGGAGCTGAGGGTACTGCTCGAGGTGCGGCGGCTTGAAGTAGTCGGTCCACAGCACCCACAGGTGGTGCTTGACGAGCTCGGCGCGATCCTCCTTGATGGACAGCGCACGGGCGCGGAAGACCGGGTCGTCGTTGCCGGCGTACTTCTCCATGATCGCCTTGACCGACTCGGCCTCGATGCGGGCCTGAGCGGGGTCGTAGACGCCACAGGGCAGGTCGCAGTGTGCGGAAGCGACATGCTTGGGTCGTAGCAGTCGTGCGAGCATCAGAAAGTCCTTCCGTGATGCTGAATCAGCTTGGTCCACAACCGACCTTACTCGGGTCCGAACGCCTGCGGAGCAGGGGGTCACAGCCCATGAGAGTGCGTGTCGAGGGCGATTCGATGCGCCCCGCACTGGTTCCCGGCGACTGGCTTCTCGTACGCCGGGGAGCCGTCGTGCATCCGGGCGATCTCGTGGTGGCCAGGCTCCCGGGCGATCCCGACCAGCTCATCGTGAAACGGGCACAGTGGCACGGCGCGGACGGATGGTGGCTGGAGAGCGACAACCAGCGGGCCAGCGGGCGGCGCGACAGCTGGGACTTCGGGCCGGTGCCCGACATCGTCGGACGGGTGGTGCTGCGCTACTGGCCGCTGCGGCGGCGGGGGCGTTAGGAGGCGTTTCGTTGCCGGGCGCGGAAGGCGGCCACGTTCGCGCGGCTGGCGCAGCGGGCCGAGCAGTAGCGGCGGGAGCGGTTGGTAGAGGTGTCCAGGAAGGCCCGCTCGCAGCGCGGGTCCCGGCACCGGCCGAGCCGGTCCACGCCCAGCTCGGCCACGACCGCGGCCAGGCCCATCACGGCGCTGGCGGCCGAGTCCTCGGCCAGGTGGAGATGCCAGCCGCGGCCGTCGTGGTCGGTGAGCTGGGGGCGTACGGGGTAGCGCACGAGCAGGGCGTTGAGCAGTTCGACCGCGGCTCGCTCGTCGTCGGCCGCGTCGAACACGGCGGCCAGCTCGTCGCGCAGCCCCCTGAGCTCGGGCGGCGGGTCGGGATCGTTGGCCAGCCGGACCGCCCACTCGGCGTAAGAGGTGAGGTCCATTGAGGACCATTACACCAGAGGGCGGGGCGCCTCGTGGAGTGCCCCGCCACCCCCCGGCTACCCCTCTGGGTGGAGGACGCGGTGGAGGAATGCGCGGGTGCGGTCATGGCGGGGTTCGCCGATCACCTGGGCCGGGTCCCCGTCCTCGACGACCACGCCGCCGTCCATGAACACCACCCGGTCCGCCACCTCACGCGCGAAGCCCATCTCGTGGGTGACCACGAGCATGGTCATGCCCTCCTCCGCCAGCTTGCGCATGACGGTGAGCACGTCCCCGACCAGTTCGGGGTCGAGCGCCGAGGTGGGCTCGTCGAACAACATCAGGTCCGGGTTCATGGCCAGCGCCCTGGCGATCGCCACCCGCTGCTGCTGCCCGCCCGAGAGCTGGCCCGGCAGGGCGTCGCACTTGTCGCCGACGCCGACCTTGGCCAGGTTCTCCCTGGCGACGACCTCGGCTTCCTTCCTGCTGCGCCGCAGCACCCGCTGCTGCGCGATCATCACGTTCTGCAGCGCGCTCATGTGCGGGAACAGGTTGAACTGCTGGAAGACCATGCCGATGTGCCGGCGTACGGCGTCGATGTCCACGTCGCGGTCGGTGAGCTCGACGCCCTTGACGAACACCTTGCCCGCGGTCGGCTGCTCCAGCATGTTCACGCAGCGCAGCAGGGTGGACTTGCCCGAGCCCGACGGGCCGATGACGCAGACCACCTGGCCGGGATCCACCGTCATGTCGATGCCCGTGAGCACCTCGTTCTTGCCGAAGTATTTGTGCAGATCTTGCAGTTCGATGGCGTGCGTCATCGGTTCCTCCCCTTACGTCCCTCCAGCCGGGACGCGAGGTATCCCAGCGGGATCGTGACGATCAGGTACGTCACGCCCGCGACCATGATGGGGGTGGCGTTGGCGTACTGGGAGGCCAGGTCGTTGCCGAACTTGGCCAGCTCCACGTACTCGCTGGACACGCCCAGGAACAGCACCAGCGAGGAGTCCTTGAGCAGCGCCACGAACTGGTTGGTGGTCGGCGGGATGACCAGGCGCATGGCCTGCGGGATCACCACCGTGAACTGGGCGCGGGTGGCGGACATGCCCAGCGACCTGGCGGCCTCGGTCTGCCCCTTGGGCACGGCCTGCAGGCCCGCGCGGAAGACCTCCGCCTGGTAGGCCGCGCCGATCACGCCGAGGCCGAGGGCGACCTGGCCGTAGGTGCCGAAGGGCACCTGGAAGCCCGGCAGCGCCAGCGGCAGGAAGGTGATCATGATGAAGATCAGCAGCGCGGGCAGCCCTCGGAAGATCTCGATGTAGACGATCGCGATCCAGCGGTAGGGCCGGACCGGCGACAGCCGCATGAGCGCGAGGAGCAGGCCCACCACGAACGAGAAGACGAATCCGCTGACCGTGTAGATGATCGTGTTCCGCAGCGCGATCGTGAACAGGTCGGGCAGCGCCTGGCGGGCCACGTCGAGCTTGGCGAAGTTCTGCGCCAGGCTCCCCCAGTCGGCGTAGAACGCCAGGGCGACGAGCGCGGCGACCAGGACGACGTACTGGATGCCCCGGCTGACCTGCTGCTTCTTCCGAGGGCTGAGCTTCGCGCGGGCGGGCTCAGCCGTCTTCGGCTGGTCGGCCATGGATCAGCCCAGCTCGCCGGGCTTCTTGCCGAACCACTTCACGAAGATCTTCTCGTACGTGCCGTCGGACTTGGCCTTGGCGATCTCGTCGTTGATCGTCTTGAGCAGGACCGGGTCGGCGCCCTTCTTCAGGCCGATGCCGTACTGCTCGCCGGTGTCCAGGCTGCCGATCAGCTCGAACTTCGCGGCGATGTCCGGCTTCTTCAGCCAGGTGAGCACGACCGGCAGGTCCTGGACGATCACGTCGGCCTGCCCGGCCTGCAGAGCCAGCAGCTCCTTGGCGGAGTCGGCGTACTCGGTGGGGTCGAAGCCCTGCTTCTTGACGTAGTCGAGGCCGGTGGTGCTGGCCTGGGCGCCCAGCTTGAGGCTCTTGGCCTTGACGTCCGCCAGCGACGCGGCGCCCGTGCCCTTCTTGGCCAGCAGCGCCTGCGTGGCGTCGAAGTACGGGTCGGAGAAGTCGATGTTCTTCTGGCGATCGGGGGTGATGGTCATGCCGGCGGCGGCCACGTCGCACTTGTTCGCGGCCATCGCGGCACCGCTCTTGATCACCGCGAAGTCGATATCCACGATGTTCTGGGTCACGCCCAGCTTCTTCGCGGCGAGGTCGACGATGTCCACGTCGAACCCGACGATCTTGCCGCTCGAGTCCTTGAACTGGAACGGCTCGTACGGGATGTTGGTGCAGACCGTGAGCTTGCCGGGCTGGACCAGCTTGACGCCGCCCGCCGCGGAGGCGCTCGCGCTGGTCGTGCCGGAGCTCGAGCCGGTCTCGCCGCCGCACGCGGTCAGCGTGAGAGCAGCGGTCAGGGCGAGCGCGCCGGCGGCGTAGCCACGGCGGCCCTTGGGGCTGAGGGCCATGTACGGCCTCCTCGATGTGAAATGCCACGAAACTTGCGTTCTGTGCAGTTTAGATGGGGTTTTGCGGCGGTCCGTCATCGGACATTTAACGATGCGTCAACGGAACGACGTCGGCCCTACCGCCGAACGCCATCTCACCATGTGGCAAGATGAGCAGACGGGTGACCCCCGATACCCCCTCTGAGGCGACCGACGAGGGGATCCTGGCAGCTACCGAAGCCAGCCCGCTCGAGTTCGTCCGCCGAAGGTTTCTTCCGCTTCCGATGACTACAGGGGTCGCTGTGGCTGCCACGCCCGCTTCTGCTTCCGTCGAAAAACTCGATCTCGACCCGGCCTTCGCGTTGCACCGCGGGGGCAAGCTCGAGGTCCGCTCCACCGTTCCGGTCCGCGACGCGGACGACCTGTCGCTCGCCTACACGCCCGGCGTCGCCAGGGTCTGCACCGCCATCGCCGAAACGCCCTCGCTGGCCCAGGACTACACCTGGGTCTCCAACGTGGTCGCCGTCGTCACCGACGGCACCGCCGTGCTCGGCCTGGGCGACATCGGCCCCTCGGCCGCCATGCCGGTCATGGAGGGCAAGGCGCTGCTGTTCAAGGAGTTCGCGAACGTCGACGCCGTCCCCCTCTGCCTCGACTGCACCGACGTGGACGCAATCGTCGAGACCGTCGTGCGCCTCGCGCCGTCGTTCGGCGGCATCAACCTGGAGGACATCAGCGCACCTCGCTGCTTCGAGGTCGAGGACCGGCTGCGCGAGCTGCTCGACATCCCGGTCTTCCACGACGACCAGCACGGCACCGCCATCGTGGTGCTCGCCGCCCTCCAGAACGCCGCCCGCCTGACCGGGCGCACCCTCGGCGACCTGCGCGCGGTCGTGGCCGGTGCGGGCGCGTCCGGCGTCGCGGTCACCCGCATCCTGCTGGAGGCGGGCATCGGCGACATCGCGGTCTCCGACTCCAAGGGCATGATCCACGAGGGCAGGGAGGACCTCAACCCGGTCAAGCAGGCGCTCGCCCGCGACACCAACCGCGCCGGCCACACCGGCTCCACGGAGGAGGCCCTGGCGGGCGCCGACCTGTTCGTCGGGCTGTCCGGATCCACCCTCTCCGAGCGGGCCATCGCCGCCATGGCCCCCGACGCCATCGTGTTCGCCCTGTCCAACCCGACGCCGGAGGTCCACCCCGAGGTGGCCGCCAGGCACGCCAGGGTCGTGGCCACCGGGCGCTCCGACTTCCCCAACCAGATCAACAACGTGCTGGCGTTCCCCGGGGTGTTCCGCGGCGCCCTGGACGTGCGGGCCACCACCATCACCGAGAACATGAAGGTGGCCGCGGCGAACGCGCTGGCGGGCGTCGTCGGGGACGACCTCGCGGCGACGTACATCCTGCCGAGCCCGTTCGACGACCGGGTCGCGCCCGCCGTGACGGCCGCGGTGGCCGGCCAGGCGCGCGCCGACGGCGTCGCCCGCGTCTGACCTGTTCCGGAGTTCTTGAGCGAGGGCCTTTTCAGGCCCTCGCTTTTACCGTCCTGCCCCTGGTCGGGGTGGCCTTCTGCTTACTCGGCCAGGCCCTGGGCAGGCGAGTCCCCGTCCTGGAGAAAGGGCTGCCGTGCCGGTCGGCGGTGGGAGTGGGATGGAGTTTGGGTGTCCTTTGGGAACTGCCATAAATCCTTTACGCAAGGTGCTATAACAGTAGCTCTCTGTAAGGATGTGGGCGCCGACTCCTGTGACGAGGAAAGCGATGGAACGCGAGCCTAATCGACTGCTGCAGCAGCTCATCGCGGAGGCGGGTTTTTCCCACAAGGGATTGGCCAGGCGCCTCAACGAACTGGGCGCCGCACGCGGCACTCCCGGCCTCAGATACGACCACAGCTCAGTCCTGCGCTGGATCGGAGGCCAGAGGCCGCGTGACCCGGTGCCCTGCCTGCTCGCCGAGATTTTCGCGCTGCGGCTGGGCAGGCCGGTGACCTCGGCAAACCTGGGAATGCCGGCCAACATCACACCCCTCGATCTCGGACAGGAGTTCACGCACACGTGGCAGGAGGGGGTCGCGACTGTGACGGCGCTGTGGCGGGCCGATGTGGAGAGAAGGAGGTTCCTGATCGACTCGACGTTCGCGATTGGAGCAGGCTCCGTGGGAGCCATACGCTGGTTGACGTCCCCGGCTGAGGGACGCCCGAGTGGCAGGGGTGCGCGGCGGGTGGGCCGCGCCGACATCGCCGCTATCGATGAGGTCACCCGATCGTTCGGTGAGCTCGACAACCGCTTCGGCAGCGGCCGGGTCCGCTTGTCCGTGATCAAATACCTCGACACCGCCGTCGCACCCCTGCTCAAGGGCGGCTCGTACGGCGCCTCCACCGGCAGGCAGCTGGCCGCCGCGGCCGCCGAGCTGACCCGCCTGGCGGGCTGGATGGCCTACGACATGGAGCAGCACGGTCTCGCCCAGCGCTACCTGATCCAGGCCCTCCGCCTGGCCAGGGGCGCCGACGACCACACCCTGGGCGGCGAGATCCTGGCGGGGATGGCACACCAGGCCATCTACATGGGCCAACCGGCCCACGCCCTCGACCTGGCCAGGGCCGCCCAGCTCGCGGCCCGCAGGGCCGGCGTCCACACCCTGCTGGCCTCCGCGCACGTCCTGGAGGCCCACGCGCACGCGAGCCTGGGCGACCCCCGCTCCTGCGGCGCCTCCCTGCACGAGTCGGAGTGCGCCTTCGACGACCGCAAGCCCGCCGAGGAGCCCAAGTGGCTCAGCTACTTCGACGAGGCCTACCTGTCGGCCAAGTTCGCCCATTGCTTCCGGGACCTGGGGGAGGGCGAGCGGGCCGTACGCATGGCGCGGCGCTCGCTCGACATGGACTCCCGGTATGTCCGGGGGCGGATGTTCAACCTGTCGCTGCTGGCCGCCGGGCTGCTGCAGAGCGGGGAGCTGGAGGAGGCGTGCTCGGTGGCGGACCAGGCCCTGACGCTGGCCGGTGAGCTGCAGTCGGCTCGGTCGCGGTCGTATGCGGCCGATCTGCGGCGGCGGCTGGAGCCGTACAAGGACGAGCGTGTTGTGCTGGCGCTGCGCGAGCGGGAGCTCACTTCGGCCTGAAGCACGAAACGGCCCGGCCCTGTTCTGGGCCGGGCCGTTCGTTGTCCTTACCCTTTACTTGAGCAGCTCGCCGTGGGGTCCGACGATGGACTTGGTGGCGGCGTAGTTGGCCTTGTTGTAGACGTCGGCCACCTCGCTGTCGAAGATCGCCGAGCTGATGAAGTCGATCCGGCCGTTGCCGTCGTTGTCGTGGAACATGCTGGTCACGCCGTTGACGTAGCCGGTGCGCTTGCCGTTGTTGTACTTCATGAGCCAGGGACCGCCGTCGGCGCCGCCGGTCATGGAGCACTTGAGGACCTGGTGCGTGTCCACCCTGAAGGTGTTGACCTGGTAGGTCTTGGTGCCGGTCTTGCCCGCGCACCACTTGGGGGTGACGCCGGTGAACGCCTTGTCACCGTCGGGGTGCGGGTCCGCCGGGTAGCCGAAGGCGGTCACGGTCTGGCCCAGGGGCTGGTTCCAGGCGACACCCTGCCCGCCGACAACGTCACCGAGCCGGCCGAGGTCCTTGGCGAAGCCGATGATGTAGTGAGCTTCGTAGTACTTGCGTGAGGTGCCGGGCTTGACCCACTTCTGGGTGTAGTAGTGGGTGATGGTGTAGTTGCCAAGCTTGTCGGGGCCGGTGCCCTTGTCGCCAGGTCCCCGGTAGGCATCCCACTGCGGCTTGGTGACCTGCTCCACCACCGGCTCGCCGAACTTGAACCCCTGGCCCTTGCCGATCTTGGCGTCCTTGTACGTGGTCGCGTTGACTTCCACCTTCTCCAGGACGGCGCCGGGGTAGTCGGGGCCGACCAGGTCCGCCGGCTTGTCCTCGCCCTCCGACCAGCATTCGCCGAGGTTCAGCTGGCACTTGAGGAATTCCTGGGCGTTGATCTCGCGCGGCTTGACCCACTTGTCGCCCGCCCACGCCTTGAACTGGTTGTGGGACACTTCCTTCTCGCCGGCCAGCGAGAAGCCGTTGTGGACCGCCACGAAGGCGAAGTCGCCGTCGTAGTCGTCGTAGGTGTCAAGGTCATAGGCGGTGAAGGCGTAGGCGCCCGCGTAGACGCCCCAGGGGGCCTTGCCCTGGTAGTAGCCGGGGACGAACACCCACTTGTCGTAGACGTCGTCCTTGCCGTTCGCGAAGACGCAGTGGCCCGCGGTGGCGACCAGGTTGCGGTTCCTGGACTGGATGGAGGTGGCCGAGCACCAGCGGTAGTGCCCCGACTTGTCGAGGAAGAAGACCTTGCCGATGGTCTTGGGCAGGTTGACGTTCTTGGCGGTGCTGGGCTTGCTGGTGGTGGTCGGGCCGGTCATGCCGGGCTTGCCGTCAGGGGCACCCTTGCTCTGCGAGGTGACGAGCTTGGGCACGTCCTGGGCGTCCAGGTGGTACTGAGTGGCCTTGCGCAGGGCGGCACCGTTGGAGTCGAGCCAGAAGTAGGCGGCTCCGTACGCGTCCGCGGGCTTGGGCTGGAGGTTGTCGGTGGCCCATCGCGGTTCGGCGCTGGCGGGCTGGACAAGTACGGCGGCACTCAGGCCGGCGACGGCGAGGGGGATGAGCAGGCGCTTCACGGAAGGCTCCACAGTTGTCAAAAAGGGTGTAAGGACCCTATCGACCCTTTAGTCACTCTGGTAAGGGGAATTAGCAAATTTCACCAGAAAGGCCGAAGGGGCCCGGCGGATGCCGAGCCCCTTCGGATGGTGCGTTCGAACGATGACCAGGTCGTCGTTCGGGGTCCGCAGCGAACTACGGGATGAGCTTGCCCGACCACACGGCCGCAGCGGCCGAGTAAACGGTCTTGGTCTCACCGTCGAAGTACGGCGAGGTGATCGTGTCGTAGCGCTTGTTGTCGTTGGTGTCAGCGATGAGGCTGGTGACACCGTTGACGTAGCCGAGACGCTTGGTGTTGCTGTACTTGTACAGCCACGGGCCACCGTCGTAGCCGCCGGTCACGGCGCACTTCAACGAGACCTGCTCCTCGACCTTGTACTTGGCGATCTGGGTGCTCTTCGTGCTGGTCTTGCCATAGCACCACTTCGGCGTGACACCCGTGTAGGGCTTGTTGCCGTCGGGGTGCGTGCCCTGCGGGTAACCGAACGTCCGGACGTACTTGCCGGTCGGCTGGTTCCACGCGAAGCCCTGGCCACCGACGTTGTCGCCAAGACGACCGACGCTCTTCAGCTCGTGAACCACGATGTAGAAGTCCGTGCGGAAGTACTTGCGCTCGGTGCCCGGCTTGTACCACGCCTGCACGTAGTAGTGCGTGATGGTGGAGTTGGTCCGCTCGTCCAGCTTGACGGTCCCGGGGTACTTGGCCGCGTTTTCCTTCTGTCCGTCCAAGTACGCGAGGGCGTCCTTGTAGGTCACGTTCTCGACGATGGGCTCGCCGAACTTGAACCCGTTGCCCTTGCCGACCTGGGCCGCCTTGTAGACGCCCTCGGAGACCTCTACCTTGGTCACCTCGGCACCAGGGAAGTCCGGACCGGCGAGCTCGGCCTGGGTGCCCTTCTGGCGCCAGTAGTAGTCGGTGGTCTTCGGGTCGAGCTTGCCCTTCCGGTACTCGTCCCGGGAGACCTCTACGTCCTTGGCCTCCTTCTCGCCCTTGTAGGCGTCGAACTCGGCCTTGGTGACCTTCTTCGGCTGGTACAGCGTGCCGCCGATGCCGTCGTAGACGGTGACGAAGGCGTAGTCGCGGTCGAAGTCCTCGTACACGTCGAAGTCGTAGTGGGTGAAGGCCTGCTTACCCACGTAGACGCCCCAAGGAGCCTTGCCCTGGTAGTAACCGGGGACGAAGACCCAGCGGGACACGACCTCGTCGTTGGCCGCGATGTCGTAGACGCAGTGACCGGCCGTGGCGACCAGGTTCTTGTACGACGACTGGATCGAGGTGCCGGAGCACCAGTAGAGCTTGCCGTCACGGCCCTCGAAGAAAACCTTACCGATGGTCTTCGGCAGGTTCACGTTCTGAACCTTGGCGGTGGTCTTCTTCTCTTCGCCGATCGGAGCGGTGGAGCCAGGCTTGGTGTCCGGCGTATAGCCGCCCCTGCTGGCGATCTTCGAGACCTCAAGAGAGTCCGGGCTGAACGCCACAGCGCCCTTCAGCGCCGCGTTGTTCGACTTGGTCCAGAACTCCAGGGTCTCGGCCGCCTTCGCCGCGCTCGCGGCCAGGGGGTCGGTCGCGACGGTGTCGTCGGCCTGAGCGGTGCCGGCCAGACCAGCAGCCAGCAGGCCAGTGGCCAGAATGGCGCCACTGACGGGGAGGAGGATGCGCTTCAAGGTAACTCCTTGCGCTGTCGTGGAACGCTTCTTGCGTCCCATGCGTCAGTAAAGGGATAGCCAGGAACATACAGTGTCGATCTTGATCTCGGGTAGCCGCTTTGATGGGAAAAGATGCGACAAGCCGGACGTGATCGTTCTGTGATGTTTAAGTGGCTGATGCGCAGGAGTTGAGCGAAGCTCGCCTTATGACTGTTTGCCCTGATCAGCATAAGGATGTTGTTAGTGTGACTCTGGGGGCTGGAGCCTCCTCATGATCCGACTCGATCGGACGATGTGACGCAGATCACAGTAAGTTCGTGGCACCGTCTTGGCGCGGTGTGCGTCCAAGCGCCCTCACATTCGGGCGAAAAGCAGAAGGGCCCGGCGGATGCCGAGCCCTTCGCTTGTAACGGTCATACGAACGGTTTAGGGCCGGTCGCTATCCGTCACTAGACAATCTTGCCGGACCACGAAGCCGCAGCAGCCTTGTAGACGGTGTTCGTCTCGCCGTCGAAGTACGGCGACGAGATGTAGTCCACGCGACCGTTGGCGTCCTGGTCGTTGAACGTGCTGACGACACCGTTCAGGTAACCGAGGCGCTTGGTGTTGCTGTACTTGTACAGCCAGGGGCCACCGTCGGCGCCCTCAGTGAACGCGCACTTGAGGGCGAGGTGCTCCTCGATCTTCTTGGCGGCAGAACCGACCAGCTTGCCCGAAGTCTTGCCGTAGCACCACTTCGGCGTAACCCCGGTGTAGTTCTTGTTGCCGTCAGGGTGCGGCGCGGCCGGGTAGCCGAACACGCGGACGTACTTGCCAGTGGGCTGGTTCCACGCGAAGCCCTGACCGCCGACGTTGTCACCGAGACGACCCGCGTCCTTGGCGAAGCCCTCGATGATGAAGAAGACGGTCTTGTAGTACTTGGTGTCCGAACCGGGCTTGTACCACTGCTGGACGAAGTAGTGCGTGATCGTCCAGTTGCCGCGGTCATCCTTGACGACTGTGGCCGGGTACTTCTCCGGGTCCTTCTTCTGGTTCTCGAGGTAGGCCGCAGCCTGAGGGTCGGTCACGATCTCGGTGATGGGCCCACCGAACTTGAAACCGTTGCCCTTGCCGACCTTCGCAGCGTCGTAGACGGCCTTGGTGACTTCCACCTTGCCAACCTCGGCACCCGGGTAGTCGGGACCGGTCGCCTCAGGCGCCGTGCCCTCCTTGATCCAGTAAGCCTCGGTCTTGGTCGGGTCGAGAACGCTCTTGTCGAACTCTTCCTTGCTGATCTCGACGTCCTTGGCGTCCTTGATGCCCGTGTACTTGTCGAAGTCGGCCTTGGAGACCTGCTTGGCGGTGCCACCGCCGAGGCTGACGCCGTTGTACACGGTCACGAACGCGTAGTCGCGGTCGTAGTCCTCGTAGACGTCGAAGTCGTAGTGGGTGAAGGCCTGCTTACCCACGTAGACGCCCCAAGGAGCCTTGCCCTGGTAGTAACCGGGGACGAAGACCCACTTGCCCAGCAGGGCCGAGTCGGTCGCGGTGTCGTACACGCAGTGACCGGCCGTGGCGACCAGGTTGCGGTACTGCGACTGGATCGAAGTGGCGGAGCACCACTTCTTCTCGCCCTTGCTGTTGACGAAGAACACCTTGCCGATGGTCTTCGGCATATTGACGTTCTGCGTCTTCGAGGTGGTCTTCTTCTCCTCGCCGATCGGCTGGGTGGAGCCCGGCTTGGTGTCCGCGCTGTAGCCACCCTTGCTCTGCAGCTTGGCGACGTCAGCCTTGTCCCAGACGTTGGACTCCTTGGCCGCCTTCAGGGCAGCACCGTTGTTCTCCGCCCAGAAGTCAGCGACTGCCTTGGCGTTGGCCGCGCTCGCCGCCATCGCGTCGGTGGCGACGTCGCTGTCGGCCTGAGCGGTGCCGACCAGGCCGGCAGCCAGAAGGCCGGTAGCCAGAATGGCGCCACCGGCGGGGATGAGGATGCGCTTCAAGGGAACTGCTCCTTGCTCTGTCGTGGGTCGCATCGTGCGTCCCATGCGTCAGTAAAGGGATGGCAAGGAACATAGCGCGGTGATCTCCGCAGGTGGAAGCCGTTCCGAGGGATCTGGTAGTTGCCCTTACCGCCGTTACCGTGCTGTTACCAGTCAGAGATCTTTGCGGCCAGTGATCGGGAGGTTACGTTTTCGCAGGGTATGCGGGGGATGTTGCTGATGGGGCGAAAGTGCCGTTAGTGCACCAACACGTACAGTAGTGGGTGAAATGTGACTCAGATCACAGGAACCAGATTGGAACCTGTCGCGTCTAAATCGGTCCATTTCTCACAGGAGATCTTCAGGTTCGAGCCTGTGACGTTCAGGTTTCACAGCTTGGCCCGGTTTGAGACCTCCATCGGGCCCCGCTTTGTCCCGTCGGAAGGTGAGAATCGGGCGGATTCTTGAGGAGCGATGTGGCTGCGGGAGCGGCAGGCCGGGGGGCGCTACATATGAGCGTCGTGTGGTCCCGCATATATAAGGCGTGCGGTTCCCTCCTGATGGCGGCGGGATCGCGCACCAAACATGTCAACGGCCAAGTGCGTGTCGCCGCTGGTGGCCATGTAGAAGTCCCCGCCTCTTCGTAGTTGACTACTTCTTGATCAGGCGTGCTGGTGTCCTGGTTCGTGCCTGTTTCATCCGGAAGGACTCGC
>NZ_JBICRM010000054.1:0-46935 GCF_043197025.1 Nonomuraea marmarensis
TCGCGTTAAACCTGATCCGGCTGGACGCCTGGTGGAACGACCACCCACTCGATCGGACCCGCACCAGCCACCTCGCCCGGCTGGAACTCGCCCTTGCCTCGTGATCACGAATAAGCCACCAGGGTCCTTGTGCGGTGCAAAACTCGCCTGGCCTCCCTGACCTGGGGCGCTGTCCCGTGATGACAGCTAGCGGCCAGACAAGCTTGAGCAGACGCTCAAATCGATTGAGCGTCTGCTCAACGCCTTTTGAGCGGCTGCTTAGAGGTGATCTTGGGGTGTCGAAGACTCCCAGGTCAAACCGTCGGACGTAATTTTCGGCACCCGCACCATTGCGACCGTCGGGCATCCCGGCCCTTCACCGGCCTGGACGAGACCGCCCGGGCCGGCGAGAGCGGCGCGTGGCGAGGGCTGAGCACCCGTCGCGCGCAGGGTCAGAGTAGGCCGCGGGAGGTGAACACGGAGCGGACGGCCGTGGCGGCCGCCGTGCCGGCGAGCCGCTGCGCCGCGGCCACGGTGGACTCGGCGGCCGCGCGGAAGGTGGTGTCCAGGGCGAAGTCGAACTGCGCGTCGATGATGATCCTGCTCGCCGTCCGGTCACCGAGTTTGCCGCGGATCTCGTACAGTGCGGACGACCAGATCTCACCGTCGGCGTGGACCTCGCCGACCATGTCCTGTGGGTAGTGCTTGGTGCCGTCCAGTCGGCGCAGGCAGTGCGGGACGGTGGAGGTGTAGGAGACCGAGTCCCAGTCGGCGACGCACGCCTCGGGAGTCTTCGTGGGCGTCCCCGTCTTCGAGCTCGTCACGGCGACGGCGAGGTAGTCGCTGAAGCCCTCGCCGATCGACCCGGACTCCAGCGTCGTGCCGAACCCGGGGACCTGGCCGTCCTGCACGGAGTGTCCGTACTCGTGGACGATCACCTCACCGTCCTCGGCGTCGTCCACCGCGCCCTTGCCGAGGGTGATGTTGGCCTTGTCCTCGCGGAAGAAGGAGTTGTCCCCGCCGTACTGGTTGATGCGCAGCTCAATCTGGCGCTGGTTGACCGGCCGCAGGTCGGAACCGAAGCCGAGCGACTGGAGGTAGTGCTGCGCGGTCGTGACCCAGTAGTAGCCCATCACCTGCTCGAACTGGTCGCTGTCGCGATGCCAGGCAGGGAAACTACCGTTCACCTGCTGGGCGGGCTTGCCGGTCTCGCTCTTGACCTTGACGTAGCGCCCGGTCAACGTGCCCGATCCGTCCAGGTCAGGCATGGTGACCGTGCGGTAGGCGGCGGCGAACGCGGCGCCGTCGCGGTCCTTGTCGTCGGTCAGCGATTCGTCGCCGCTGCTCTGGACGGGGTTGGGGAAGAAGACGACGGCCGTGGGATCTGCCTGTGCTTCTGCCGCCGTGGCGGTGCCCGGCACGGCGGTCGCGGTCAGAGCAGCGAGCGCCAGGACAGCGATACCGATCCGGCTTTGGGGGGATTTCACACATTCTCCTTGAGCTTGAAGCAATGCCCCGAATGTAGGGTCGCCGGTCCTTCTTATCAGCCTCCACCGTTATCCCAGCAGTCAACGAAGGGTGCAGTTCGCGCAGTCGTTCGCGCGCGCGCCGCAACCTCGAGCAGGCCGTCAGGACGGTGGACGTCGCCGCCCTCGAGAACCTGGTCGAGGCGCTCGGCAGATGCCGCCGGGTGGTGGTCCTCGGCATGGGGGTAGCCCGACCTGTGGTGTCCTACCTCGCTTCGTGCCTACGCATCACAGGGCTCGAGGTGCACGAGCCGGTAGACAGCGTCGGGATGGCGCAGCAGCTCGCGCTGGCCGACGAGCGCGATGTCGTCGTCATGGTGGACTCCACCGGTACTACCGGGAGATCACCCGACTCGCCAGTGCCGCGAAGGACAGCGGAGCCGTTGTCGTCGCGATCACGGACAGCCCGGTGTCCGACCTCGCGACGCACGCCGACCACCTGCTCGCCGTGCCCTCGGAGGGGGCCGCTCCCCGTACGTCGCTCGCGCCGGCCATGGTGCTCGTGGAGGCGGTTCTCGCACTCGTGACCGTGCATGATAGGTCCCGTGCCCAGCGCGCGATGCGACGCATCGACGAGGTGTACGAGCGCACCAATGTGTTGACGGCGAGCTGACGTGCGCAGGTGCGTTGTCGGATCGATGGACGCCCGCGGTCGGCATGGCGGGACCTGTAAGTGAACCACCGATGAGCGATAGGCGCCACGGGGTGGTCATCCATCCGGCGGCAGGGGCCGCATCCCGGACGTCGGTGTCCGGCTTGGGCTGGCGCCCCAAGCACGCCAGCTGGCTGAACATGATCGAGATGTGGTTCTCCGCGCTCACTCGTCTCCTGCTGCGACGTGGCGAGTTCGCCTCCCCGCGAGGACCTGATGGCCCAGATCGACGACTTCACCATCCGTTACAACGCGACAGCTCGGCCCTACCGCTGGCGCTACGACGCCCGCGTGGAACACGACCGCTATCTCGTTCGCCGCAGCGACTAGAGTTGGAGGCCGTGCCGCAGGATCCGTAGGAGGCGCTGCGCGTGGCCGGGGTCGGCGCCGGTCATGGCCGCCGCGCTCGTCAGGGCCAGCAGGTC
This sequence comes from Nonomuraea marmarensis, assembly GCF_043197025.1. Classification (NCBI taxonomy): domain Bacteria; kingdom Bacillati; phylum Actinomycetota; class Actinomycetes; order Streptosporangiales; family Streptosporangiaceae; genus Nonomuraea; species Nonomuraea marmarensis. The sequence goes on from NZ_JBICRM010000054.1 coordinate 2,583, forward strand.
AACCACGTCGAGATCGGAACGGACGGCGCCCTCCTGCTGCGCGCGAAGCAGGAGGGCCGACGCGGCCGACCTCATCGACTCGTGCCAGCGGTCGAACAGTTCCGCCCGCCTGCTGTCCGTGGCGCCCATGGCGAGGGCGCGTTTGGTCGCGACGTGGACGACGAAGCGATCCAGCCAGTCGAAGAGCGCGTCGGCCGCCGAGGGCTTGTGCAGCAGCGCCTGGCCCTGCTCGCACAGGTCGGCCACCTCCTCGGCGTAGACAACGACGAGCAGGTCGCCGCGCGTGGGGAAATGGCGATACAGGGTGGCATTGCCTACCCCCGCGCGTCGCGCGATGTCGTCCAGCGCCACGTCGGACCCCTGCTCGTCGAAGAGCTCCCTCGCCGCCGAGATCAGCGACTCGGCGTTCCTTGCTGCATCCGCTCTGCGTGCCATGAGCTCGCTCCAGGGTTGTAAATGGGGACATCCCCGGTTACCGTAATGGACGCAAACGGGGAGCTCCCCAGTTCATGGTCCTGGAGGATCCTATGGCATTTACCGCCGACGATCGCATCGCCGTCACCGAGCTGATCTCGATGCACGGTCACCTCATCGACGGTGGCGAACTCGACCGGCTGGACGAGCTGTTCACCGCCGACGTCGTCTACGACGTCAGCGATTTCGGCTTCGGGGTCGTCCAGGGGCTGACCGCGATCCGCGAGGCGGCGCTCGCGCGGGGCGAGGGCAATCCGGTCGGGCATCACGTGACCAACGTCATCCTCACCGAGGTGGCCGACGATCACGTACGCGCGCTGTCCAAGGGCATCGGCATCATGGCGGACGGCACATGCGGAAGCGCGACCTACGAGGACACGATCTCGCGCGGGAACCGCGGCTGGCGGATCACTCACCGCAAGGTCCTGGCGCGCCGGGTGGACTTTCTTGATGCCGCGGTAGCGGGCGTGGCGCAGGCCGGTGACGGTGACGGCTTGGTGGATGGTGGCCTCCATGCCGCACCCGAGGGCGTAGTGGTCGCGCCAGGCAAGTGTCTCCGTGCGGAGGGAGACGTGTGAAGAGAGGCGCTGTGGGCCGTCAGCGGGTCCTGACCACCTCGGCCGCCACGGCGCGGAACGCGGCGGAGCACGTTGCTCGAGGCGGCCGCGAGGGGTCTGTCCCGGTACGGCTATGGCAACCTCGTGCTCGACCAGGTGGCCCGCGACGCCGGCTACACGCGCGGTGCGCTGTATCACCAGTTCAAAGACAAGGAAGACCTGGCCAGGGCGGTCATCGAGTGGGTCGACGAGACCTGGAGACGCGAGGTCGGTGGGCTGGTCGACCAGCAAGCCGAGCCGGTGGCGGCGCTGATCGCGCTGGCGCGCGGTCACGCCGTCTACTGCCGGCGAGACGTTGCTCGTGTCGTGACGGCGCTGAGGGCCGAGTTCAGCGGTCATGACCATCCACTTGGACGCGAGATCGAGCGGATCTCGGAAACCGGCGTCAGGCGCGTGGCCCGCCTGATCAAGGCGGGGCGCGAAGACGGGTCGATTCCGCCCGGCCCTCCCGCCAGAACGGTTGCGCTGGCATTCCTCGGAGCGCTCGAGGGCGCCGTGATCATGCTCGCCGGGCAGGAGCCGCACGACGAACTGCTGGCCGCCCGCGCGGCCGCGGGCGCGCTCGGACTGGACAGTCCGCCCGCATCCCCACCCGCCTGATGGACGGACACCCACGCACGTTCAGCCGCCACTCAGCCGTCGCCGGCTGAAGGCAGCCCGCCACGGCAACGGAACCAGCTGATTCACTCAGGAGGATTCGATGAGTTATCTGAGGTACGTCGCAGTCGGGGACAGTCAGACCGAGGGGTTGAACGACGGCGATGAGAAGATCGGCTACCGGGGCTGGGCGGACCGGCTGGCCGAACTGCTGGGTACGCAGGAGCCGGAGTTCCGCTACGCCAACCTCGCGGTCCGCGGCCGGCTCGCCGCGCGGATCCGCGCCGAGCAAACAGCCGCCGCTCTCGCTCTGCAACCTGACCTGGTGAGCTCGGAGGTCAGGCGGCCGATGGCGTCGGCGGCTTTGAGCTGGCGGACCATGTCGTCCAAGGTGGTGAAGTAGACCGAGTAGCCGGCCCGGCAGGCCGCCACGGGGTCAGGTGCGCCGCGCGCCGGTGGTTGCGTAGCAGCTCCGCGAAAATGGGTGGGGTGGTGATGGCCTGCTCCTCTCCGTGGCTTGTTGGAGCTGGGGCCCGGCGCTAGGTCTGCGCCGTTCAGGTGGCAGGCCAGAGCGCCGGGATGGTTGTTCAGCGGGCGGCTGCCGCGGCGGCCTGGGCGATGATGGCGGCCACCGCGACCGGGTTGGACACGTAGACGGCGTGGCTGCCAGGGGTCTCGGTCACGGTGGAGCCTGCTCGCTCGGCCATGGCGCGCTGCGCGGGCGGGGGGATCATCCGGTCGTCGGTCGCGACCAGATACCAGCTGGGCTTGATCCGCCACGCGGGCTCGGTGACCGCTCCGCCGAGGGCGTCCACACCCCAGGGGACCTGGGAGTCGGCCATGAACGCTGCCTGTTCGGCCGGCAGGTCCCCGGCAAACGAGGCGGGGAACTTCTCGCGGTCCAGGAACAGGAATCCGTCTGTGGGCGGCAGGATCGGCGGGACCGGTGCCCCGGGTGGCGGGTCGGCGATCAGCGAGTTCACCGACTCGCCCTTGTCGGGTGCGAAGGCCGCAATGTAGACCAGAGCCGCCACGTTGGCGTGAGTGCCGGCTTCGGTGACGACCACGCACTTACGCTAGGTCACAGGATGAAAGCCTCGATTGAGTCATTTGACTCGGGGTTACCTATCGGAGGCTTCTCCCTCGGGCGGTTCGGTGAGCGCGTCGCGAAGCGCGGCCCGGGAGGCGACGCCGAGCTTCGGAAACAGCTGGTACAGATGATTCGCGACGGTGCGCGGAGACAGGAACAGCCGCTCGCCGATCTGCTTGTTGGTCAGTCCAGCGGCCGCGAGCATGGCGATTTCCCGCTGCTGGGGAGTGAGCGAAGCCATCCCCGCCGGCTCGCCCTGCCCGATGGACAGGCCCGTCGCCCGCAGTTCGGTGCCGGCTCTGGCCATCCACGGCCGGGCATCGAGGCTGCGGAAGGTGTCGAGCGCGGCAGTCAGATGGGTCCGGGCGTCGGTGGTGGCCTTGTCGCGGCGCAGGCGCTCACCATAGATGAGCTGCAGGCGGGCCCGCTCGAACGGCCAGCGCTCGGCGCCGGCCGTGGCGAGTGCGGTCTCGAACAACCGGGCGTACTGCTCGTCGGGAGCGACCATGGCTGCCGAGGCGCTGGTGACCATCGCCAGCCGTGGTGAGATCACGGCCAGCCCGGCCTGGCTGACGGCGGCGGCATGCGCGGCCGCTTCGGCGTGGCGGCCGGTCCGCGTGGCGGCTTCGACCAGGTCCGTGATGCTCCACAGCGCGTGCGGGACGTGCGAGGCCAGCACACCCGCCGGGCTGATGGCGGCGGACTGCTGGTAGGCCTCCTCGAAATCGCCCCTGCCCAGCGCCACCAGCGCTCTGATCTGCCAGGCGTAGCACTGCAACGCGCGGGCCCTTCGCGGTGTCGCCCATCGGGTCATCTGGTCGGCCAGCGCCGTGGCGCTCTCCTCCTGCCCCCGCGCGGCGGCCAGCATCGCCTGCAGGTAGATCCCCGGCCAGGCCAACAGCCTGTAGCCGTGCTTGTCGCACAGCGCCAGGCCCTCGTCGACGACCTGCTCCAGCTCCTGCCACTGACCCACGAGGAAGGCGTCGTTGCCCAGCAGGAACAGCGCCTCGATCGCCGAGGTGACGGCTCCGCCGTCGCGGCCGTGGTCGATGACGCGCCACAACCCGTCGCGGCACTGTCCCAGCCGGTCGACGTAGGAGCCGGCGATGCCGATGCGGGAGATGCGCGCTGGGATGATTTCCTGGTTCAGGCCCGCGATGACGGCATCCAGCCGATCCAGCACCGGCGGCGCCAGGCGAGCCGGGTCGGAGAAGGTCTTGCCAAGGATGTCCAGCAGCTCGGGAGGCCCGGGCCTGAGACGGCCGATCGCCGCGTGGAAGGGTTTCCACAACTCGGCACGTCCGCCGAAGAAGCACACCATGAGCAGGGTGTACAGGCCCTCGATGAGGGGTTTGTTGTGAGCGTCACCGGGATCGGCCAGCATCTCGATCGCGCCGGCCATCAGGCGGTGCGCGCTGTCCACATCACCGTCGCCGTTGAGCAGATGGTAGGCGCCGGCGACCGCGGTGGCCAGCGACTCGCCACGCCGGTCCGCACGGCGCGCCAGCTCCAGCAGGCGCGGCGCATCGCGCAGGTCACCGTTCACGATCGAGCCAAGGTAGGCGGCTTCCCCCAGCCGTCCGGCCCGGTCGATGTCAGCTGGGCTCAGCTCGGCGGAGCGCAGGAACTGGGTGATGGCGGCGAGGCCGTCGCCGCGCAGCAGGTTGGCGCGTGCCATGGCATCAAGCAGAGCGGCGACCTGTTCATCGGGCCCCTCAGCCGCCTCTGCCAGGTGCCAGGCCCGCCGTTCAGGCTGGTCGGCGAGCCGCTCGGCCAGCAGCCGGTGCGCCTGGCGGCGCTGCTCACCCGTGGATAGCTCCACCACCGCCGAGCCGATCAGCGGATGGCGGAAGACCAGTCTCCTGGCGCCCTTGCTCGACCCGGACCAGCCGCGCCCGTTCCGCGGGGCCCAGCGCGTCACCTGCGTGCAGGACGTTCAGATCGCCGGTCCCATCCAGTACGGCAAGCAGCAGCAGGTCATAGGTCGCGGCGGGCAGATCTTTGATCCGTGCGGCGAACACCGCCTGCAGGCGCCCGCTGAGCGGCAGAACCGGGGGCAGCACGTTGCCCGAGACCCGTTGGAAGTCGCCGAGCGCCACCGGCAGTTCCAGCAAGGCCAGCGGGTTGCCCTGGGCATCTGCCAGGAGCCGCTGGTGTGCCCGGGGCGCCAGCGCCGGGAAATGCGCTTTCAGCAAGGCGGCGGCGTCCCGCTCGTCCAGCGGCTGCAGCTCATAGCCGGGCAGCCCGCCGTACTCGAAGAAGCTCTCCTCACCCGTGCGGGACGCTGCCAGCAGTCCGACTCGGCTGCCGGTGAGGCGGCGTGCCACAAAGCCCAACACGATGGCGCTGGCCCGGTCCAGCCACGCGATGTCATCGATGATCACCAGTAATGGGCGGGGGACGGCGGCCTGGCGCAGGAGAGCCAGCGCCGCGTTGGCCACCAGGAGCTGACCTGGCGGTGCTCCTTCACCCAGCCCCAAAGTGACGCTCAGTGCCCGCTCATGTGGGGCACTCAGGTTCGGCAGGTCCGTGAAGAGCGGTTGGAGAACCTGGTGGAGGCCGGCGAAGCTCAGCTCAGCCTCGAACTGCGAGCCAGAGGCGCGTAACATCCTGTGGCCGGCGGCCAGCGCCCGCGCTGCAGCGGCCTCCAGCAGCACGGACTTGCCGACCCCGGCTTCGCCCAACATGATGAACGCGCCGCCCTGAACAGCGGCTTGGTCAACGAAGGTGCCGATCCGGGCGAGGTCCCGCTCGCGACCGATCAACGATCCAGCTGGATCGTTGATCGACGAACCGTGACCGAAGGGAGGATTCCCTCCCGAAATCGAACCCACGGATCTGACCTTACGCCCAGCTCCAGTGGGGGCAGCGAGCAGCACTTCGCCGATCTCTTGGCGACCCCGCGCCCCGGGCAGATCTCAGCCCGCGGAACGGTCGGTGTCGGCCCGGTACGGCTTGCGCCGCTCTCTCTTGAGGATCTTGCCTGCCCCGGAGATGGGCAACGCGTCGAGGGACTCTCAAGATCGTGGCGCTTGGTAGCCGGCTATGTGGTTCTTGACGCGGTTCCTGAGGTCCTCGGCGGTCCGGGACCCGGTGCCCGCCGATGGTGGCGGGCAGGTCGAGGGCACCGCGACATGCTCATCTTGATCGGGTGGTCGTTGCCCACGAGCCTGATGCGGCCGATGCGCGTTGTAGTGATCGAGGTATTCGTTCAGGACCGAGCGCAGGTGACGCTCGCCGTAGATCAACATGCAGTCGGTGCCCTCAGCGCGCACCGTGTGCGGTGCCATAACTTGTCCACGGCATCTGACCTGGTCTTCTATGCTCAGCGCTCGTGTTTCTACGCCTCTTGTACCTGCTGATGGTCCGGTTGTTCGGCTGGTTGAGCCTCCTCGTGCGAAGCGATGCCGTCAAGGACGCGGAGATTTTGGTGCTGCGCCATGAGGTCGCCGTCCTGCGCCGTCCGGTCGCCCGGCCGAGACCGGACTGGGCCGACCGGGCGCTGCTGGCGGCACTGGCACGGCTGCTGCCCACGCGGCTCCGGCTCCATCGGATCGTGACGCCGGGCACCTGTTGGTCTGGCACCGCCGGCTGGTCACCAAGCACTGGAGTTATCCGAGCGCGGTCGGACGCCCGCCGGTCCCGGACGAACTCCGGGATCTGGTGGTCCGGTTGGCCCGGGAGAACCCACGATGGGGGCACCGGCGCATCCGAGGTGAACTGCTCGGCCTCGGCCATCGGATTGGTGAAGGCACCATCCGCCGGATCCTGGTCGCGGCCGGTCTAGGACCAGCGCCACGGCGGGCGTCACCGACCTGGCAGCAGTTCCTGACTTCCCAAGCCTCCGGCATCTTGGCGTGCGACTTCTTGCACGTCGACACTGTCTTCCTCAAGCGCTTGTACGTCTTGTTCGTCATGGAGATCGAAACGCGCCGCGTGCACATCGTGGGCGTCACCTTCAACCCAAGCGGCGCCTGGACCACTCAACAGGCCCGCAACCTGCTGATGGAGCTGGGTGAACGCGCCAGCATGTTCAGGTTTCTTATCCGGGATCGTGATGGCAAGTTCTCCCGATCGTTCGATGAGGTCTTCGCTACCAGCGGCGTGCAGATCATCAAGACGCCTGTCCGGTCGCCGCGGGCGAACGCATTCGCGGAGCGGTTCGTGGGACCGCTACGCCGTGAGTGCCTCGATCACCTGCTGATCTACGGTGAACGGCACCTGCGCACAGTCCTGGCCGAGTACGAACGCCACTTCAACGATCATCGCCCGCATCAAGGCCGCTCTCTTCATCCGCCGATGCACGACCCCGGCGAGGTGATCGACATGACCGCCCGGATCCGCCATCGAAGGACCGTCACCGGGTTGATCAACGAGTACCGCAGAGCTGCCTAACCGCCTTGCGAACGCCCAGCTCAGCAACGGTATCTGCCCTTTTGGCACCGCACACGACTGGATCGCCTACGAACGCTCGCGACTGCGCACCGAGCTGACCCGGATCAGCCGGTTTCTTGCGACGGTTGCACCTCATGCGGCGCTCACGCCGGAGGAAGAGTGGATCAAGTTGGTACTGGGCCAGCTCAACGTGGTCCAGACGGCGCTGAATTTGGTCAACAAGGCGGGGGTGTGACTCGTGCGTCCCCGCCGCTACCCCTCAGACACCACGACGAAGAATGGGCACTGATCGAACCACTTCTTCCGACACCTGCCTGCCAGACCCGCACGGGCGGCCGCCCGGAGAAGCATCACCGCGAGAAGGTGGATCGTCGAGAGGTCGCTTTCCTGGCTGATGAACGCCCGACGCAACGTCGTCGACTTCGAGCGCAAACCTTCGCATAGCGAGGCACACCTGACCGTTGCCGCGATCACGCTTATGACCAGGCGGCTGACCAGGAAGAGGCCGCCCGCATGGACCCGAAAGCCAGCCTCTGCGCCGCAGGCCGCCTGAGAGGGTAGCCCCCGGGTGAACATGCTTTTCTTTGCAGGCCGGACATCTTCGTGACTTCAGCCGGCTTGGGAAGGCACCGTGGCGGAGTTCGTATGGCGGGCGGTGGATCTGTCGGAAGGAACCGCGGCGGTGCCGTGCTGCCCGTGAAGCCGTGGCGAGTTGCTGGTGCTGGTGCTCTCGCGCTTGGCAGTCAGGATGGCTGGACTTCGTCGAAGAGGGCGAGGGCTTCGGTGGGGTCCGGGCTCACGAGGCGTTCCAGACCGGCCGTCGTGATCTTCGCCCACCTGCCGGCCCGTGCCCACATCTGTTCCTCGAAGGCGCGGACGGCCTCGTCCAGATCGCCAGGGCCGGGGGCGGCGGCGACGGACTCGGCGAGTTCGGCGCCTTCCAGCATCGCGAGGTTCGCGCCCACCCCCAATGGGGGCATCAGGTGGGCGGCGTCGCCCAGTAGCGTCACCCCGGGGACGTGGGCCCAGGTGTGGGACACGGGCAGGACGTAGAGGGGGCGGTGGACGAAAGCGGTGCCGTGGCGGAGGAGGTCGAGGACGGGAGCGGCCCAGCCGTCGAACAGAGCCAGCAGGCTTGATCGCACGGCCTCGACGTCGGCCAGGTCCAGGCCCGCGCGCCGGTTCAGGCCCATATGCCGGTCCAGGTTCGTGTGCCAGTCCAGCGGCGCGCGGAACTGGGCGTACACCTTGACGTGGCCGCCGCTGTTGCGCTGGGCGACGAGGGCGCGGTTCACGCCGTACACAGCCATGGAACCGTCGCCGATCAGCCGGGCGAGGTCGGGGTGGCGGGTGTCGACGTCGTCCAGGGAGGTCTCGACCAAGGTGACGCCGGTGTAGTGCGGCGTCGCGGACGAGACTGCCGGGCGGACCCGGGACCAGGCGCCGTCCGCGCCGACCACGAGGTCGAACGTCTCCTGTCGCCCGTCCGCGAAATGGACCAGCACGCCATCCCTGGTCCCCGGCACTACCTCCGTCACGCCCCGCCCCCACTGAACGTCCAGGGGGCCGAGCAGCAGGTCACGGAGTTGCCCGCGGTCGATCTCGGGATTGGCCCGGTCACCCGGACGGGGTTGCCAGTCGCGGAGGACGGTCCCGTCTACGTCCAGGATGCGCATGGCCTGCCCCTCGGGACGGGACAGCGCCTGGAATTCCGCCAGCAGCCCCGCCTTGCCCAGCGCGAGCTGGCCCAGCTTTTCGTGCAGGTCCAGCGTGCCGCCCGGGGGGCGGGCATCGGGGGCGGGATCGCGTTCGAGGACGGTGACGGGGTGATCGTGGCGGTGCAGGACGCGGGCGAAGGTAAGGCCGGCGGGGCCGCCCCCAATCACGGCGATACGGTGTCTCATATCGATATACTGTATTTTACTATTACGATGTATCGCAACAGTACGATGTAACCATGACTGTGTGGGACCGGCCGGAGCCGCCGACTCGCCCCGTGCCGCTCGACCGGGAGCGAATCGTTGCCGCCGCCATCGCGCTGGCCGACGAGGGCGGGCTGGAGGCGGTGTCGTTGCGCAAGGTCGCCGCCCGGCTGGACGCCGGCCCGATGCGGCTGTACGGATACATCTCCACCAAGGAGGAGCTCTTCGACCTCATGGTGGACGAGGTTCACGCCGAGATCCTCCCCGAGGAGCAGCCCGGTGACTGGCGGGAGGTGCTGCGCATCCGCGCCCACCGCACCAGGCAGGCCACCCGCCGTCACGAATGGCTGGCCGACCTGCTCGGCGGCCGTCCGACCCTGGGCCCAAACGCCCTCGCCGTGACTGAGGCCACGCTGGCCGCCCTCGACGGCCTCGCCGACCTCGACACCGTCATGCGCGCCGTGGAGACTGTCAGCGCCTACTTCACTGGCGCGATCAGGCGCGAGATCGCGAATCTGCGGGCCGAGCGCGCCACGGGCCTGTCCAAGCGCGACTGGCAGCGCGCCTCCGGCCCGCATGTGAGGAGGATGCTGGCCACGGGCCGCTTCCCGGCGCTGGCCAAGGCCGTGCACGACGGCACGGAGGTGGACGCCGAGGCATCCTTCGCGACCGGGCTGGACTGGGTCCTCGACGCCGTGGCCGCCAAACTCGCCCGGCCGCAGGTGTGACGCTCAGGATTTCCAGGTGACATCCGTGGCACCGCATGACGCCGCCAGACTGCGCACCTACCCTGCTCGACTGGTTCAAAGACAAGCTCTCAGCTTGTCATTTAAGTTCTGATCTTCGCGATGTGCGCATTCCTCGCTAGGCGGGCATCGCGCTGTGTATCCAGGGTCAGGCTCGGCGTCGGGGTTTGGTGCCTTTGCAATGGTGAGCTGGGCGTTTGTAGGCCTCGCCGGTGGCCAGGATGCGGCCGACCTCGTGGCGGGGGACGGGCCGGTTCTTCGAGCCGAGGGGACGTCCGCGGCCGGGCCTGGCGGGTTTGGGTGCACGTGCCAGCAGCGGGGTCTTCGTGCGGATGTTGCGAACCCCCGGCGGACGCGGGCGGGGGTCAGCCGGTCGGGGTCGGCGGGTTTCTCCCAGGGGCGGCGTAGGTCGTCAACCAGGCCGCGGGCCAGCCGTAGCTGTCGGTGACGGTCTGTGCCCGTGGAGTGCCCCAGGTGGCGCTGTCGCCGAACACGAACTCGCCACCATGCTTGGGCGGGCGGCCTCCGCAGGGGCTGGCCAGCAGGAACTCCTCACGGGAGGGCGCCGGGCGGCGCATCACCCGATCCGAGCGCATCCGGCCCAGGATCTCCACGGGCAGGTCAGCCAGCAGGAACGCCAGACGGGGCACGTCGTAGCCGGCATCAATCACGATCAGGATGTCCGGATCACCGGCCTGATGCCGACCAGCCTCGATCAGCCGGGTGACGACCTCGCGCAGTTGGACGGCGGTGATGGCGGCGACATCGGCGCCGGCTCCAGCCGCACGGCGTCCAGCAGCGCGGTCCAGGAGGTGCGGCCGGTCTCCAGCGCGGCCACGATCGAGTACGGCCAGCCGGGGATCATCCGATGCTCATTCTTCCCACGGCCGTAGGTGTGGCAGAACGAGCGGTCCGGGCAGGTGGCGGCGTCCGGCCGCAGCCATGGGCTGATGTCGGCCGCCAGCACGATGCGCCCGCCAGCGGCGCGCGGTAACGGCTGCTTCGCCAGTGTCTTGCGGAAGCGGCCGATGTCGAACCGACCATGGTTGATCCCGTCATACAGGGCGCCGTGCCCACGCCGGTGCTCGGGCGCCAGCGCCAGGTCCACCAGCGTTTTGACTGGCCTGTCGGTGCACAGCACCGCCTCGGCCAACTCGAACAGCTCATCGGCGCGCGCGGTCAGGCATTGGTAGAACTCCTGCCGGAACCGCGACAGAGCGGCCAGGCCGTCGCAGTCGTCGATGCGGACTTCGCAGCTATCGGGTCGCGTAGCCGTCGCACGTGCCAGAGCGGGCATCGCGGTCACCGCCTCGCCTCGGTTGCTTTGCACGAGCCCGAAGATGAGACGGTGACCGTCCCATGTCACGGCGACACACTGTGCCCGGACGGCCACAGTCCACTAAAGAACGAATCGCCTCTATCGTCGCCGTGACGTTCGCGATCTGAACTTAAATGACAAGCTAAGCAGCGGGCACGGGCCTTGGCTCTGCGGGCCGTCGTGCGTACACCTCGATCTCAAACTTCATGCGGGAATCGGACAGGCCGCACACGAGCATCGTCGCGGCTGGGCGGATGTCGCCGAAACAGCGGCGCAGGGCCGGCCAGCACGGCTGGAAGTCCTCACGGTCGGGCAGCAGGTATCTGACCCGGACGACGTCGGCGAACGAGCAGCCCGCCTCGGCCAGTGCCGAGCAGGCACTGCTCGGCCTGCTCGACCACGTCGGCGGAGATCGTCATGGTCGCGTAGTCGAACCCGGTCGTCCCGGACACGTGCACCCAGTCGCCGTCGATCACCGCCCGCGCGTAGCCGATCTCCTCTTCGAAGGTGGATCCACTCAAGATCACGCGTCGCTCTGTCATGTGGCGAAAGGTAGGCAACCAGCAGTGATATGTCCAATACCTCCCCGAGAGTCATCTGATATCTCTAAAGGTATGGACCGTCCTGAGCTCAGCCTCCAGCAGCTTCACGCCTTTGCGGTCCTCTCCGAGGAACTCCACTTCGGGCGCACAGCGGAGCGGCTGGGCATCGCACAACCGCCGCTCAGCCAGCAGATCCGCCGCCTGGAAGCGAAGGTCGGACACCCGCTGTTCACCCGAGGACCCGGCGCGGTCGCCCGCAGCGAACCCTGAATCCTCTCCTCCCTCTCCGCACATCGACCAACACATCGGAGTCATTCGTCTAGAGGGTGATCCACTCGGTGGAGGTGGTCACCTCTTCCAGCACGTCGGGCAGCGGCTCGACGCCCAGGCCCGGACCGGTCGGCACGGCCAGGTGCCCGCCGTCCAGCTCGAACGGCGCGGTCACGTCGGTCGCGAAATAGCGCCGCGACCCCGACGTGTCGCCCGGCAGGGTGAAGCCGGGCAGCGCGGCCAGCGCCACGTTCGCGGCCCTGCCGAGCCCGGTCTCCAGCATGCCGCCGCACCACACGGCGATCCCGTGCGCCCGGCACAGGTCGTGGATGCGGCGCGCCTCCAGGTAGCCGCCCACCCGGCCCGGCTTGATGTTGACGATCGAGCAGGAGCCCAGCGAGATCGCCGCGGCGGCGTGCGCGGCCGACTCGATCGACTCGTCCAGGCAGATCGGCGTCCGCAGCCGCTTCGCGAGCTGGGCGTGCTGCACCAGGTCGTCGTTGGCGAGCGGCTGCTCGATCAGCAGCAGGCCGAAGTCGTCGAGTCTGGACAGGTGCCGGGCGTCGGCCAGGGTGTAGGCCGCGTTGGCGTCGACCTGGAGCAGCACGTCGTCGCCGAACCGCTCGCGGACCGCCCGCACCGGCTCGACGTCGTGCCCGGGCTCGATCTTCAGCTTGATCCGGACGTAGCCCTCGTCCAGGTAGCCCTCGACGACCGACAGGAGCTGGGGGATCGTCTCCATGATGCCCACCGACACCCCGCAGGGCACCCGGTCGCGGGTCGCCCCGAGGAACCGGCCGAACGACTCGCCCGACGCCCTGAGCTGCGCGTCGAGCACCGCCGTCTCCAGGGTTTTCTCAACCATATTTGAGCGATCGCTCAGGTGGTGACCGAAGGTCGATGGAAGTGCCTGGTCAGAGCGATGGCGCAATTTGCGGCCTCGTAGCGGGGACGGGTGATGTGACGGCGCAGCACCGCGTTCTCGTGACGCAGCACCAAAGCTCGGCGTCCTTGGACAGCTCGGTGCGAACCAGCACGACGATCAGCTCCAGCACCCGCCGCACGATCATGTAAGCGAGGGACAACAGCACCTCGCAAGGCTCCCAGACCGGCTCACGCAGCCGCAGACAAAACCCCAGCTCACACCCCAGACTCGAATTTTCGAGCGGCACACCTTCCTCGCTACGTCCTCGGGCGAACCGCGCCTGGATGCAGTCAGCCGGCACGATAAGCCACCCGCATCACCTTCGCCGACCTCGTACACCATGCCCGCGGATGCGACCGAACGCGTTCGCCCGGGGTGAGCGCGGCAGAGTCTTGCGGCGGAGTCTTGAGGACCCGCACGCCTACCCCTGGCGCGACCTTGACCCAGCCGTGGAGAGAAGCCCACTGTCGCTGTCGCTGCTGCCTTCGCCTCCTACGCGCCAAGGAGTCGCTGGGGTACGTGATCGGACCCGTCTGCAGGAAGCGTCTCGGTATAGCTACACGCCAGCGTGTATGCCTCGCCAGGGTCCGGCCTGGAGGAGACTACGACGGACAGACTGACCTTCTGGAGGACCCGACATGACCTGGAAAGACCACGACCTGCCCGTACTAAAGGCGATTGTGCAAATGGCAGACGAAGGGGTGGTTCTGATCGAGCCGCACCAGATCGTCGACCGATTAGGCATGGATCCGGAAGACGTGCGGCGAGCCCTCGCTGCGCTCGCTGGGGAGAGGCCGCCCTTCTTCCAGTTCACCGATGTCACCGACGCTGATTCGGCCGGACGGGAGATCGACGGTATCCACAACCCGACCGGTGAAGCTCGCCGGGTGGTGGGCATGTGGCCGGCCGAGATGCTGGCCAGGCAGATCGTCGCCGGTCTCGAAGCCGCCGCCGAAGCCGAGCCGGACGAGGAGAAGAGGAGCAAGCTCAAGCAAACGGCACAGTTCTTGGGCGGGACAGGCTGGTCCGTCCTGCTCGGAGTGGCAGGAAACGCCGCATCTGCAGTCATCGGTCTGTGAAGGAACCGTTGACCCACACCATGCCGTCCTGGCTCGAGGCCAAAATCGCCGCGGACATGAGCGCGACCAGGAAACTCTCTCCAGACCCACTTGATGATCTCGCCTCCGAACTGAGACCATCGCCTACCAGGCCGGCGAGCAGGGCCGCGACGAGGAAGCCAACGCGTACAGGTTGTGCCGCTCGAAACACAATCTCGCTGGTCAAGGGCCCTTGGTAGGAGGACGTGCTGCCGAGATCATGGCTGAGTGATCCTTTCGGTTGTCTACCGCCCTGGTGGTAGGGAGGTGGGACTACAGCGCGCGGCGAAGGCCAGGCCGACCGTCGACCAACGAGGCGATCAGACAGCTTGTGCTGCGGTTGGCTCGGGAGGGATCCGCGCTGGGGGCATCGCCGGATCCAAGGGGAGTTGTCTCGGCTCGGCTATGCGATCGCGGCTTCGACGGTGTGGGAGATCTTGACCAGGGCCGGTGTCGACCCCGCGCCGCGCCGTTCGGGGCCGAGTTGGCGGCAGTTCCTCACCGCGCAGGCCGAAGGGATCATCGCCTCTGACTTCCTGCACGCCGACTGCGCGCTCACGCTCAAATGGCGCTACGTCCTGATCTTCGTCGAGCACGGGACGCGCCGCCTGCACATCGCCGGAGCCACCGCGCATCCAACGGGCCTATGGGTGGCGCAGCAGGCGCGCAATCTGGCGATGGAGCTGGGCGTGCGAATGGAAGGCCTGCGCTTCCTGCTTCGCGACCAGGACAGCAAATACACCGCCGGGTTCGAAGGCGTCTTTGAGGCGGATCCCTGGCAGCTGCGGCCGCACATAAGCGGTGACTCGTCGCAGCTCCGTCTCTTCGCTAGGCGGCGGGGATCATCATAGCTGCGTGCCGGGCCACCGCGGCGGCGCCCGTGCCGGCCAGGACGAAGAGGGCGGCCAGGCCGACCCAGCCCGCGGTGCCGTGTTCGACGGCGGTGGTGGCGAGGATCGGGGAGAACATGGCGGCGATCGCGTAGCCGGTCTGACTGAGGCCTTGGTAGGCGCCGGCGCTGCGCTGGTCGGCCAGTTCGAAGGCCATGCCCCAGCCACCCGCCTCGCCCAGGATCTCACCCATGGTGTGGGCGAACGCGGCCAGGACGAACAGGACGCAGGCGACGATCATGTTTCCGTAGCCGGCCAGGGCGTACAGACCGCATGCCATCGCGAGCAGCCACGACGCGCGCCTGACCGTGCGCCCGGCCTTGCGCACGTCGTCGGTGCCGCGCGAGGCGCGCACCTGGAGTGCGGCCACGACCACAGTGTTGAGGACGAGTAGCACGGAGACGATGGCGGTGGGTGCGTCGGTGGTGGCCACCCAGAGCGGCATGCCGACGGTCAGCAGGCCGAACTGCGTGGCCACCACGGTGTTGCACGCCACGCTCGCGATGTAGGTACGGTCCCTGAGCGGCGAAGGCCCGGTGGACGCGGTGCGCTCCCTGACGGCGGTCATCCTGGCGGCGAGCTCCGGCACCTGACGCCCGAGCCCGGCCAGCGGCACGGTGGCCGCCAGTAGCAAGACGCCGGCGACGACCACCGCCACACGGTACGCCGACGCGGTGCCGATCAGGAGCGCCGCCGCAGCGGCCACCGTGCCCAGGCCGATGAAGACGTTCGTGACCACGCGCATCCGGGCCCGGACCTCGACCCGCTCCGGGCCGGTGTACCACCGCGCCAGCATCGCCTGCTTCGACGAGGAGCCCACCGAACGCGTGATCACGGCCAGGCAGGCGATCAGGGTGAACACGACGGCGTCGGAGACGAACGTGTAGGCGAGCAGCGCAACCCCGTTGAGCCCTGTCGCCACCGCCTGGACGTGGTGCGCGCCGACCCGGTCAGCCAGCCACCCTCCCGCGTACGAGGCCAGCACCCCGGTGCCGCCCGCGATGCCCAGCCCGAGACCCACCGTCGTCGCGCTGAGCCCGATGACGAGCGTGAAGTACAGCGTGCTGACGGTGTAGAAGACGCCGCTGGAGAGCGCGAACGCCATCGTGCTGACGGTCAGTGAGCGGGCGACGCGGTCCTGAGGGAAGAAGGTCTGGATCACGAGGGCCTTTATCCCGTAATAGGGCCTTTGTCGCCAATTGATGTAGCGTATGGCTTCATGGCAGGGCTGATCGAGTACGAGCTCGCGGGGATGGACGTGGCCGACGTCCGCTTCGCCATCTCGCCGCTCAACGAGCTCACGTTGTCGTTGCGCACGTTCCGCGACCCTGGGCGCTATCCCGTGCACCTGCCCTGGCTGCGCCGCACGGAGCAGGCCCGATCCACGCTGGACGTGCCCCTGCTGCAAGCGCTCACCAATGACGACATGTGGACACCGGACTACCTGTCACCCCGCCCCCACGCCCCGCTTACCCGCATCGACGACGAACTCGCCACAGTCGCCCGCGTGCCCGTGGACCGGGTGCTCGACGACCTGCGCGCCATCCACCCCCGGCTCCCCGAGCCGCTGCGGGGCGACCCGTCGGCCCACATCCTGGACGCGCTGCGGGACTACTGGCGCACCTGCTTCGCGCCCTGGTGGCCCAGGATGCGCGCGGTCCTGCAGGCCGACGTGGTCCACCGCGGCCAGGTCATCTCGGCCCACGGCCTGGCCGCGATGTTCGCCGACCTCAGCGAGCGCGTTCAGCTGAAGGACGGCGTCGTACGCATGCGGCTGATCAGCGACGCCCGCTACCGGCGCTCCACCAGCGGCGAGGGCCTCACCCTGGTCCCGACCCTCTTCAGCCGGGCCGCCACCGTCCCCATCTCCCCGTCCGAGCCCCCTTTGATCATGTACGGCACTCGGGGCGTCGGCACGCTCTGGCAACCAGAGCCCCGTCACTCCCCAGGGGTGCTCACCGACCTTCTGGGCGCCACCCGGGCAGGGCTGCTCACCATGCTCGAGACCCCCGCCTCATCGACCGAACTCTCCGGCCGCCTGGGCGTCACTCCTTCGGCCGTCAACCAGCACCTCCGCACCCTCCGCGCCGCCGGCCTCCTCGCCAGCGCCCGCCACGGCCGCTCGGTCCTCTATCTACGCTCGGAACTCGGCGACGCCCTCGTCGCCGGATCAGGACTTCGGGCCGTCGGTGTCGACCGCGGAGCGGAGGACGCTGCCCACCCCGGTCCCGGTCAGTTCGGCCAGGAGGCCTGAGACGGTGGTGCGGTCGGTTGCCGTTGATTGAGACCATGCGCAGCTCGGCCGACTCGGGGAGTTCTCTCAAGCCCCCTACGCTGGCGAGACGTCAAACCCCGATCAACTTCGAGGAGCCGCCATGACCGCGGCCGCCGACCTCCGAAGGGTGCCAGGACGACGGTGACGTCGTTGGACCCACAGGCGGCCGTCCTCAACCGCCACCCGATCCGGCCGCTGGGCTACTGACCCTCAGGTCAGGAAATCCGGCCTCCCCAGGATAGCCACTTATTGTAGTTATTCAACTACAATAAGTGGCTGAGATGGGTGTCCAAGAGATAGCTGCGGACCAGCCACGCCGAGCGGCGTGGCCGGTCCTGCTGATCGGGATCCTCACCGTCGCCCATCTGTGGGCTCACGCCACCGCCCCCTACGACCAGCACACTCCATCGGCCTACCAGGTGGCGAGCCTGTCGTTCCCGCACCCCGCCCAGCAGCATGCTCATGGCCGGGTGGCGCACGCCGACCTCTTCAGCCTGCCGGCGCCCGCTTCCCGGCCGGTCAGGCAAGCGGCGCTGATGGCCTGGTCGCCGTGCGTTCTGGCGGTGCCACCCGCGCCTGGCATGCGCATGGCCTCGGCTCGGGCCCCGCCGTGCGGTCATCGAGCCCGCGCGGTGCGCACCCACGCCCTTGAGGTCTATCGGCCCTGATCGACACGGACCCAGCCAGCCGTCCTGCCGGAGATTCGGCCAGGCCGGTTGCACGAGGTGTTCCGTGACCATCAGCGACCTGGCGCGGGCATGCGCCGAAAAGAGCCGATCACCATGTTGTCAAGCACGACCACCACCGAACCCGCCCTGCCATTGCTGGTGGGCAACACACCCGTCTGCTGGATCAGCGAGCCGTTCAGCTCCGGTCGACACGGCTTCTGGGCCAAGCTAGAGGGCGCCAACCCCGGCGGCATCAAAGACCGCGCCGCCCTGCACATCGTGCAGCGGGCCCGCGCCCGCGGCGACCTCGCCCCCGGCGCGATGATCGTCGAATCCACCTCCGGCACCTTCGGCTTGGGCCTGGCCCTGACCGCGATCGCCTACGGGCATCCCGTCACCGTCGTGTCCGACCCCGGCATGGAGGCGATCGTGCAGCGGCTGCTGGGCGCCTACAGCGCCCGGGTGGAGACCGTCACCCAGCCGCACCCGGTCGGCGGCTGGGAACGCGCCCGGCTGGAGCGCGTCGATGCACTCCTGCGCCAGCACCCGGGAGCCTACTGTCCCAACCAGTACGACAACCCCGACAACGTCGAGGCCTACGCAGGCCTGGCGCACGAGCTGATCTCCCAACTCGGCCGCATCGACGTGCTGGTGTGCAGTGTGGGCACCGGCGGCCACTCGGCGGGCATCACGCGGGTGCTACGCCGTTTCTACCCGGACATGCGGCTGATCGGAGTGGACGCCGTCGGCTCGGTGATCTTCGGCCAGCCCGCCCGGCCCCGGCTGATGCGCGGCCTGGGCAGCAGCATCCACCCCCGTAACGTCGCCCACGCCGCATTCGACGAGGTGCACTGGGTCGCCCCGCATGAGGCGGTATGGGCCTGCCGGCAACTGGCCGCCACGCACTACACCACCGGCGGCTGGAGCGTCGGTGCGGTCGCCACGGTCGCGGCCTGGTGCGCCCGCACCATGGCGCCCCACCCGGATCGCGGCGATCTTCCCCCACGGCCCGCCCGCTACTACACCACCGTCTTCGACGACGCCTACTGCGCCGCCCACGACCTCCTCGACCGGCCCCCGGCCGACGAGCCGGACCACATCGAACATCAAGGCCAGGCCGAGGCTACGCGCTGGACCCGCTGGGTCACGGCAAGGGGGCGCTGATGGGTGCCCCTTGGCTGCTTCGCCCGCAGCGTCCAGCTGGTCAGGACAGGCGGCGTCAACGCTGCCGGCTGGCGCCGCTGCCGACGAGAACGCGGCCTGCAAGCCCCCCGGCCCTCGGCAGGCGCAGGTCGCGATCGGAGCCAGCGATTAGACCCGGTTTCGGTCCGGAGGCACGGGCCATTCATGTCCCTTGGTCGCGGAGCCCCTGGTTACGCGCAACCCGCTTGGCGTCCTCGCGACTCCGTTTTCATCGCACATCGTCCAGGTGCCAGGACTTCCTGGCGCCTGACCCAAAGCGCAGGTAGAGCCCGGCCCGCCTTTCTTGCGAGAAGGTTGCAGAAGGTAATGAGTCTTGATTAACCCGCACATGTGTAAACATATCGTAATCAGGGGACTACTCTAAGTAAGGAATCCGGATGGAGGGTTCCGAGAGGACGCAAGGCCGAAAAGGAGACATCGTGGCCATTCCCCAGCGGATCACTCTGATCCTGATCTCATGCGCCGCCACCGGCGGGCTCATGGGCGCCGCCCTGCAGGCCCAGGCCGCCACGCCCCCGCAGACCGCCCCCCTGCCCCGTCTGGCCTGCACTTACCAGGTCACCCACGTACGCCCGATCAGCTTCCTCAACGTCCGCAACGGCCCGGCCTTGCACTACCACCCGATCGGCAAGCGACAGAGCGGCACCGCGCGCTTCGCCGGATCCTGCACCGCCACCAACGGCTGGATAGCGGTCCAATCCACCACCGGCAAACTCGGCTGGACCTCAGCCCACTACCTGCGCAAGATACCGGCCGGATCCTCCCATCCGACGCGCCCGTCGGGCCTGGCCTGCACCTACCAGGTCACCCACGTACGCCCGATCAGCTTCCTCAACGTCCGCAACGGCCCGGCCTTGCACTACCACCCGATCGGCAAGCGACAGAGCGGCACCGCGCGCTTCGCCGGATCCTGCACCGCCACCAACGGCTGGATAGCGGTCCAGTCCACCACCGGCAAACTCGGCTGGGCCTCAGCCCACTACCTGCGCAAGGTGTAGTCGCCGCAAAGACCTGCTCCCCGGTAGGCAGAGGCAGGGTTCCGCCGGCGACGCTCGCCGGCGGAACCGTGCTGCCCCAGCGGTACGCGGGCCACCCGTCGGCTATGACGCGCCCCCGCCCCCTCCCTGGAGCGCCGCCCGTCCCCCACCGGACACACCCGCACAACAACCCTCGACTCCTTCACCCCGCGCTCTCGCCGCCCAACTCGAGATCGGCAGCGCGGGCCGCAAGCCGAACCCCCGAGGGCTCCCCTCCACACTGCCATCGCCGCCAGAGCTGATCCACCCCGCCTATGATCACGGCGCCGTCGACTGGAGCCGTTTGCACCGCCACCACCGTGTCGGGCGCACTGATCAACGGTTTGGCACGCCGCTGCTGCCACCAACGTCTTCCTCCGCCGCACAGCCCTATCGCCGAGCCCTACCGCCCAGACCCCGCGCCGCACAGGCCACGCCAATGGTCGGCGTCGGGATCGCCTGACCTCGATCCCGTGAAGAGGATGCACATCGAACGGAGACGTCAATGCCGATCACCGAACGGATCGCCCTCGCCCTGATCGCCTGCGCCGCCGCAGGCTACCTCATGGTCCACACCCCGCCGATCCAGACCGCCACGTCCACCGCCAGTACCCCGAGCCCGTCCCTGAAGTCCGTATCGCTCGCCCGCCTCGCCGCTCACGACGACAGCTCTTCCCGCCACTCCGCGCTGTTCCTCGCGAGAGCCAACCCGCTGCACAACCCGGACGGGACCAACCCGGGACTGGCTCCCATCACCTCACGCCCGGACCGGGCGACGGCCGTCAACCTGATCAAGAAGGTCCGGGTCGCCAGCCGAGGCTCCCTGCACAGCTACACCCGCGCCTGGTTCGGCCTCAACTGGGCCGACACCGCCACCGGCGTCCCCTACGCGCGCAACGGGTGCCGCACCCGCGACGACCTACTCGCCCGTGACGGCGAAAACCTGCAACTGCTCCCCGGGTCGCACTGCGTCGTCGTCGCGATGGCACTCCACGACCCCTACACCGGCAAGACGATCCAATGGCGCAAGCAAAACGCCGACCGCGTGCAGGTCGACCACATCGTCCCGCTGTCCTACGAATGGCGGATGGGCGCCACGAGGTGGCCCAAGACCAAGCGGCTGCAGATCGCCAACGACCCGCTCAACCTCATCCCGGTTGACGGCCCCACCAACCAAGCCAAGGGCGGCGCAGGCCCGGCATCCTGGCTACCCCCCGTACACAAGATCCGCTGCGCCTACGTCGCCCGCTTCGCCCAGGTCGCCGGCAAGTACGACCTCCCCGTCACCAGGGCCGACAAGATGGTCATGCTCGCCCAATGCCGCTGAGACCAAACGGTAATACGGCGGCATAAGGGCGAACACGCCTGCAGCGGCCGGTGGGCCAGTCACCACACGGTGCTGGCGAGCGCCGTGACGGTGGCGATGCCGGGGCGGTGTCCCACATGGGATGATGGCGGCGCACCAGCCCGGCAGCTTCGCCGCCAACGCCGCCTGGCTGACCTGCGCGGCCATCACCCACAACCTGCTGCGTGCCCTCGGCATCTCCAACCGCTCGCCCGCTCGATTCCCGGACCGCAATGCTACGAACCGGGCCGGAAATCGAGTTGTCCCTGCTCAGGAGTTCACTCTGCTCAGAGCAGATCTGCCCCAGGCGGATCGTGTCGACGCCGATCCGGATCGCCTCACATGATGGACGCATGAGCGAAGAATCGAAACTTCCACTGTTCAACGCGCGGGTAAGACGCGAGCTCTACGAGCAGCGTGTTCTCGTTCTCGACGGCCCTCTCGATGACGACAATGGGACACTGCTGGCCACGCAACTGATGGCACTCGCCACGCAGGATGCGTCGACCGATATCGCATTGTGGATTCACTCCCCGGGCGGCTCGGTTCCCTCGATGCTTGCGATCCGCGACATCATTCGAGTCATTCCCTGCGACGTATCGACCCTCGTGCTGGGCATCGCTTACAGCGCCGGGCAATTCTTGCTGTCATCGGGGGCCCGAGGGAAGCGCCGCGCCCTGCCACACGCACGTGTCCTGATGCACCAAGGCTCGGCGGGAATCGGTGGCACCGCAGTCGACATCGAACTGCAGGCTGGCGACCTTCGGCATACTCGCGACACGGTACTCGGTCTTATCGCCGAGGACACGGGTCAGCCCGTCGAGCGCATATTCGAGGATTCTCTGCACGATCGTTGGTACACAGCGCAAGAGGCACTGGACTACGGCTTCATAGATGCAATCGTGCAGAACTTCGAGGAAATCGCGCCACACAATCGCCCACGGCCCGGATTCGGCGTCACCGAAGGAGTCGGCCAGTGACCACATATACGATCCCGAACGTCATCGCTCAGAATCCTCGTGGCGAGCGGATCATGGATGTTTACTCGCACCTGCTCACCGAGCGAATCGTCTATCTGGGCACCGCAATTGACGCGGGCGTCGCGAACGCGCTCATCGCGCAGCTGATTTTTCTAGAGTCAGACAACCCCGATGCCGAAATACAGTTCTATATCAACTGCGAAGGCGGGGACCCGAGCGCAATGCTCGCGATATACGACACCATGCGCCATATCCGCCCGCGGGTTTCGACAACCTGCGTTGGACAGGCCGTCGCGGTGGGTGCCGTCCTTCTCGCCGCGGGTGCCGAAGGAAAACGTGCCGCTCTCCCGCACGCACGAGTAATCCTGCACCAACCGGCCGCTCAGGGGCGCGGAACGATCCCCGATCTCATCTTGCAAGCCGACGAGGTCGTACGTGTCCGGGCAGACATCGAGCACATACTGTCACGGCACACCGGCCAGACGATCGAGACCCTACGCGCCGACACCGATCACGATCGCGTGTTTACCGCGACCGCGGCCTTGGAGTACGGGCTCCTCGATCAGATCATCGAGGAGCATTCATAGGCCCGCGGATAATCCCGGCAAGCCGCGCTACGCGGCCAGAGCATACGCCGCCGAGCAGGTAGCACCT
This sequence comes from Nonomuraea marmarensis, assembly GCF_043197025.1. Classification (NCBI taxonomy): domain Bacteria; kingdom Bacillati; phylum Actinomycetota; class Actinomycetes; order Streptosporangiales; family Streptosporangiaceae; genus Nonomuraea; species Nonomuraea marmarensis. The sequence goes on from NZ_JBICRM010000054.1 coordinate 25,607, forward strand.
CTCGACGCGTTGTGCTGAGCAGACCGCAAGCTCTCGGCAACGGCAAGGGTCAGATCGACCAGAGTCACATCCAGCGCGCCGGCGACCGCAGCGATCATTTCGCTCGACGGCTCTTTGACGCCTCGCTCCATCTCGGAGAGATATTGCGGCGAGACCCCGGCGCGACTTGCCGTCTCGCTCAACTTCTCGCCCCGCTCGTGACGAAGACCTCTCAGACACTCACCGAGCACGTGCCGCCACAGCGGCTCGCGAGCCGGAGACGGCTTGGGGGCGGTCCGATCGATCGCTGGACGTAGCGGCGGGATGGAGTAGGCCATGCCTCACCATAGATAGACGGCGCGTTCGAGTTCTGCCGGCTTCGCGCAGAGCAGAACCGTCCCTGCCTCCTCCGCTCAGCCTCAGGGCGAATTTGCGCGCTCACCGAGTGGTCGCCGTAGCGGCGATCACTCGGTGAGGCCGGTGACCAGCCACATGAGCAGGGCGCCGCACACCGTGCTCAGCAGGGTGAGGCGGGTCGGGTGGCTGGTGGTGTGGGCCTCGGGGAGGATCTCCGCGGTGGCCAGGTAGAGCAGGAAGCCACCGAAGAAGCCCAGGTACGGCGCGATGGCCTGGGCCGGGACGGGGATCAACGAGGTCGCAGACGCGTCGGCCACCGGGGCGACCGCGTCGAGCAACAGCAGGGCCAGCGCGCGGCGGCGGGCGTTCCCAAACAGGGTCGATCAGTAGCGCTTGACCGTGTGGCTGGGTGACGTTGGCCGGCCAGCGCCCTGGTCCGGTCGCTGACTTCTGACACCTTGATCGGATGCACTGTTCTCGGCATGAGGTGCACGCGATCATGGATAGGCGTGCACAGACTGTCACGACGGTTCGTCGGCTGGCGCGCGTGCTCAGCGGCAAGAGAGTGCGCCGCGGGCGAAACGCCGCTAAAGATTCCCGTCGCCCTCTCTTCAGCCAGGTAGTGGAAAGAAGTCGCTGGCCGCGTCCTGAATGCTTTTCCCCAGATCCGTGTGAGCGTTGCCGCCTTCCAAAGCTGCGACGTTAAGCTTTCTGATCAGCATGGCGTCCGCGTCTGCCATCGCTCAGGGGCCGGTCTGACGGGCGAAACGCGGGTCGGTGGGATCGGCTGCGTTGCGGCGAGAGATTTCTCCGGGGCCGTGTCGATCTGCGGGCCGCTCGTTCGACGTGTGGGTGCGAGGGTCGAGAGGCGGCCCCGCCGGATGAGGAGAACGCGATGCCGAAGTACATGCTGATCATGCGGGGCACCGATGAGACGAACGCGGCCATGATGGCCAACATCGGCGAGGCGATGGCCGCGACCCGCCGGTTCATCGAGGAGATGGTCAAGGCCGGTGTTCTCCTCGCGGCCGAAGGGCTGGACGATCCGGGCCGGGGCGTCGTGGTCGACTTCAGCGGCGAGGCCCCGCTGGTCACTGACGGGCCCTACGGAGAGACCAAGGAACTGTTCGGGGGCTACTTCCTGCTCGATGTCGCCTCGAAACAGGAGGCGGTCGAGTGGGCCAAGCGGGTCCCGGCGGTCCCCGGGTCCAAGATCGAGGTCCGCCGGGTGGCCGGGAGCGAGGAGGTCCCGCAGGACAACGAGCGGATCGTCAAGGAACGGGCCGGGCGCGAGAGCAACGGCCAGATCTGATGGGTAGGGCCGACGTCGAGGCCGTCTGGCGGATCGAGTCGGCGCGGATCGTCGCCGCGCTGGCCCAGTTCACCGGCGATTTCGGGCTGGCCGAGGACGCGGCCCAGGAGGCGGTGGCCGAGGCGCTGGTGTCGTGGCCGCGTGCCTGTCCGGCCAATCCGGCCGGCTGGCTGATGGCCACGGGCCGGCGGCGGGCCATCGACGCGATCCGCCGCCGGGCCGCCCTTCAGGACCGATACGCCCTGCTGGCGGCCGGCCCGGCGGTCGACGAGGAAATCGACCCCGACAAGATCGACGATGACGTCCTGGCGCTGATGTTCATCAGCTGCCACCCGGTGCTCTCCCCCGAGGCCCGGGTGGCGCTGACCCTGCGCGTGGTCGGCGGCCTGTCCAGCGAGGAGATCGCCCGCGCGTTCCTCGTACCCGTGCCGACCGTGCAGGCCCGCATCACCCGGGGCAAGAAGACGATCGCGGCGGCCGGGGTGCCGTTCGAGCTGCCGGCGGCCGGCGAGCGCCGGGAACGGCTGGGCGGCGTGCTCAGCGTCCTCTACGTGATCTTCACCGAGGGGTCGACGGCCACGTCGGGCGACCGGCTGCTGCGCCCCGACGTCGCCTACGAGGCGATCCGGCTGGCCCGCACGCTGGCCGCGCTGCAGCCGGACGAGCCCGAGGTGCACGGCCTGCTCGCGTTGTGCGAGCTGACGGCCGCGCGCTTCCCGGCCCGGACCGGCCCGGACGGTTCGCCGATCCTGCTCGAGCACCAGGACCGGCGGCGGTGGGACTTCTCGGCGATCCGCCGTGGGCTGGCCGCGCTGGCCAAGGCATCGACCCGCGGCCTCGGCCCCTACGGCCTGCAGGCCGCGATCGCCGCCGCCCACGCGTCGGCGCCCTCCCTCGAGGCGACCGACTGGGACCGAATCGTGCTGCTCTACGAGGCACTCGGCCGGGTCGCGCCCTCGCCGGTGGTCGAGCTCAACCGGGCCGTCGCCGTGGCCATGGCCTCGGGTCCGGCGCAAGCCCTGGCCATGGTGGACGAGCTGATCGCCTTGGACCGGCTCCCCGGTTCGCATTTGGTTCCGACCGTACGCGGTGAGCTGCTGGCCCGGCTCGGACGGCGACCGGAAGCGCGCGCCGAGCTGGAGCTGGCGGCCCGGCTGTGCGCCAACCAGCGCGAACGCTCAGTGCTGCTGCGCAAGGCGGCCGCGCTGGGCTGACTTCTCCAGCTCGGCCGGCCGGGATTCGAGCGCGGCCCGGATGCCGTCGATCGCGTCGGCCCCGACGGCCAGGCGCAGCGGCAGCTCCGCCATGCCGGCGACCGCGACGATCGCGTCGGCCACGTCGGCCGATCGCAGGCCTTGAGCGTCGTGGGCCAGACGCGCCTGGCTCGGCCAGCGGCACGTCGAAACGCCGCCGTGGCCGGCCCCGACGGCCGGCAACAGGCGGGTAGCCGTCGAGCAGCTCAAGGGCCGCGGCTGATGTCGAGGGATGTTGGCGCCGCTGGTCAGCACGGAGATCGGGGTGCCGTTGCCGTCACGGATGAGATGGTGTTTGGAACCGGGCTTGCTGCGGTTGACCGGCGACGGGCCTGTCCCGAGACCCTCTTCTTTGGCGTCGATGTGATTGCTGTCCATCGCCGCGCGCGACCAGTCGATCCGGTTCGCTGTGTTCAACCGATCGAGCAGGATCTGGTGGAGTTGAACACGCCGGGATCGTTCCAGCATTTCAACCGCCAGCAGGTCATACCGGGGCCGAAGCCGAGTTCTTGCGGTAGGTCTTCCCAGCCGATGCCGGCATGCAGCACGAACAGGACGCCTTGCAGACATTGCCGGTCAGGGACCGGCCGTCGCTCAGGTGCTTTGTCAGGCGCCCGGCCCGCCGGGTTGCGCGAGCTCTTCGCGCACACCGACGTGGTCAGCGTCCACACCCCGCTGCTGCCCGCTACCCGCGGCCTCGTCGACCGCGACCTGATCTTCTCGATGCGCCCCGGCGCGGCGCTGATCAACACCTCCCGGGGCGCGGTGCTCGACCAGGACGCACTCACGGACGCCGCCACCGCCGGACGCATCCACGCCGTCCTCGACGTCACCGACCCCGAGGTACTGCCCGCCGACCACCCGTTGTGGGACTTCCTGATCACCCCGCACCTCGCCGGCTCCCAGGGCAACGAGTGGGCTCGCCTCACCGACTTCGCCGCCGCCGAGGCTGCCCGCTGGGCCGCGGGTGTCGGCTTCGCCCACTCCGTACGACCGGAAATGCTGGCCTTCCTGGCATGAAATGACAGCTGACGGCGCTCACCTGCAGCCAACCACTGCTGGGGAGCAGCGGCTCCAGCACCGCTCACCGACACGGAACTATAGGTGCGGCTCACATTGACCCGCGCCTCCGGAGCGGGCGAACTTGACTCATCCGAACTTCCTGGGAGGTCTGATGGGACGACGTTCGTGGGGACGAGTGGCTGCGGCCCTCGCGTTAGCGGCCGGAGCGCTGTTCACGACACCCGCCGCCGCGACCGCGACGGCGTCGGTGACGCTGGAGGCCGCCTACACCTCGGGTCTGGAGAACGGCTGGGCGCTCGTCGAGCGCTACAAGGACAACTCCACCGGGTTCCAGGCCGAGACGTACCCACCCGACGGGCGTGGCGACCAGAAGGGGCAGACCAGGCGCCTGTTCGGTGACGTCGCCCGGCCGCACTCCTCGCGGTTCCTGCTGTACCACGCGCCGGGCTGGCAGACGGGCGCCAAGAGCACCCCCGTGCTGCTGGTGCACGGCGCCAACCAGAACGCCGATCTGGCCTGGGCCAATCCCAATGCCAGCGGCTCGTACGGCTGCGGGCAGGCGAACTGCCCCACCACGGGTCTCGTGCAGCACCTCGACGGACAGGGCTACAAGGTCTTCGCGATCGGCTTCCCGCACGTCACAGGGGACGGCCACTATTGGGCGGAGCAGATCCACGACGCCGTCGCCAGGATCCGGGCGAAGACCGGTGCGGCGCAGGTGGACGTGATCGGCTGGTCGAAGGGCGCGTTCAACGCCCGCATGTACGTCTCGTCGCTACGCAAGCCTTGGGGCACGGCCTACGCGGGCGGCGTCAGGAAGCTGATCCTCGTCGGCGGGCCGAACAAGGGCTTCGACTGGGGTTACCGGCACGGCTGGACCCACGATTTCGCCATATTTCCGGAATGCGGGGGCTCGTTGAACGCACCCGCACCCCACTCCCAGATGGTCTGTTACGGCCTGTGGCGCAACCATCCCGAGCTGAGCTACGAGGGCAACGCCTACCCGGGCTCCGACGACATGCTCTATCGCTGGGACGGCGTCTACCCGCTGCCCACCATCGAACAGGACTGGTACACCACCTATTACGGCGGCACCGGCTTCTACACCGCCGGCCGCGGGATCCAGTGGGCCATCGAAAGGGGCTCGCTGGTGCAGCCCCTCATCAACGCGGGAACTCCGTCGAGCGTCCCGGTCTACCAACTGTGCGGCAACATGCCGGACATGGCGCTGCTGCACAACGAGCACACAGGGCCGTCCGACGGCGCCGTCTTCGTGGCGAGCTGCACCGCGGCCGACGGCATCGCGAACCGGGCTGCGACCGCGACGCTGCCACTCAACCACCTCAAGCTCGGCTGGTCCGCGACCGCCATGACCCAGATCACCACCTGGCTCGGCTGAGTGTCAGGGCGCAGGCCGTCCAGCGGACGGCCTGCGCCCTGACCAGGTCCTCGGGCGGGACGTCCAGCAACTGGTTCGGGAGATCACCGCGCTCGGCTACCGCGGCGGCTACTCCACCGTCTACTACTACCTGGCCCCCTTCCGAGGAACGGCCGCGCCCGCCACCGTCCCGGCACCGCCTAAGGTTCGCCACATCACCAGCTGGCTCCGCCGCCACCCCGACACCCTCGACGCCGACGAGCAGGTCAAACTCAAGAACGTCCTGGCAGTCTGCCCCATCTGGACGCCCTGCGCGGCCACGTCAAGACCTTCGCGGACATGATGACCAGCCGTCACGGCGAACGCCTCGACGACTGGATCGCCGCCGTCCGTACTGACGACCTGCCCCACCTGCACACCTTCGCCGCCGTCCGCAACGGGCTCACCCTGCCCTACAGCTCCGGCCCGGTCGAAGGCAACGTGTGCCAGGTCAAGGCCATCAAGCGCAGCCGATACGGGCGCGCCGAACTCGACTTACTCCGAAAGATCATCCTCTGCGCGGACTAGGTCGCCATCACCGTCCGTGACGACACTACACAAAGATCGCCAGACCCATCAGGCGATCCAAATCACAGCCGGAGGGCTGCGGCGCAGTCGTCGCTGATGGTGTCCGCCGCCGGCGGTCAGCGTGGCGGCGGCCGGCTGAAAGTGCCGTCGGGCAAGGGCACCGTGGGCCGCAGCCGCCGCCACAGCGGTTCGGGTACCGGCCGCGCCATCCGCTGAGCGGCGCCGCGCACCTGGTCCGGACCGGCCATTCCGGCCACCACCGACGCCACCGCCGGGTGCCGCAGCGGAAACCGGATCGCCACGTGCGGCAGCTCCACGTCCGCGGCCCGGCAGAGCGCGGCGAGTTCCCGAGCGCGGCGCAACACCGGCCCGCTCACCGGCGCGTAGTCGAACATGTCGCGCTCGCTCGGCGTGGCCTGCGCGAGGATGCCGGAGTTGAACGGCGCCGCGGCGAGCACGGAGACGCCGCGCCGGCCGCACAGGTCGAGCAGCGGCTCGCCGGAACGGTCGAGCAGCGTCCAGCGGCCGGCGAGCATCACGACATCCACGTCACAGCGGTCCACGATCTCCGCGAGCGGCTGCCAGTAGTTCATGCCGACGCCCACAGCGGTGATGAGGCCCTCGTCGCGCATGCTCAGCAGGGCCGGCACGGTTTCGTCGATCACCTGCGGGATGGCCCGCTCCGGGTCGTGGACGAGGGCGATGTCGACGTGGGAGGTGCCCAGCCGGTCCAGGCTGTCCCCGAGCTCGGTCACCTCAACGCCGGTACGGCCGAGCCGCCGGCGGTTCACGCGTCGGCCCCGGAGCCGAGGGTGAGGCCGTGCCAGCGGATCGCGGTGCCCCCGTACGCGGCGAGGTGCTCGACGCTGCGCTGCCCGTGACCGGCCTCGGTGAGCATGCCGTCACGTGGGTGCAGCGCGTCCGGCGCGGCCGGCCGGCCGGCCGCGTGCAGGTCGCGGTACTCGGGTTCCTTGTCCGGCCTCAGCCGGATGACCGTCGCCACCCGTATCATCGACACTCCTCGTCTCACTCAGGCGACGCGGTGGTCGTCGAGGGCATCGGGATTCCAGTCGATCCCGATGCCGGGGGTGTCGGGCGGTGTCACATGGCCGTCCTCGATCACCAGAGAGCTACGGGTGATCGCCTGCAGCTGCGGGATGTGCTCGACGTACATCCCGTTCGGCACGGCGGCGGCCAGGCTGACGTGCAGTTCCATGAGGAAGTGCGGGCTCACCGCGACGTTGAACGCCTCGGCGGCATGGGCGACCTTCAGCCATGGGGTGATCCCGCCGATGCGGGCCACGTCGACCTGCACGATGCCGACCGCGCCCGCGGCCAGGTAGTCGCCGAACCGCTGGACGGAGTAGAGGGATTCGCCGACCGCCACCGGCACCGAGGTGGAGGCGGCCAGTCTTCGGTGTCCGTGCAGGTCGTCGGCCGGCAGCGGCTCCTCGAACCAGGCGATGCCGAGCGGCTCGTAGGTCCGGGCGCGTCGGATCGCCTCCGCGGAGGTGAACGCCTGGTTGGCGTCGACCATCACCTCGAAGCCCGGTCCCACCGCCTCGCGGACGGCCGCGAGCCGCTCGGCGTCTTCGGCGAGCGACGGCCTGCCCACCTTGACCTTCACCCCGCACAGCCCGGCCGTGGCCGCTCGCTTCGCGCCGTCCACCAGTTCCTCGACGGGCAGGTGCAGCCAGCCGCCCTCGGTGTCGTAGACGGGCAGCCGCTCGTGCGCGCCGCCTGCCATCCGCCACAGCGACTCACCGGTACGCCGGCCGCGCAGGTCCCAGAGCGCGGTGTCGACGGCGGCGAACGCCAGTGAGGTGATGGCCCCGACAGTGGTCGCGCGGGTCTGGTCGAGCATGTGCCGCCACAGCGCCTCGACCAGCCGAGCGTCCCGGCCCAGAAGTGCCGGGACCAGGTGGTCGGTGATGAGTGACATGACAGCCCGCCCGCCGGTCCCGATCGTGTAGGAGTACCCGGTCCCGGACAGCCCGTCGGAGGTGTGCACGGTGACGAGCACCGTCTCCTGCTTGACGAAGGACTGCATCGCGTCGACGCGGACGGCCGCCGGTTGCAGGTCGACCATCTGGACGTCGATTCGTTCGATTCGGGTCATGTCATGTGCTCTCTGGACGGGGCCGCTGAGGGTTTCACTTGAGCGCACCCAGGGTGATGCCGCTCGTGACGTAGCGCTGGAAGATCAGGAAGAGGATGACGATCGGGAATGTCGCGATGACGAGGCCGGCGAAAAAGGCCCCCTGGTCGCTGACGAACTGGCCCTGGAAGGAGAGCAGGCCGACCGACAGTGTGCGGTTCTGCGGGCGGGTCAGCAGGACGACTCCGAACTGGACCTCGCTCCACACGAAGATGAGCCCGAGCAGCGTGACCGAGACGAAACCGCCCTTGCTGATTGGCAGGACCACGCGGAGCAGCGCGGCCAACTCCCCGTAACCGTCGATCTTGGCTGCTTCGAGCAGTTCCCGCGGTACGGCGGCGAACACCGACCGCATGATGAGGGCGATGGTGGGCGTCATGAACGCCGCGTACACTAGCGAGATGCCCGGCACGCTGTTGAGCATCTGATACCTGCCCAGCAGCTCGAACGTCGGGATCAGCGCGACGACCAGCGGGACGCTCAGGGCGAGGACCATGACGCGGCTGACCGCGTTCGACAGGCCCCTGGTCGCGCGGGCCAGGCCGTAGCCGGCGAGGCTGCCGCAGGTCACGCCGATGGCCAGGCTGCAGAGTGCCACCAGCACGCTGTTGATGATGTACGTCGACAGCGGCGCGCCACCGACCACGCCCCGCCAGGCGTCGGCGTAGTTCGACAGCACCCACTGGCCGCCCAGCCCCAACGGGTGGGCGTAGATGTCGCTGGTCGGGTGCAGCGACAGCAGCAGCATCGACACGAACGGCACGACCGTGATCGCCGTCCAGACCAGCAGGAGCGCGTAGCCGACGTACCAGAGCGGGCCGTGTCGCCAGGCCGATCGTCGCCGGCGACGCCGTACGGCCGGCCGTGTTCCGCTGGGAGTCCGCGGCGCCGTCATCGCGCGTCCAGGGTCTGCTGGCGGAAGATCCGCAGGGTCATGATCCCGATGACGGCGACGATCAGCGTCGTGATGACCGCGGTAGCCGAGCCGTAGCCGTAGTCCTGGTCGACGAAGGACTGCTTGTAGACCAGCACCGGGAGGATACTCGTGGAGTTACCTGGGCCGCCTCGGGTCATCGCGTAGATGATGCCGAAGGCGTTGAATGAGAACACCGAGGTCAACGTCGTGATCGTGCCCAGCATCGGCACGATGTTCGGCAAGGTGATCCGGAACAGCCGTCCGGCCGCTCCGACGCCGTCGAGCGTGGCCGCCTCGTGCACCTCCGGGGGGATGGCCTCCATCGCGCCCAGCAGGATCAGCATCGCATACCCGGTCTGCGTCCACACCGCTACGAAGATCGCCGCGTACAGTGCCGTCGAGGACGACGCCAGCCAGGCGTGCCCGTCTCCGAGCCCGATCAGGCCGAGCAGTGAGTTCACCACACCGGTCGTGGGCTGGAACGCGTTCGACCAGAAGATGCCTGCGATGCTGACCGGGATGATCACCGGCAGGAACCAGATGACCTTGAAGATCCGGGCGCCGGGGACTTTCCGGCTGATCGCGTTGGCCAGGAGACAGCCGAAGGTCACCGTGAACACCACGGTCCCGATGAAGAACTGCAGGCTGGTCCCGATGGACTGCCAGACCAGCGAATCGTGCAGAAGCCGCCGGTAGTTGTCCAGGCCGTGGTAGGCGACGGCGCCGATGCCGTCCCAGGAACCGAGGCTGATGCGCACGGATCCGGCGATCGGGTAAGCGACGAGCACGAGCAGCAGCACCAAGGCCGGGACCATCACCGCGGTCGGGAAGATCCGCGCCCTCCGGCGAGGCGGCCGCGCCGTGGCGGCCGTCGCCAGAACGACTTTGTCGGCGGTCATCAGTCCGACGCTCCCGACACCTTGCCGGACTGCAGGTCCTCCAGCGCCGACTGGTACTGCTGCGCGGCCTGCTGCGGGGTCAGCTTGTCGGCGACGAGCTTCTGCAGCACCGGCACCGAGAACGCCTGCCCGAGGGTGGAGGGCACGGTGGAGTCCCAGATGTTGACCAATCCGACGGACTGCGACAGCTCGAACTGCTGCTGCACCAGGTCGCCGAGGTTCGACAGGCTCGATGCGGGGATCGAGGTGAACACCGGGAGCGAACCGGTGGCGGCGATGACGCTGACCTGGTACTTGTCGGTCATGAAGAACTGAAGGAACTTCTTGGCCAGATCCGGGTTCGCCGCCTTGGCCGGGACCACCAGGGTGTCACCGTTGAAGGCGTCGAACGGCGTCTTCCGGCCCGGGGTGAGCGGGGGCAGCAGGAACCAGCCCATCTCGAACGACGGCTTGGCCTCCTTCAGGCTCGCGTAGGTGTAGTTGCCGCCCTGCAGCATCGCGAGTTTTCCGCTGGTGAACAGCCCCTGGGCTTGGTCGGTGTCCATGCCGAGCATCCCGTTCTGGTAGATGCCCTTCTTCTGCCAGTCCTGGATCGTCTGGAGCACCTTCACGAAGCCGGGGTCGGTGTACTTGACGTCCGTGGGGGATCCGGGCTTGAAGTTTGTGAGCATGGCGTCGTAGTCGTCGGCCGACACCGCGGTGGGCAGCAGCGCGTCCAGCGTGTGCCCCAGGTCGTACGGGCTCGAACCGCCCACGCCGAATCCCTCGTAACCGGCGGCCTTGACCTTGCCCACCATGGACTCGAAGTCGGCGACGGAGTGGACCTGGTGGTCGGGCGGGTCGGGGATGCCGGCCTTCGCGAAGGCTGCCTTGTTGTAGTAGACGGGGTTGATCAGCAGTTGCTCGTAGAGGACGCCGTAGTGGTGCCCGTTGGTCGTGTAGTAGTCGACCTGGCTTTTGGAGTACTTGTCCGCCAGGCCAGCGGCCTTCCAGACGTCATCCAGCGGGGTCAGCTGCTTGTTCTTCAGTAGCGCCGACCAGACACCCGTGCTGCGCTGGAGGTAGCCGATGTCCGGGGTGCCGGTCGAGCTGAGCAGTGCCACATTGGGGCCGCGGGAGCTGCCGGCGTCGACGCCCTCGAACGTGACCACCGTGCCCGGGTTGGCCTTCTCGAAGTCCTTGCCGACCTGCTGCATGGCGCTGGCCAGCGGTCCGGTGGGGATCTGAATCCGGAGCGACTTGCCGTCGCCGCCGCCTGGTCCGGTGCCGGTGCCGCACGCGATGCCGGCGGCCGCGAGCAGGACGCCTGCGAGGACTGGCCTGGCCGCTCTGAGAGTTCTAGAGAGTCGCACGGGACCCGTCCTTTCAGGGAGCTGACAGCTCTATGGCGATGACGTCGATGAGCGCGCCGGTCGGTGGTGGCACGGTGATGAACAGTTCGCCGAGCGGCTCGTCGTCCTCGCCGTTCGCCTTGTGCACTTCCTCGTTGACGCTGTACTGCAGCGGTTGCTCGGTGCCGAGCAGGCGAACGCTGACGACCGAGCCGATGGGAACGTTCCTGACGATGAGCACGTCCTGTGGCTGCAGCAGCAGGTGGAGGTAGACGTTGTTGCCGCGCTGCGTGGCCGGGCCGTAGAAGTCGAGGCGTTCCGGCGCGGGCGCGGCCCCGACGATGCTCTCGCCGTGGCTGGCGAGCCAGCTGCCGAGCTGCTTGAGCGTGGCGACCTCGGTCGGCACCAGCGACCCGTCACCCCGCGGCCCGATGTTGAGCAGGAGGTTGCCACCCCGGGAGACGACCTCGCTCAGGTAGGAGGCGAGCAGCCGCGGGCTCTTGTAGTCGAGGTCGTCAGGCCGGTAGGCCCAGCTCTCGCTCATGGTGAGACACAGCTCCCACGGTCCGCCCGGTGGCCGGCGCGGCATGCCCTGCTCGGGTGTCGCGTAGTCGCCCTGGCCCGGCAGCCGGTCATTGATGATCACGTCCGGCTGCAGGGATTTGATCAGCTCGCGGAGCTCGGCGCCGTGCCATTCCTCTGCGGTGCGTTCCCACTCCCCGTCGAACCACAGCAGGTCGATCGTCCCGTACTCGGTGAGCAGTTCGGTGAGCTGTCCCTTGACGTAGTCGAGGTATCGCGCCCACTGTTCCGGTGAGGGCCGCCGGTAACGGTCGTGCGGGTAGGGACGATCGGCGTCGGTGAACGCCGGGTAGTCGGGATGGTTCCAGTCGAGCAGCGAGTAGTAGACGCCGACACGCAGGCCCTCGGCGCGCAACGCGTCGAAGAACTCCCGGGTGATGTCACGTCCGTACGGCGACGCCGCGATGGAGAACTCGGACTGCCTCGTGTGGTACATCGAGTACCCGGCGTGATGGCGGACGGTGAAGACCACGTAGCGGGCACCAGCGTCGCGGGCGAGCCGCGCGACGCCTCGCGGATCCCAGCGTCGCGGGTCGAACGTGGCCGCGCTCGACTGGTACTGCGTGATTGTCATGTCGGCTTCGGGTTCTGTCCGGCCCGAAATGATCGACTTGCCGACCAGGGGCCAGCCGATCTCCACGCCTTGCTGACTCGCATGGTCCCAGTGCACGAACAGGCCGAAACCCGCGTCGCCGAACCAGTCGGGAAAGGTCACGAGCTCTTCTTTCTGTGTCGGGCGGGCTAGCCCAGATCCGATACGATACGATTTGCATGAGGATGCAGGGCGTTTCGGGCATGTGTCAACCACGAGTAGCGAAGATGTCCGGAACCTATGTGTCCGCGGTGGCCTCAGATGGAGGGGCGATGAGTGACTCAGCGCCGGTGACAGGCGCATCCAGCGGCTCGGGTTCCGCCGAGCCGGCCAAGATCAGCATCCGCGAATCGGTCTTCCAGGCGCTGAAGGCCCGGCTCATGGATCACGACTTGGAGCCCGGGACGAAGCTGTCGATCGACGGGCTCGCCCGCGAACTCGACGTGTCGCAGACGCCGGTCCGCGAAGCGCTCGCGCGCTGCGAGTCGGAGGGGCTCGTCGTCCGCCGGCCGAACACCGGCTATCTGGTGGCCCCCCTGCTCGACCGGGCCGCCCTTGATGACCTGTACGACGTTCGCCTGCTCCTCGAACCGTCCGCTGCCGCGCGTGCCGCACGGTACGCCACGGCCGCCGAGGTGACCGCCATGCGGGGGTCGCTGGAGCAGATGATGTCACCGCTGGTCGGTGACACCTACGAGGCGTACCGCGGCTTCGCGGAACTGGACGCCCTGTTTCACAACGCGATCGCCGAGGCCAGTCGCAGCCCGCTCATCGCCGACACGCTGCGCAGGTTCCGCGCGCATACCCATGGTTACCGCCTCTACTTCCGCCACGGGATCGCCAGTCACGCCGCCGATGAGCACCGCGCGGTGCTCGACGCCATCTGCCGCAACGATCCCGAGGCGGCGGCGAGCGCCATGACCGCCCACCTCGAGGCGTCGCGGTCACGCCTGACGAGCGCCTACAAAGCTTGACCCTGCCAGGTCCGCGGAGAATGCGGCGGCAGGTCGCCGACCGAGGCCACGACGGCCTGGGAGCAGCGGCTCGGCGCGTGGGAGGAGGCCGTCACAGCTGCGTCCCGTCCCGGACCCGATCACGGACCCCGAACGAATCATCGACCTGAACATACGCCGACGAGACCGGCTCGGCGGCCTCCTCCACGAGTACTCACATGCCGCTTGACCTGCACAGATGAAATTTTCGGCAGGGCGCAGTGGTGGCGGCGCGCTGTCCGGCACGCTGCCGAGCAGGTTGACCAACCAGGCAGCACTGACCGCCAACCGGATCGCGGATCAAGCGCTCGCCCAAGCCGGCGAGAGGAGGTGGTGCCGGTTCAGCCAGCCGGCGATGGCCTGGCCGATGGCGTGCGGCTGGTCCTCGGGGGCCTGATGCCCGGCGGGTCCAATGCCTTCGATTTCGAGGGCGGCGATGTTCTGGCGGGCCCAGTCCACGATCTGCGGGGAGGCGATACCGACGCCGTCTTCAACCGTGAGGAGCAGTTTGGGTACCTCCGGGCTGGTGGCGAGCCATGCACCGTAGGCGTCCATGCGTTCGGCCACATCGGCCGGTTCACGGTCGTAGGGAATCTCGCGCGGCCACTGCAAGAGAGGACGGCGCGACACCGGTTCGCGGTAGGGCGCCCGGTAGACGTCGTGGTCGTGCGGGCTGAGGCCTGTCTTGATGGCGAAGGGGTGGGGCAGGGCGTACTCGATGGCGGCGTTCTCCTCCAGCAGCAGCCGCTCGCCGAGCCCGGGGGTGCGCAGCGCCTGGGAATGGTCGATCACGTCCTGCGGCAGTTCCGCCCACATCTGCGGCCGCAGGAACGTCTCCAGGAGGGCGACGCCGCGCACCAGGCCGGGGTGGCGGGCAGCGCGGTCCATGGCCAGTGCGCCGCCCCAATCGTGCCCGACTAGGACGACCTCCTCCAGCCCCATGGCCTCGAACCACGCATCCAGGTAGCGGGCGTGGTCGGCGAAGCGGTAGCCGATGTCGGGCTTTCCGGAGGCGCCCATCCCGATCAGGTCCGGGGCCAGGACCCTGGCGCGATCGGCGACGTGCGGGATGACGTTGCGCCAGATGTAGGACGAGGTGGGGCTGCCGTGCAGGAACACCACTGGCGACTCCCCCTCCCCGGCCTCTGTGTAGGCGAGGTAGGAGTCCATGACCGCGACAGTACGCATGATCGCTATGTCCTTCCATGAGTTGTGTGTCGGGACTCTAGATCTACATGCTCCCAACTGTCAACATTCCAACTAATTCTGATGCAACCATCATCAGATCAATCATCAGACTGCTAGCATCACGCCAGGAGGTGAGGCTCGTGCCCGAACAGGCAAGGAATGTCGTCGACGACGAGTCCGGCCCGCTGCATGCGACCACCGGCCACCTACTACGCCGCGTGTTCACCGCCGTCACCGCCCATGCCATGCAAGACGGGTCACAGTCGCGCGAGTTCGTGGTGCTCGACATCCTCGCCGACGAGGACGCCCCCTCACAGCAGGACCTCGCCCACCGGCTCGGCATCAACCGTACGATCATGGTCAGGCTGCTCGATCGGCTCCAGGCGGCAGGCTATGTCATCCGCACCCGCAACCCGGCCAACCGCCGCACCTACGTGCTGTCACTGACCGAGGCGGGCCGTACCGCACTGGACGGCATGCGCCACGCCGTCGCCGACCGCGACGCCCGGCTCACCAGCGCGCTCACCACACCCGAGCGGCAGCACCTCACCGCGCTGCTGACCAAGCTCGTCGCCGACGACGGGCCATCCGCCATCCACAGCATCGAGCACTTGATCGCCCAAGCCCACTACCGGCTGCGCCGCCTCGGGGATCATCAGCTCGCGGCGTACGGTCTGCGCACCCGCCACTTCGCCTTGCTGCCCGCCCTGGACAGGCTCGCCCCCTGCCCGCAAGAGCAACTGGCCCGATACCTGCACCTGACCGAACCGGCCACCGCATCACTCATCGAGGAACTGGTGGCGGCCGGCATCGTCTCCCGCGGCCAGGACCCGCACGACCGACGCCGCTACGCGCTGCAGCTCACCGACCTCGGCCGCGCCCGCATCCCTGTAGTGCGTGAAGCCCTGGAGAGCATGGAGCGCGACATCGACGACATCCTCGGCCCGGACGGCGCTCAAGAACTTCGCACCCTTCTCACCAAGCTCTTGCCGTAGGACGGATCAGTACGCCCGCCATATCTTCCAACAGTGAGGCCAGCGCCTCTGCCGTCAGCACAAAGTCAATCGGCGGATCGCGTGAATCAAAACCTGGTTACGCGGCGCTACTTTGACCGCTACGGACATGGTCGGGCGAAGGCCCCGTCACGGTAGGCCGCCGCTACCCACCCGCTTGACGCGATCTCACCAGTAACCCCCTTCCCCGGGGGAGCGCGGTCACGGGTTGAACAGGAAGGGCAGGCCCGCGTCGTGGACCCTGATCGGGCGCAGGGGCCGCCAGCCCTCGATGAGCTTGGCGAGCCCGGCTTCGATCTCCACGGTGAACCCACGGCCCTGCGTTCATCCGCGATGCTCATCACGCCGGCCTCACCCTCGCCGAGATCGGCGGCATCCTCGCCCTGCGCGATAGCGGCGAAACCCGTGCAGCCACGTCATCGACCTCATCGACCGGCACCTCGCCGACATCAGCCAACGCATGGCGGAACTCCGCAAGACCCCTCGTGTTTCGCACTTGTGGGTGATCATGTTTCGGCTGCGGCGCAGGCTGCGAGGACGGCCCGGGTTTCTTCGGGTGTGGCCTGGTAGAGGGCTTGGGGCCGAAAAAGTTCGGCGATGATGACGCGGCGGAGCTTGATCACCATGTCTTCGAAGGACAGTTCGGTCTTGGTGGTGTACCAGCGGGCTCGTGCTCGTCGTTCGGCGGTGTCGTGGGGGCTGTGGCCGGTGGTGGCGTACCAAGGGATGGTCAGGCGGAGGCAGATCATGCCCAACGGCAACGGTGCGTTCCACCGCGAGCCGGGTGCGGTTGCGGGCCTGGCCGACGCCGAGGCTCTGGCGGGCGAGCCCTTCAACGTCCAGGTGACGGTCGCCGCCACCGGCAAGGCCGTCCCGGCAGGTGAGCTCGCCCTCGTCCTCCCCAACGGCTGGACCTCCACGCCCACCGGCCACAAGGTCCTCCCCCTCAAGCCCGGCGAATCGCAGACCCTCGCCTTCCAGGCGACACCCGTCGCGGGCAAGACGGAGCAGCAAGCAACGATCCGGGCGGTCCTCACCGGCGACGACTGGCGGGTCGTCGGACTCGCCTCTACCAGTATTCGTCGCCGGTCCGCAACCCAGCCACACCCTGCCAGGGATAGGCACGGCAGAACTCCTGTGCCCGCACTGCAGTGCGCCGGCCAGGTCGATCAGGGGACCGACCAGGCCTGTCCACGATGCCGGCCGCGAGCGACACGTTGGCATAGACCGCACCCTTGTGCAGATCACCTCGCCGTTGATCAGTAGGCCATGCAGCCAGATCGACTGGTCGGCGAGCCCCCGGCAGGAACGGACCCGAGTGGGGGGCTCAGTTACGCGTCGGTGTGGTCACGATGCTGCGTGAGGCCGTCGCCTTTCCGGTCAAGGTGAGTAGTTCGCGGAGCACGTGCGCTGAGATGTCGGCGAGAGATCGCTGCTCGCCCTCGCGGATCCATTGTGTGAACGCGATCCCGAAGACGGTGGCGCCTGACTCCGCGGCCAGGGTGGCGGCGAGTTCGTCGACGCCACGCGCGCGGAGGGCGTCGGCGACGGTCGTGGCAAGGCTGGCGAGCTTGTGCGACTCGCGTTCCTGCAGCGCGGGGTTCTGCTCGATCACCGATTGTCGTTGGCGGGAGTGGGGCCGGCGCTCGTCCGGGAACAAGGACGCCGCGGACTGCAGGGCGCAGGCGACGATCTCGATCGGAGATGCGCCCGATGGTGCGGTGTCCACGCCGTCGAGGAACGCCTGGACGAACACGTCCTGCCCGTAGAACAGGACCTCGCGCTTGTCGCTGAAGTGGCGGAAGAAGGTGCGCTCGGTCAGGCCGACGGACTGTGCGATCTCAGTGGCGGTCGTCTGCTCGTAGCCGCGGGTGGCGAACAGCTCGAGCGCCGCCTTCTGCAGCCGCTCCGGAGCCCCCGGTTCCCAACGCGCCATGCGGTCAAGTGTAGCGATGACAGTGACTGACTTGAAGGGGTAAGCTATGTCTGTGACTGACATCAGTCGCTGCTACCAACCACTCGGATCATTCGCCCCGCTCGCTGGCGGGGCGTCGAAGGAGATCACATCATGCACGTTTTCGTCACTGGAGCCTCCGGATGGATCGGCTCCGCGACGGTCGACGAACTGCTCGCTACGGGCCACAAGGTCACCGGACTGGCCAGGTCCGACGCGTCCGCCGCGGCCCTCGCGGCGAAGGGCGCCCACGTCCGCCGCGGGGACCTGGACGACCTCGACAGCATCCGCGCCGGCGCCGAGGACGCCGAGGCCGTCATCCATCTCGCGAACAAGCACGACTTCTCCAACCCGGCCGCCTCGAGCGCGGCCGAGCGGGCCGCCGTCCAGACCATCGGCGACACGCTCGTAGGTACTGACCGTCCGTTCCTGTTCGCATCGGGCGTCGCCGGCCTCGCCCAGGGCAGGCCCTCCACCGAGGACGACGCGTCCTCGGCCCACGGCCCGGACTCCCCGCGCGGCGGGAGCGAGAACCTGGCGCTCGAGTTCGTCGAGCGGGGCGTGCACAGCGTGAGCCTGCGCTTCTCACCCACCGTGCACGGCACCCGCGACCACGGGTTCATCGCGGTCATCGCCGCGGTCGCCCGCGAGAAGGGCGTCTCCGGCTACCCCGGTGACGGGACCAACCGTTGGGCCGCCGTGCACCGATCCGACGCCGCCCGCCTCGTCGCGCTCGGCCTCGAGAAGGCGCCTGCAGGCGCCCGCCTGCACGCCGTCGCCGAACAGGGTGTCTCCACCCGCGAGATCGCGGAGGCGATCGGCCGCGCGTTCGACCTGCCCGTCGCCTCGATCGCCGCCGAGGACGTCCAGGGCCACTTCGGCTGGATCGGCAACTTCTTCGCCAGGGACCTCGAGGCGACCAGCACCGGGACGCGGGAGCTGCTCGGCTGGACGCCCACCGGACCGACCCTCATCGAGGACATCGACACCGACGCGTACTCGGCGCACTGACCGGGTCGACGACCACTGCCGCCGCCACGTACTGACAAGGAATAGGAAACGCCCATGAGCGATTCGACTGCACTGTCACCGAGGCCGACAAGGGCATCGGCAAGCAGATCGCCGCGCAGCTCGCGGCCGCCGGGGTGAGCGTCTACGTCGGCTCTCGCGACCCGGAACGCGGACAGCAAGCCGTCGATGAGATCGGCGGCAGGGCCCGGCTGCTCGTTTGGGCACGCAGCCCCGCCGGCAGTCCCCGAGCCAGCGCGGCCAACACCGCTCGATCCGCGCACGACAGCCTCGGACGGCCCACCTGATGGCGCAGCACTGCCACCTCATGCCGAAGCACGAGGATCTCCAAGGTCTTGGACCCGTCGCCACCAGCCAGCAGCGTCAGCCAGCCCACAATGCGACAGAAGATCAAATAGAAGAGACGGAGCACCACGAGCCTCGAGCATGCCCGACCCTGACCACTGCTTCGACCAGGAAGCCGGGACAAACCCGCAGCTCACAACCGTGAACGGAGTATTGACACCCTTCAGGTGCAGTTGTGCCGCCGCGAACTCCTCGACCGCTGCCTCCTATGGAACGAACACCACCTGCGGCACGCCCTACGCGAGTACGAACACTCCTACAACCAGCACCGCGCCCACCAAGCCCTGACCCAAGCGGCCCCGCTACGCATCGTGCCGGATCCGATCACAGATCCGGAGCGAATCATCGACCTGAACATACGCCGGAGAGACCGGCTCGGCGGAGTCCTCCACGAATACTCACATGCAGCTTGAACTGCATGGATGTAGTTTTCGGCAGGCGCAGTGTCGACGTGTCGACGTCAGGAGCACAGCGCCATACCCACGCACGCGGCGAGGATGACGATCCCGGCATGGCTCAACGCCGCCCCGTCGCCGATCAACTGTGTCGGGTCGGCCGATAGGTCAGCACCTGCGTGTGGCCGTCAAAGGTCCGGGCCTCGAGCAGCTCGAGGTCGAAGTCGTCCGCACCGTCGAAGATCCGGTCCACGCCGGTCGTCCCGGAGATCACTGGGAAGACCGTCACCTCGATGGTGTCGATCAGGCCGGCGTTCAGCAGCGCCCGGTTGAGCGTCAGGCTGCCGTGGGAGCGCAGCGGCACGTCGGATTCGGCCTTGAGGCGCGTGACCACCTCGACAGGATCGCCGGACTCGATGGTCGTGTCCGGCCACTCGAGCGGTTCGGTCAGCCGGCTGGAGAGCACCGTGACCGGGGAGTCGAACATGCGCGTGATCCACCCGTCGAACAGGCTGCGGTCGAAGCCTGCGTTAAGGAACGGCGCGTTCGAGGTGTAGGTCTTGGCCCCGAGCACCATGCGCAGCGGGTCGCGGTAGGCAGCGGCGCGATGCGCGAGGAATTCGGGGCCCTGCTTGCCCCAGTAGCCGCCCCAGTCTCCGTTGTGGTTGGCGAAGCCGTCGAGCGTGGAGAAGATGTCGAAGGTGTACGTGGCAGTCATGGTGTCTCCTTGCGGGAAGTTGGTCGCGCCGCGCCTTGTGGCGGCCTCACCCCTGCTACGAACGCCACCGCCCCTATCCGACACGCCTCCCGGAATTCTTTCAAAACTTTCCGGGCTCATCCGATCTGAGTGTGTGGTTGTGGTCTGAACCCGCCAGCCTCGATTAGTGATCTTGCGATGTAGTTGGCGAGGTTGCAGAAGCCCAGCGCGGAGCCGCGTAGGTGTTCCAGGCGGCCGTTGATCGCTTCGGTCGGTCCGTTGCTGGTGCCGGCCCGGTCGAAGCAGGCCAGCACGTCGGCGGCCCGGCGTTTGAGCGTCCGCCCGAGTGTGATCAGCTCGGTCAGGGCCGTGGGCACCGCCGCGCTGACGGTGATGGTCTTCGCCAGGTCGGTCTTCGCGCAGGCTCGATCCGGGTTGCGGTAGGCGGCGACGATGCGTTGGTAGATGCCCCAGGTGGCCTCGACCCCGACGTGCTGCTCGGTGGCGAACACGGCAGGCAGTCTTTGGTGTTGTCGGTCGGTGAGCAGCTCGACGCCGGTGCGCAGCACGCGGCGGATGCCGTAGAGCGGGTCACCGGTGCGCCCGCGGTGCCCGCAGGTCTGTTGCTGAACACGCTGCCGACATCGGTCGAGGGCGTCGCCGGCCAGTGCTACGACGTGGAAGGGATCCATGACCGCGACCGCGTCGGGGACGGCCTCAGCGGCTGCGGTCTTGAAGCCGGTGAACCCGTCCATCGCTACGACCTCGATCCCGTCGCGGAAGGCGCTGCTTTGGGCGTCGAGCCAGGTCTTGAACACTGCTTTGGAGCGGCCTTCGACCATGTCCAGCAGCCGCGCCGGGCCAGTGCCGTCACGCACCGGTGTCAGGTCGATGATCACCGTGACGTACTTGTCCCCGCGACGGGTGTGTCGCCACGCGTGCTCATCGACCCCGATGACCTGCACGCCGTCGAGACGGTGCGGGTCACTGATCAGCACGCGGCGACCTTCGGTCAGCACCGCGTCGTTCGCGGTGTTCCACGACACGGCCAACGCCTCCGCGACTCCAGCGACCGTGAGGTGCTGGCACACGATGGCCTCCAACGCCCAGCGCAGCGCACGCCGCGACAGCCGGGCTCGCGGTTCGGCCACCCGGCTCGTGTCCTGCCGCCACACACGCCCACAGCCAGTGCAGCGGTAACGCCGGACCGTAACCAACAACGTCGTCGGCCGCCACCCGAACGAGCAATAGTCAAGTCAGCATGAAACGGCCGGCTCCGGTTCTGTCCGTAGTCGCTTCATAGCTTCCGTGGATCGGCTCACGCTAGAGACAGCGGGGGCCGGAGCCACACACAGAAGGGAGCCGACCG
>NZ_JBICRM010000055.1:0-42521 GCF_043197025.1 Nonomuraea marmarensis
GCGAGTCCTTCCGGATGAAACAGGCACGAACCAGGACACCAGCACGCCTGATCAAGAAGTAGTCAACTACGAAGAGGCGGGGACTTCTACATGGCCACCAGCGGCGACACGCACTTGGCCGTTGACACTCGGTGCCGCTCCGTGACCGGCTGACCGCAGACGGCCTTGGGTTCCGGCAAACCCGAGGGTGCATAACCTCCCAGACCACCCCAACGGCCCGGTCTCGACCCTTGGGTTCGCGGGAACTCTGGGGATTCATGGCCGTGGCGCAGCGCGTCGGCCGGGGTGGTCCGCATGTAGCGAGCGGTGGTGATCTCTTTGAGGCTGATGGTGGTGCCGGCCAGTTCGGGGCAGATCGCCCGGCACAAGAACTCTTCCTCGCCGGTGCCGACGGTGCCGGCGCGGTGCAGGTAGACGCGGATCTCGGTGATGTCGCGGGGGTCGTAGCGGATGATGGCCTGCTCGCCGGTGTAGAAGGCCAGGACGGGGTCGAGGTAGCGCAGGCTCAGGAAATGGATCCCGTCGGTGTGGATTTTGCGGGTTTGGCAACAGTGAGCAGCAGCAGGTCGAGTTGTTCGAGTGAGTCGGGCATGCGCGGGATGAAGCCGCCGGCCTCCCACCGAGCCTGGGGCGCCATCGTGGTTTCGCTGTGTGGCCGCAGGTTGTAGACCTCGCGGATGAACCGGCCGATCGCGGCGTCCAGCTCCGGCAGGGTCAGCTGGGCCTGGCCGGCGCGGTCGGGGGTGCCGCGGGGCGCGTAGCCGGGAAGGTGGGCCAGGCACATCTGGTTGATGGTGCCGATCAGCCGTTCGATCTTCCCGTGGCCGTGTGGTTATCCGGCTAATCCGGGGGCGTAGGAGTGCGTCGCCGGGAAGAGCGGATCAGTCGCTTCGACGGGCGTGCTTGAGCCGTCGAAGGTCTTCTTCGTGACGGCGGACTTTGGTCGCGACGGCTTCCAGGGCCGCGCGGAGCTGATCGATCTGAACCTCCAGCCCGGTGAGCGTGAGCGCGTCACGGCCTCGTTGCCGGTGTTCTTCGATCAGGGTGCGTAGCTCTGGCCTTCGGTAGAGGGTTGCCTTGCCGATACCGGTGCGTGCCGCGATCGCGGGGAAGGTCACCTCGCAGTCAGCGGCGAGCAGGTCTTGGCACGCTCGCTCGACGCGGATAGCGATCTGGTCGGTCACGACTGTCCTGTCTTGTTCATCAGAAGATCGAGGCGTTTGATGAGGTGGCGGTGGCGAGCCGCTTCCTCGTCCCAGCCGCGGGCTTCGGCATCGGCGGCCAGCGCTTGGGCATCGGCGCGTTGGGTGGCCAGGATAGGCAGGAATGCGATGTCGGTGCGGAAGTTCGGGGCAGTGCTCGCAGATGTTGGCGTAGGCGCGGGAGCCCTGGGCGGCGGTGCGCAGGCAGTAACCACCCGACAGGCGTGCTTTGAGCAGGGGCGCCTGGCGCCAGTCGGTGCTGCCGCCGGTGACCTCGACGATCGGCAGCGGAGCGCGTTCGGGCAGGACCGGCCCGAGGCGGGACTTGGCCAGGGTGAGGGCCTTTTCGTAGTCGGCGCGGACGGTCTGGTCGAACAGCCTGCCGTAGCGCAGGCTCATCTCGGCCGACACGTGACCGAGCAGCGCCATCAATGCCTGCAGCGATACCCCTGAGTTGATCAACGCAGTGGCGTAGGTATGCCTTGTGTCCGCAGTGGCTGTGTGCGGTGGCTGCCGTGTGGTGATTGAACGGCCGCCATGCGGGAGGTTGGCTTCCGACGCCGATTTGGCGCGCGTGTTGCATTACGACGATATGGATATGACGAAAGTCACTCCGAGTTGACCACGGAGCTTCCTCCATCTTGAAGTTGCTGTTCAGAAAGCTGGTGTGATGGCTTGTCAGGCTGCTCGTACTGGCTGCCGGCATCAGTCTGCGGCGTAGATCCTCTGTCATCGGGCCACTTCGAACTCGGTTAGGACAAGGAGGGCGCGCAGGAGGTCGGTGGGCGGGCGAGGTCGGTGCGGAGTTTGCTCGAGCACGCGCCAGTTCTTCAGGTGCGCGAAGGCGGCACTGGTAGACAAGGGAGACGGTATCCCCGGCGTGTTCTGAGTTTGGTCACAATTCCAACGAGCCTCGGCGGCACCATAGTTACGTCCGGGGCGCGTCTCTTGCCGGGGCCCTGCCCGGCCCGGCGAGCCGCCGCCCGGCCTGGTCCACGCGGTCCACGAGCCGAGGATGTCGGCTGTGAACCGGTGTGGGCCTTCTAGCGCCGGAGGCGCGGTGGGCGGGCCCGGAGGCGCAACCGCCAGCGGGACGTCAGCGCAGCGGGACGGCGTAGATCGGCTCCTGGCCGAAGGTGGTGAAGCCCGCCTTGCGCAGGATCGGACCTGAGGTGGCCACGTTCCCCTTCACCAGGGCCGTTGTCGCGCCGTGCATCACCGCGTAGGACAGTCGCGCGTCGAGGACCGCCCGGTAGACTCCCTGGCCGCGCGCGGCGGGCACCACGACCCCGCCCGACAGCCGCGCGACGCCGTCCACCAGCGAGACGCCGCCAGAACCGACAGGGGTCCCGTCCACGTAGGCGACCAGCATGCCGCCACCGCCCGCCGGGACGGAGGCCGCAGCCCTGGCCGCGTCTGCCTCGATCCGTTCGTCGGGCGGCAGCGCCCCGCCGAACCCGGTGACCCCGACCGCCGACCCGTCCCGCAAGGTCTCGAAGTCCGTCGCCCACCGGATCGTCACGTCTGCCGCGGGCGACGGCAGCGCGGGCAAGCCCTGGCTCAGGTCCCTGGCCAGGACGTCCAGAGTCAGCTTCACCTTCCCGCCGCGCACTGACAGCTCGGCGGCAAGCCCGGCCGGGGCACTGAGCCCCACCTCCCAGTCCAGCTCCGGCAGCCCGAACGTTCGCGCCCGCTCAAGCACCGCGTCAACCGCTGGCCCGAGCGGCCCGGTCGGCGTGAAGGCGAGTACCGAGAGATCCCAGTCGAAATAGTCGGGCAGCCGCGTGATCGTGTACTCGTTGCCCTCGACGACCTCGGCGTCGTCCGGAACCCACACCCAGGCCGCGCTGGCGGCGGCAACGGCAGAAGCTGATAGGCGCATGCGGGGCATGTTAGCGGTCCAGGCGCGGGGCCCTGACCGCGAGTAGGCGGATCATCTCGTCGCGCCAGCGGCGCACGGTGGACTCGGCGATGCCGTTGTCGCCGGCCATGTCCGCCAGGCGCTGGTCGTGCCGCAGCACCGCCAGCACGATCACCGCGATCTTGCCGGGCGGCGGCGACCACCAGCGCGAACCTATCGCATTCAAATGGCGTCGCAGCAGGTCGGCAAGGTGGTTCACGGTTTCAGCATGGTCCGATGGCTTCGGTTCGGGGCGTGGGGAGCCGGGTGACGCGAGTGCTGGGGGCTGAGGCGGTGCGGAGCTGGACGATCTCCTCGTGCTGCGCGGCCAACCGGGCTAAGGCCTGGTTGCGGAAGTCGCCGAGTTCTTCGATGGCCTGTTCTGCTTGAGCCAGCCGTTCCTTGAGCTTGCCGTTCTCGGTCTTGAGTCGGTCAATTTGCGCGGTCTTCGGGTCGGGGGTGTGTCCGGCTTCTTGCAGGCGCTGGAGCCGATTCTCGAACTCAAGGCGCAGGTGTGAGTAGGGGCGTTTGCCATAGAACGCGGTGCGATCGACGCTGGACTCACGGGCCAGGGTTTTGATGTCGCAGTTCCCGCCGGGTGGGATCTCACCGCGGAGCAGCCGGTCCATCGCGGCGCGGATGCGGTTCTCGTTCTCGGTTCGTTGAGCTGCGGTGATTCTCATGTGTTGTCCTGGTTCGTGGTCGGCGATGCGGCGTCGATCTCGGCAATGACGCGCAGGGCCCGGTCGTGGTCGGCGGCAAGCCGGGCGTGCTCGGTGACGCGGGTCTTGCCGAGCTGACCGAGGAAGATCTTGGTTCGTTCGGCATGCTCGGCCCAGACCGGTCGGTGACATGCGTGGTGGGTGGCTTGCGGGCAGCGAGCCGAATCACACATCCCGATCAGCGGTTTCTCGGCTGTGGGGGTGCCGGCCAAGCGCAGGCAGAGGGCCCGGGTGGGGTCGGTGAACCAGCAGTGGCCGAAGACGGCCATAAAGTGCGCGGTAGGTATCTGCCGCCACTGCCGAGAGAAGAACGCCTTGAGCCGCAGCAGGTTCACCGCGTGCCGCGGGGCGAAGATCGCCAGCGGGCAGAGCAGGCAGACCCAGGGTCGGGCCGGACACGGCTTAAGCGGTCGAGGAAGGCGACCTCGTCGAGCGTGCCCCACCAAAACAGATCCGGGCGCTCAACCGGGGCGCCCGCCTCCGCCAGCTCATCCATGATCTTCTTGCGGACTGCGTCGAGACCGTCGATGAACCTACGGCGGGTGACCTCCGTGATCTGGCCGGCAGCGCCATCGCGGTCGGCTTGCTGCCCGGTCTGCAGGTCCTCGATGGTCTCCAACTGTGCGAGCACCGGCTCGAACAGGCCGGTGAGGTAGGCCCGCCGCTTCGCCCAGCCTCCCGCATCCGACATCCCCCGGCTCTTCCAGTACTGATGGAAACCGAACTGGTCGCGAAACGGCGGGTCGAACACGATACGAAGACGCCCCAGGACAGCACGCAGAGCCCTCAACGCGACGGCGATCTCGGCGTTGTCCAGCCTGAGGTTCTTCTGCTCGGTGCCGTATTCCAGCAGCTCGTCCCAGCTCAGACGGGCCAGCGCTGACGCGGCGTCCACGTCGGGGAGGTCCCCTAACGGCCCCTTGCGCAGCTGCTCCACCCGCGCGGAATCGAAGATCGTCCCGTTCGGTGTCTGGCTGAAACCCTTCAGGAAGGGATTACCGGGAAGCGTCGCCTCATTATCCCCTGGCTACTCTGATCTCGGGCAGAGGCTTGCTGAGCCGCGCTTCCGACGATCGTTTCGCGCGGAGTTGGCGGTAACGCGTTCGTCACTATTAGTTCGCGCTCGCGCCGGTTCGGGGGCGCTCTGGACGCATGTCGAAGATGACGCCAGGGGCGGAGCACGTGCCGGGTTCGCGGCGGTGGCGCGTGGTGGCGATCATCGCGCTCGTCGTGCTGGCGCCCTGCCTGGTCGCGGGCCTGCTCTGGTTCTTCGCCGATCCGCTGCACCTGCCTGAGGACGTGCTGCAGGTGCTGGATCAGCGGGCCAGCATGATCGGCATGTTCACCGGCATGGCGCTCGGCGTGGCCGGGCTGGTGGTCGCCGTGCTGGCGCCGCGGGCGCAGGTACGTGCCGAGCCGGCTATCGCCGTACCGCCGGACTCGCCAGCGGCCGGGCAGAAGACGCCGCTGCTGGCGCGTTGCCAGGCGACGGCCGGTGATGTGGATGCCGAGCATGCGGCCCACGCTGAACCGGCCGGTCTCGCTCTCAGGAGTGAGGCCACGGCCATCGGGTGTCGTGGATACTGGCCGGATGCGTCGTGTACCTCCCGCGGTGGTCGACGCGGTGCTCGCGATCGGGTGCTTCCTGAGCATCATGATCATGGCCGTGCTCAACCACCGCCTGGAGTGGTGGGTGGCCGCCCTGGCCGCGGGGAACACGCTGCCGCTCCTGTGGCGGCGGCGGATCCCGCTGCTCGCCAGCGCCGTGACGGGGATCGGCACCGGCGCGCTGTTCCTCACCGACACGATGGGCGGGATCCCCGCCGCGTCGCTGATCGCGACCTACACCCTCGCCTCACTGTCCCCGCCTACGCGGATGCTGTTCGGAGCTCTCTGCAGCATCGCGGGGTTCGCCTCCGTGGCGGTGCTGCAGCATCACCAGCCGCTCAGCTACGGGCCGACCGCGGCGGCGTTCGTCGTCGCCTACGCGCTGGGCACGGGCGCTCGAGCACGCAGGGACCGCATCGCCGTCCTCGAAGAGCGGGCGCGGCGGCTCGCCGAGGAGCGGGAGGGCGCCGCCGTACGCGAGCGGGAGCGGATCGCGCGCGAGATGCACGACATCGTCGCCCACGCGATGAGCCTGGTGATCCTTCAGGCGGAGGCGGGGCCCGTGGCGCTGCGTACCG
Organism: Nonomuraea marmarensis; assembly: GCF_043197025.1. Classification (NCBI taxonomy): domain Bacteria; kingdom Bacillati; phylum Actinomycetota; class Actinomycetes; order Streptosporangiales; family Streptosporangiaceae; genus Nonomuraea; species Nonomuraea marmarensis. The sequence goes on from NZ_JBICRM010000055.1 coordinate 6,011, forward strand.
ACCCGGCCAAGGCCGAGCAGATCTTCGACACGATATCGACGACCACCAGGGACGGCCTGTCCCAGCTCCGCAGGGTGCTCCTCGCGCTCAGGCCGGAGGAGGCCGAGCGCCACCCGCAGCCCGGCATCGAGTCCGTACCTTCTCTTATCGAGCGGGTACGGCAGGCCGGGCTCGACGCCACCTTCGAGGAGCGCGGCGAGCCGCGCCCCTGCCGCTCCGACCTGGCCGTCACGGTGTACCGGATCGTGCAGGAGGCCCTGTCGAACACGATCAAGCACGCGAAGGCGACCCGGGTGCGTGTCCGCATCACGTGGCGGGACGACGCCCTCGACCTGGAGGTCCGCGACGACGGCCGCGGCGACGCGGACGGCCAGAGCGGACAGGGGTTGATCGGCATGCGTGAGCGGGTGGCGGTGGCCGGTGGCCGGCTCGTCACGGGCCCCGATGGGATGGGCTTCCGCGTCGCCGCCAGCCTGCCTCTCACGGGCACTCCCATAGACTGAGGTGTGCCAACGCAGACCAGCATCCGGGTGCTCATAGCCGACGACCACACCCTCGTCCGCGACGGCCTGGCCATGATGCTGGCGGAGCAGCCCGACCTCGAGGTTGTGGGCGAGGCCGCCGACGGCGCCGAGGCGATCAGCGCGGCGCGCGAGCTCCACCCGCACGTGGTGCTGATGGACGTGCGGATGCCGAGGGTCGACGGCATCGCGGCGACCGCTGAGATCTGCCATGACACCGCCGCGAAGGTGCTGGTCCTGACCACCTTCGACCTCGACGAGTACGTCTACGACGCGCTGCGCGCGGGCGCGAGCGGCTTCCTGCTCAAGGACATGCGAAGGGCCGAGCTGGTGGAGGCGGTCCGGGTCATCTCCGCAGGCGAGTCGCTGCTCGCGCCGACGGTGACCAGGCGGCTGATCGCCGACGTGGTGGGCCGGTCACGTCCCGCCGTAGGCCAGGCCGACGACCGCAGGCTTGCCGCACTCACCGCCAGGGAGCTCGAAACGCTGCGCCTGGTCGCGCGTGGCCTGTCCAACGCGGAGATCGCAGCCGAGCTGTTCGTCACGGAGCACACGGTGAAGACGCACGTCAGCAGCGTGCTGGCCAAGCTGGGCCTGCGCGACCGGGTCCAGGCGGTGGTGCTCGCGTACGAGTCGGGGCTTGTCGCGCCTCGCTCTCAGGAGTGAGGCGGGATCCCACTCCTACGGGCGATCCGCCGGCCCGTGCCGCACGACCAGCCTGAGGGCATGAAGCGAAAGTTGCTTGTGGCCGCCTCCGTGCTGGCGGTCCTGCTGGTCGGAGGGATGGGAGCGGGTGCCTGGTATGTCAGCGACATTGCCCTGGTGCCGAAGCACCCGCTGACGATCACCTATCCCGAGGTCGTCCTGGGCGTGACGGACAAAACCATCACCGTCACCGCGTCCGCCACCACCACCCGCCCGGGCACGTGGTCGCTCAACTGGAGCAGCGGCTCCGCCATGGTCGGCGACATCGTCAAGAGGTCGGCCGACCGAGTGGAGCGCGTGCGCGTCAGCGGCCAGACCCCGCCGACCGGAATCCGCGCGTCGATGTACATGACCTACAGCGGCGACCCGAAGACGGCGCTCGGCCTCGACTTCACGGAGATCATGGTGCCGACCGAGCTGGGCGACGCGCCCGCGTGGTACGTCCCCGCGCGCGGCGACACCTGGGCGATCACCGTGCACGGCAGCAACGCCTACCGCAACTCCAGCCTGCACGCCATCGCCACCATGCACCAGGTGGGCATGCCGGTGCTCGACATCACCTACCGCAACGACCTCGGCGCGCCCGCGTCCCCGGACGGATTACTGCACCAGGGCGAGTCGGAGTGGCGTGACCTGGAGGCCGCGATACGCAAGGCGCAGTCCATGGGCGCCAGGCGCATCGTGCTCTACGGCGGCTCGATGGGCGGCGCGATCGTCGGCCAGTTGCTCACCCGCTCGCCCCTGGCCGACGTGGTCTCGGCCGCCGTACTGGAGAACCCGGAGATCAGCAGCCGGCGTACCGGCGAGTTCGCCGCTGCCCAGATGCACATGCCGTCGTTCATAGTGCCGCTCATGCAGCAGATCATCAACTGGCGCGGCGGCTTCGACATTGCCACGATCGACCTGCTCGGACACCCGCCGCGGGTGAAGCCGCCCACGCTGCTGCTGATGGGCGACGCCGACAAGGAGCACCCGGTGGAGACAGCGCGTGACTTGGCTAAGGCGTCAAGCGCGATGAACTGGCCGATCCAGTACGAGGAGTTCCCCGGTGCCGGCCACTCGGAGATCTGGAGCACCGACCGCGAGCGCTACGACCGTACGCTGGCCGCCTTCCTCACCCGCACCTTGAAGTGACGGTCAGGCGGCGAGATGTTCGCGTCCATCCCGGGGGCCGGCGTCCTGGCGTTGAGCATGCAGACGGTCGACGAGCACGGAGCCCGTATTTGGTATGCCAGACTGCACACCGCCGGCGTGGAAGGACTGATGATCAAACCAGCCCGCTCGCGCTACGAGCCTGGGATGCAAGGCTGGCTCAAGCTCAATTCTGTTGGGGTCAGGGCGCGGTATCGAGAATCCTCGCTGCGTGTGCGCCGGTCATCCGGCCTTGCTGCCTAATTGCATGTCGGCGACAGGTGTCGCTCATTGCGGGCAACAGTGACAAACCTCCGCTGGTCCGTCTGCGACTGCGATCCTTCCACTGAAGGTCATGTAGACCCTGAAACGGTCCCGAAACTCAAGAGTTCTGACCAAGATCATTAGTGTGTGTCAGTCGAGTGCACGGATGCTCGAAGTGGTCTGCACGCCCCGCAATGAGCGTGCAGACCATTCGGTGATGCTGTACAGCTCAGCGGTGGGTGATCCACCAGAAGAGCAGGCCGACAAGGCCGGCGCCGGTGGCGTGGGCGGCACCGCGGGCGAGGGCGATCGTGATGGTGCGGCGGGGGTAGTGGATGCCGACGGAGCGGCACCGGCTCCCTGCCCTGGCCGCCGCCGCCGCGCTCGCGGACGCGGTCGCGCTCGCCCGGGCCTGAGCGGCCGTCCGGCCCGCTACACCGACCTCACTCGGGCGTCCGGTGCGCGGCCAGGACGGCGGGGATACCCTCTGGCCACTTCCTCGCACCTCACCAAGGGAGCGCGGCATGAGCGCGGTCACCGAAGAGATGGTCGACCACTACAGCAACGTGATCAGGGATCTGAACTTCCTGGATCCGTACGTCACTGATGCGCTGGCCTGGGTCGTGGTACGGGGCCGGGACACGCGGCTGACGGTGCCCGAGGTGGTGAGCCGGCTCGGCGGCGACCCGGGCGCCATCACCCGACGCGTGCCCCTGCCGCCGAAGGGGGAGGGCGAGGCGTCCATGGAACAGCGCGGCGACAACGTACTGATCTTCATCGCCAACTCCTACGCCTTCAGCCAGTCGGAGACGCTGGCCCCCCTGACGGAGAACGCGCAGGCGTGGGGCTTCTGGTGGCTGATCAACAACGCGCACGGGCTGTTCTACGCGGCCGACGGACGGTCCGTCACCGAGGTGAACCTTCCGTCCTTTGACGGCTCCCTGCCCTGCTGGGGTCGGGACCCGCATGCCCTGGACCCGTACCTGGGCTGGCTGCGGGCCCTGGGCGAGCAGTTGCGCCGGGAGGACGAGACTGGCGAGTACGACCCTCCCTACCTCGAACGGGAGATCGCCCTCGCCACCGTGGAGGCGATGAGCGGAGTGCGGCTGGAGTCGAGCTGGTTCACCCGAGAGCAGGACTACATCGCGCACGCGCCGAGGCTGCTGCCGCCCTGAAAGGCTTGTCGAGATCGCGGTGGCGATGGTCGGCGGGCGGGAGCGGGAACAGGTCCGGGGTCGATACTGGTGAGGTCGCGTATTCAACTGTGCATCTTTGGGCTGGCGCTCTGCTGTCTTGATCGTCGCGTCGTGGTGTCAGAGGGACGTTGACGCTTTCAGCTACGCGACGTCGACGGGGCACGAGACACATGATCGACGATCAGGCCGCCATGATCAAACCGGACCAGCGCTACAGGTCACGAGAGCCCGTGAATGGACACCTCGGAGCGCTTGTGTAACCGGTAGGACGGCGACCGCCGCCAGATGCCACCAGAACAATCCGTCGAGCACTACCTTCGGCCAGTCGACGATCTTTTCCAGCTCTCCAGGGTTGGATCTGTACGCTTCGATCACGTCCATGCTGTCTGCGGAGGCGTCGCTGTCCAGCCAGCCCCACGGATAGCCAAGGCCGCGGTGATAGCCGAACATGCAGCAAACGTCCTCCCGCACCACCAGCAGGCTCAGGAACAGCGCCGCCGTCCCCAGCACCCCCATGGCCACCCAAGCGCTCCAGCCAATTCGACGTGCGGTGAAACCGAGCCACGCGAGCAACGCGCCGCCTGCGCAAAGAGAGGCGCTGAACGCCAGATAGTGGCTCTGCCCGCCGGATGCGGATAGTGCGAGAGCGCCGACGAACATGCTTGCCGTGCCGGCGAACCCCACTGCGTGGGCTCGCCACGTGACAAATGGCATGGCGTCGAGCATGCCACATGCCGCGTGGGTGTGAGGTGTCCATTCACGGGCTCTCGTGACCTGTAGCGCTGGTCCGGTTTGATCACGGCGGCCTGATCGTCGATCATATGTCTCGTGCCCGCGACTTCTCCGCCTACAGCCGAAGAGGCGTGGCGGGCTGCCAACGAGCAACTGCGGCGGGTGCTGGAGCTCAAGGACGCCGTGATCGCGGTGCTGAAGGGGCTGCTCGTCGAGGAGCGAGCGGCGCGTGTTGCTGAGCGTCGCTCCGTCCACATGTCGACGTCGCCCTGGTCGTTATCGTCGAGGTCCGGGTCGCTGGCGTCGGCCTGCGCCTGCTGGGCGGCGGCGTGCAGCTCGGCGGTGAAGTCGCGCAGCGCGGCCACGCAGTTGTAGGCGTCGAGGGCGCCCGCCCTCGTTGCCCGGCATGCTCGGCCTTGGCCGCGTCCCACATCGCATCGGCGTAGCGCCACAGCGCTCGGCGGGCGCGTACCTGCCGGGCACGGTCGACCGGGTCCAGCTGCGCCAGCAGCGCCGCGTCGAGCTCGGCGAGGTCGTCGACCAAGTCGATCAGATTCTCCTGGTGGTGGGTGCCTGAGGTGCGGTTGTCAGCCGTCATGGGGCTGACGGTACGCCCCTGTCCCGACATCCCCGGGGGCTGTCGAGGCCCCAACCGCAAGGCCTGGACGTCGCGCCCGACGTCGCCCGGCTGCTGGCGCCGGCGGACCTGGACCAGCTCGCCCGCGCAGCGGCCATCTCCTACGAGTGCTGGGTCTGCATGCGGCCGGGGAAACTGCCCGAGCTGCCCGCGGCAGTGCTCATCCTGCGGGACGGTCCGGTGAGCTTGGCCAAGCTCGCGCACCGCTTCTGCGCCCGGTCGGGGGTGATGGACGTGCCCGGCCTGACCGCCGTGATGTACGAGCCCGGCACCGAGACCAGCGTCACCGCGGTGGCCGCGCTGCTGCCGCATGCGGGCGGCTACCGGCCGGTCCTGCTGCTGGAGGCCGGGGTGGCGGTGGCCGCCGACGCCGGCGGTGGCGAGCGCGTCGACGCGGTGACCAACTGGCTGCTGCAGCACGGCCTGCACCTGGTGGCCGACGCCGGCGACCAGGTCCAGGCGGCGCCCGGCTGGGTCGTGCATCTGAGCGGCGGTACCGGGCTGCGGGTGAGCGGGCCGGGCGGCGAGCTCTACGACGGCGACCTGCAGGCGGACCCGGCCTGGCAGCGCGCGGTCACCACGCAGGGCCGATGCCTGCTGCTGGTGGGCACCGGCCTGGGCCTGGATCAGGCCCCGCACAGCCTGCAGGAGACCCTGGACCGGGTCGACGCCGTCGCACGCCAGGGCCGACTGGTCGGCGCCGTGGTGACGGTGGAGATCCGTTGAGACCCCTCGATTTGTCGCCGGCCTGTTGTAGATTGCTGCTGCGGCTGACGCTCCAGCCGACTCCGAGCCTGTCCCGGCCTACGCAGGGAAGGCGTTGATGGAGGAAGTGTCGTAGGACGGCGAGGGGCATCCCACCCTTGGATCTTCGACGCGCCGGTGACCGGCGTGCGCGCTCTCGACCAGGCGGGGGAAGGAGCGTGGGCATCCGCCCGTGGATGGGACGAGACATGCCACACAGCAACCGCGACCTGGGCCGCGCCGTACGCGAGCTGCAGGAGCACCGGCCCGGCAAGAAGTACACCGCCGTCCGCGCCGAGCTCGAGGACTGGCTGGACGGGCGCGAGGAGACCCCGCTCGAAGCGGTGGCCATCATGACCGACCCGGCCAACCAGACCCTGTGCGAGAAGTGCGGATGGACGAACGGCATGGCCTGCCCCGAGTGCTCCGGCTGCGGCTGCAACGACCACACCTGCACCGGCTGGCGGCACCGCGAGTACATGCACCCGGACGACCTCGCCGAGCTGGAGGTGGCCGAAGCCGAGTGCCCCGAGTGCGGCGGCGACACCCGCTCCGGCTACGACTGCCACTGTGGCGACCTGTAGGCCGGGACAAGTGATCACCCCCGACCCGTTCGCGGCCGCCGCCCGGGGCCTGGCGGTGTTCGGCCTGGAGCCCGGCGGCAAGCGGCTGCTGGGCCCCGGCTGGCAGCACGCCGCCGCCACCGACCCCGACGTGCTCGCCGCTACCTGGCGCGCCGGCGACAACATCGGAGTCGGCTGCTGGAAGAGTGGCGTGCTCGGCATCGACCTCGACGTCAAAGGCGGCGTCGACGGCATCGCCCGCTTCGCGGCCGCTTGCGCCGAGCACGGGCAGCCGTGGCCGGACACGCTCACCGTCCGCACCCCCAGCGGCGGCGGCCTGCACCTGTACTTCACGGTGCCCGCCGGCCGCATCATCGACTCGGCGTCCGGCACCACGCCACTGGGACCCGGCATCGACACCCGCGGGCCCGGCGCCGGCGGCCGCGGAGGCTACCTGGTCGGCCCCGGCTCCGTCGTCGACGGCACGACCTACACCATCGACCGCGACCTGCCGATCGCCACCCTGCCCGGTTGGCTCACCGACCTCCTCCACCGCCCCGTTCCTTCGGCCCGGAGAACGCCATGACGCACGACCACGACAACACCCCCGGCGACCTGGACGGCCTCGACCTGGCCGCGCTGGTGCGCGAGCTCGCCGCCGGGCACGACAACGTGCAGGTGGCGGACTTCGCCGACCTCGGCACCCTGCCGCCGCAGATGCGCAAGGCCGGCCACCAGCTGGCCGCCGCCCAGGCCGCCATCGAGCTGGTCGCCACCTTCCACGAGACCGGCACCTACCACCGGGCCGCCTCGATCGCGGCCGCCTACGACCAGGCTGGCGGCGCCGATGACGGCGGCTCGGCTGCCGTGCCGATCGGGCTGGGGGAGGGCTGCGCGTGGTCCTGGTCGACCGGCGCGGCGGCGGCGGTGGCGGTGAGCGGGCCGTCCTCTTCCAGGGCCCGGTACAGCGTCGACCGCCCGACGCCGAGCTCGCGGGCGATCTGGGTGACGGACTGGCCGCGGCCGCGGCGGGCCCGGGCGGCGGCGAGCCGGTCGTCGGTGACCGCGACCGGGCGGCCGCCGACGCGGCCGGCGGCGCGGGCGGCGTCCAGGCCCTCGTTGGTGCGCTCGGAGATGAGGTCGCGTTCCATCTCGGCGGCCATGGCCGCGACCATGAACAGCATCTTGTCGGCGATGCTCTGCCCGTTGGGGCGGTGGATGCCGGCGCAGATGCCGGTCAGGATATGTAGGTTGATGCCGCGCGGGGCCAGCTCGTCCTCGAGGAAGACCAGCAGCTCCTTCATGCTGCGGGCGACCCGGTCGGGCTTGGTGATGACCAGCGTGTCGCCGGCCTTCAGCGCCGCCACCGTGGCCTGCAGCTTGGGCCGGTCGCGGCGGCGGGTGGAGATGGTCTCTTCGACGATCTCGCGGCAGGCGGCGGCGTTCAGCAGTTGCAGTTGCGCCGCGTGGTCCTGGGCCCGGGTGGAGACCCGGGCGTAGCCGACACGAATCGCGTTGGAGGGCCCGCTGTGCTCGGTGGTGTGCTGGCTCACGCGCGGCCCGCCGCTTCCGCATAGATGGCGCGCAGTTGCGCGGTGGCCTGCTGGACGGCGTGGATGACGCTCGCCTGGGTGTTCTGGGCGTGCTCGGCGGCCGCGGCCAGTTCGTTGCCGTGCCACCAGACCGCTTCCTTGGCCTCGCCGGCGGCCTCGGTGACCTTGTCCCAGTCCTGTTCGGTCTCGGCGTCGGCGTCGGCGTCGTTGGCGATCTCGGCGACGACTTCGAAGACGTGCTCGACGACCCGGCCCAGCGTCCTGATCGCGGGACCGAGCTCGGCGAGGACGGCGGCGTAGTCGCCGTCGAAGTTCTCGAAGGCCGGCGCCTCGGGGTCGAGCAGGGCGGCCATCGTTTCGGCGTCGGCGGCCAGGCGGGCGGCCAGGGCCTGCGGCGTGGCGGTCGCGTCGTGGACTTGCGGGGTGTTCGCCATTTGGTCGGTGTCCCTTCGTCTTGGCGACTCACCCTCGACTGTCCCTAAATCCGTCCCGAAACTCAAGGCCTCGCGCAAGATTTTTGGGACGGGTGTCGGTTTCCGAAGTCGTCTGCACGGATACGCGAAGTGGCCTGCACGCCCGTAGGCCTCTTGGCCTCGTTGACAACGAAGCCGTGTCCCGAGGGCTGCACGCCGACGCGTTTGACCTTCCCGACGTCCGTCCCATAAATAGTCCTGAAAATCACGGGCGCTGGCCTGGCTTTCGGACTGTGTGCACCTGGCGTCCGAACACAGATCTGGGGCCCCCTCCACAGTCCCGACGGCGCCGTGCAGTGGGACCTTGGGGCACGGTGAATTCCGGTCGATCATGTGTGACCGCAAGCGCCCTCTCTTCGATTGCCAATTTCCTGCAACCGTGGTTACTGTAACCGTGGATACCGACATGGAGAGGCGGGTATGGCGTGGAGACGGTGCCGGGTACGGCGGGACAGTGGGTGTTGCTGGCGTATCGCATCCCGCGCCAGCCGTCGACGTTGCGGATCACGATCTGGCGCAAGCTGGACCGGCTCGGTGTGGCGCGGCTGGGTGACGGGCTGGTGGCCTTGCCCGCCGACGCCCGGACCCGCGAGCAGCTGGACTGGATCGCCGAGGAGATCGGCGAGGTGGGCGGCAGCGCCACCGTATGGTTGGCCGTCCCGGGCAACGCGGCGCAGGAGAAGGCCATCGCCACCGAGATGCGCAGCGCGCGAGCAGCCGAATATCGGGCGGTGATCGAGCAGGCCGAGGCCACCGCATCGGCGCGGCCGGGCGAGCGGATCCGCACGCTTAAGCGGCTGCAGGCCGAGCTGCGCAGGATCGGCCGGCGTGACTATTTCCCGCCACCCGAGCGAGACAGCGCCCAGCAGGCCGTGCGGGCGCTGGCGGTGGCCGTCACGGCGGCTGTCGCGGAGGACGCGCGATGAGGTGGGCCACGCGCGCCGGCGTGCACATCGACCGGGCGGCGTGTGCCTGGCTGATCCGGCGGCACATCGATCCCGAGCCGGAGTTCGTGTTTGTCGACGATCCCGCCGCGGTGCCGGCGGACGCGACGCCGTTCGACATGCGCGGGGCCGAGTTGTCGCATCACGGGGATGACTGCAGCTTCGAGACGATTCTGCGCCGCTATGAGTTGGACGATCCGGTGTTGTGGAAGCTGGCCGAGATCGTGCATGAGGCCGACATCGACGACGAGCGCTTCGACGCGCCCGAGGCGCCCGGGGTGGATGTGATCCTGCGCGGGCTGTCGATGATCTGCGATGACGAGCGCGTGCTGGAGATCACCGGGCCGGTCTTCGATGGCCTGTATGAGTTCCACCGGCGGGCCCTGCTGTTGGGGCGGGAGCCGGCGTGACGGGCACGGTCGGCCTGCTGCTGACCTCTCAGGCGCTGCGCGGCCTCGGGTACGGCATCGCCGCCGTTCAGCTCGGTGCGATCCTGCGCCTCGACGGCCTGACGTCGGCCGAGGTCGGGCTGATGCTGGCGGCCATCCTGGCCGGCACGCTGATCTCCAGCCTTGCCCTGGCCCGCTGGGGAGATCGCGTCGGCCGCCGCCGCGTGTACGGCGCCCTGTACGCGGCGTTGGTCTGCTCGGGGATCACGATCGCGTTCGGAGCGCCGCTGTGGCTGCTGGCGGTGGTGGCCATGACCGGCGCGTTGTCGGTCGAGGTGATGGAGTCCGGGCCGTTCACCACGCTGGAGCAGGTCATGCTGGCCGGCACGGGGCGGCCGCAGCGCGAGGTGGTGCGCGGCTTCGGCCTGTACAACGCGGTCGCTGCCGTCGCCGGGACCGCAGGGGCGCTGCTCGGTGCGCTGCCGCCGGATCGGCGACTGCTCGGCGGTGTCCTGGCCGTCGTGGGAGTGGCCGGGGTGGTGCTGGCCTTCCGGTTGCCCGCGAGCGTCGAGGCGCCGGCCGTGTCACCGGGGGTGCCGCGGCCCCGGATGCTGGCCCGCTCGCGCGGGCCGGTGGCGCGGCTGGCCGCGCTGTTCGCCGTGGACAGCCTGGCCGGGGGCTTCGTGGTGCAGGCCTACCTCGGCTACTGGCTGAGCCTGCGCTACGGCGCCACCACGCAGACCATCGGCGTCACCTTCGCCGCGCTCGGCGTGTTGCAGACCGCGTCCCTACTGGCCGCCCCGGTGGTGGCGGCGCGGGTCGGGCTGCTGCGCGCCATGGTGTTCACCCACATCCCGTCCAACCTGCTGCTGGCCGCCGTGCCGTTCGCTCCCGGTCTGGGCGGGGCGATCGCGCTGCTGATGGTGCGGGCCTGCCTGTCGCAGATGGACGTGCCCACCCGGCAGGCGTACGTGATGGCCCTGGTCCCCGAACAGGAGCGGACCGCGGCCGCCGCCGTCACCAACACCGCCCGCTACCTCACCCGGCCGGCCGGGCCCGCGCTGGCCGGATTCCTCCTGCCGTTCGGCCTGGCGCTGCCGTTCGTCATCGCGGGCGCCGCCAAGACCGCCTATGACCTGACCTTGTGGCGGATCTTCCGATCCGTCCGCCTGCCCGCCCTGCCCCCCGAAAGGCCGTCATGACCATCGAAGCCACCCGTGATGTGATCCCGTTCCGGCAGGCCGTACGGGCCTGGTTCGGCATCTCGCTGCAGACCTTTGGCGGCCCGGCTGGGCAGATCGCCGTCATGCAGCGCACCCTGGTGGAGGAGAAACGCTGGATCGGCCAGCAGCGCTTCAACCACGCCCTGAACTACTGCATGCTGCTGCCAGGCCCCGAAGCCCAGCAACTGGCCATCTATGTCGGCTGGCTGCTGAACGGCACCAGGGGCGGGCTGGTGGCCGGGACCCTGTTCGTGCTGCCCGGCATGCTGGCGCTGCTGGTGTTGTCGGCGGTCTACCTCCTGTGGCAGGACACCACGGTGGTAACCGCATTGTTCGCGGGCATCGCCCCAGCGGTGCTCGCGATCGTGGCCCAGGCCGTCATACGGGTCGCCAAGCGCTCGCTCACCCACCCGTTCTTCGTCACCCTGGCCGTGGCCGCTTTCGCCGCGCTCGCGCTGTTCGCCGTGCCGTTCCCCTTCGTGGTCGCCGCCGCGGCGCTCGTCGGCTGGCTGGTACACCGGCTGGCCCCGCACGTCTTCAAGGCGGGCAACGGGCACGGCGGCGACGGCGGGCCGGCGCCGCTGATCCCGGACGACGCCCTGCACCACGCCCAGCCCAGCTGGCGCTCGGCGGGCAAGATCCTGGCCATCGGGCTGGTCGCCTGGTGGCTACCGGTGGCCGCCGTCGCGCTGTTCCTCGGCACTGACAGCGTGTTCACCACCCAAGGGCTGTTCTTCTCCGGAACGGCGCTGGTCACCTTCGGCGGCGCGTACGCGGTGCTGGCGTTCGTCGCCCAGCGGGCCGTGGAGGTCTACGGCTGGCTGACACCCGGCGAGATGGTTCGCGGACTCGCGCTGGCCGAGAGCACCCCGGGACCCCTGATCATGGTGGTGCAGTTCGTCGCCTTCCTCGGCGCCTACCGCGACCCCGGCGCGCTGACGCCATGGGCCGGCGCGCTGCTCGGCGCCCTGCTGACCACCTGGGTCACGTTCGTGCCATGCTTCCTGTTCATCTTCCTCGGCGCCCCCTACGTGGAGAAGTTGCGGCACAACACCGCCATCAGCGCCGCGCTCACCGGCATCACCGCCTCCGTGGTCGGCGTCATCGCCAACCTGGCGCTCTACTTCGCCGAACACACCCTGTTCGGCCAGACCTTCACCTGGGCGTGGGGGCCGTTCACCGTGCAGGTCCCCGAACTCGGCACGGTCAACCCCGTCGCCCTGGTCATCACGGTGGCCGCGCTGGTCATGGCATTCGTGCTGAAATGGCCCATGCTGCGCATCCTCGGCATCTGTGCGCTGCTCGGCATCGGCACGGTGCTCCTGCCCTGGTAGTGATCAAGAGCGCGCCGCGCAGGCGCGCCGCCCGCGCTCGTCGGGCAACCACGCGATGGTGACCTACTCCGGTGCGCCCAGTTGCGCAGGAGCCCCGCTGCCCGCCCAGCGGCAGCCGCTAAGCACACATCCAGCCGTTCCTCACCGCGTAGGGCCACGCAAATAGTGAGGAGCTCCGGCGGCCGCAACTGCGTCGACCCAGCTGTTTCATAGGCGACCGTCTACGAAACAGGCGACCCGGCGAGTTCGCATATCCAAAGCGCGCTTGATCGGTGAAGGACGATCAAGCTTGCCTTTCCGCAAGAAAGTCGATCTGCCTGGCGGTTCTGCGCGTGTCCGGGTGGTCGGGGCCGAGGATCCGCTGCCGGGCGGTGAGGACATCGCGGTACTCGGCCTCCGCCCCGGCATAGTTCCCCCCGGCGCCTATCATCCGGGCGATCTCGTGCCGGGTGGCCAGTGTGGACGGGTGGTCGGGGACGAGGTCCCGCAGCCGGGCGGTGAAGACCTCGCCGTATTCGGCTGCAGCCGCAGCGTACGATCCCTGGCTTGCCCGGTACCGGGCCGCCATGTACGCAGCGTCTGCTGCCGCTCCGATCGTCTCGTCTGAGCTGTCCGGCAGAGCGCTGAGGCTGTTCAGCACTACGGCAGCGTGCGGGGCCAGCAGCTGCCAGGCCGACCACGTCGGCGGGTTCTCGGGGTCGCCGATCTCCCCGGCGGCTTCTGCCGCGGCCTTCAGCAGGCGGGCGGCCAGTTCCGTAAAGCCAGCAGGTCCGGGCCAGGTGCCGGGCGGCTGGTGTCGCGTTCCAGCGGGTGCAGCCGCGCGACCGGCAGCGCGTCCAGCCCAGCCGCGGAGTGCCAAGTTAACTTGACACTTCCTCCCGTCGCCGGTCATCGCTGGCTGTGGCGGGGATGGCGTTGTCGATGAGGACGGCGGCGATGGCGGCGGCGGCGGGGAAGGCGTCGGCGTTGAGTACCCGAGTGCGGGCCGCGGCGCCGTCGATGAGCAGCGCGAGCTGCTCGCCGAGTTGTTCAGGGTCGGCGGCGCCGGCTTCGCGGGCGGTGTCGGCGAGCCGCGCGGCGACGGCTTTCTTGTAGTCGCGTGCGTACTGGGATGCGGGGTGCTGGGGGTCGTGGAGTTCGACGGCGGCGGCGATGTAGGGGCACAGGGGGGTGGTGGGGGGGATGTCGAAGGCGGCGAGGAGCCGTTCGCGGGGCGTGAGGTCGGTGCGGTCGAACACGCCGGACAGAACGGAGGGGTCGAACCGACGCAGATACTCGGCGACGAGTTCTTCCTTGCCGGTGAAGTGCTGGTAGGCCGTGCGCTTGGACACCTGGGCCGCCGCGCAAAGCTGGTCCATGCCGGTGCGGTTGATGCCCTGCTCGCGGAACAGCTGCTGGGACGCGCTGAGGATGCGCTCGCGGGCGCCCCGGCCGCGGCGGCGGCCCTTGGGGCCCTTCTCCAACTCCGTCATGGGTCCATGGTACCCCAGCTGGGTAACGACCGGTGTACATAGTTGGCGTCCCGGCCGCCCGCCCAGTACTGTAAGCACACAGAGCGGTGTACATAACACCGTCACCCCAGGTGCGCACGGCACCACCGACCCAAAGGAGAGACCATGGGAAAGCTTGACGGCAAGGTAGCGGTCATCACCGGCGGCACCACCGGCATGGCGCTGGCCGGCGCGAAGCTGTTCGTCGACGAGGGAGCGCACGTCTTCATCACCGGCCGCCGCCAGGATGCCCTGGACGAGGCCGTGAAGCAGATCGGCCGCAACGTCACCGGCGTCCAGGGCGACGCCGCCGACCTGGACGACCTGGACCGCCTGTACGACACCGTCAAGCGGGAGAAGGGCAGCCTCGACGTGCTGTGGGCCAGCGCCGGCGTGGGCGAGCCCGCCCCGCTCGGCGAGATCACCGAGGCCCACTTCCACGCCGCGTTCTGGCTCAACGCCCGCGGCACCCTGTTCACCGTCCAGAAGGCCCTCCCGCTCTTCAACGACGGCGGCTCCATCCTCATGACCGGCTCCAACGCCTCCCTCGGCGCCTTCCCCGGCTGGAGCGTCTACGCCGGCAGCAAGGCCGTCCAGCAGGCCTGGGCCCGCGTCTGGCTCAACGAGCTCAAGGACCGCCGCATCCGCGTCAACGTCCTGACCCCCGGCCAGGTCGCCACCGCCAAGCAGGAAGAACTCTTCGACGAGGCCACCAAGCGCCAGTTCGAGTCCCTCATCCCCCGCGGCCAGATGGGCCGCCCCGACGAAATCGCCACCGCCGCCCTCTTCCTCGCCTCCGACGACTCCAGCTACGTCAACGGCATGGAACTCGTCGCCGACGGCGGCACCACCGCCATCTAAACCGAACAACGCACAACCAGGGCAGGACATCTCATGAGCAACATCAGCATCATCGGCACCGGGAACATGGCCCGCACCATCGGCGCGCGGGCGGTAGCGGGCGGCAACACCGTCGAGGTCATGGGCCGCGATCAGTCCAAGGCCGCTGACCTGGCCAAGGCTCTCGGCGGCGGCGCCACGACGGGAGAATGGGGCACCGCCCCGGCCGGGGACATCGTCATCGTGGCCCTGTTGTACGACGGTGTCGTGCCGGTCGTCGCCCAGTACGGAGACGCTCTCGCGGGCAAGGTTATCGTCGACATCAGCAATCCCTTCAATTCCACGTTCGACGGGCTAGCCCACCGCGAGGAGACCTCGATCGCGCAGGAAGTCGCCAAGGCGGCCCCGGCCAGCGCCAGCGTGGTGAAGGCGTTCAACACCATCTTCCGTCATGTCCTGGAGAAGGGTCGGCCCGACGTCTTCATCGCTGGCGATAATGCGCAGGCCAAGGCAAGTGTGGAGGCGTTCATCGAGAGCCTCGGGCTGCGCCCGCTGGACGTCGGCGGCCTGAAAATGGCGCACTGGCTGGAAGGAGCGGGCGTGGTCACGGTGGGCCTCGCCAACCACGGGGTGGGGAACTTGGACTTCGCCCTCAGCATCACCGAACTTCCCGTCTGAGCAAACGGTTGACGGATCACCGAAAGGACTCGCCAATGAAGCTTGGTTTCACACTTCCCATAGTCGGGCCCGCTATCAGCAGCGCCGCTGGCCTGAGCGCGTTCTGCCGCGGGATCGAGGACCTTGGCTACGACACGCTGTGGGTCGGCGATCGCCTGGTCCAGCCGGTCGATATGCATAGCATCTATCCGGGCAAAGAGCAGCCGTACCCGCCGCAGATGAAGCGTTACCTCGACCCGGTGCTGCAGGGGACCGTCGCCGCGACGGCGACCAGCCGGGTGCGGCTGAATGCCAGCACGCTCAGCACCTTCTACTAGGGGGTCAGAGAGATTTGGAACGGAATCCGGCGTTAACGGGGTTCCCGCTGGTCAGCGAGCCGAGCGTTTCCCTGCCTCCAAACGCGGCCCGCGCCGGATTCCGTTCGGTTCACAGCGCGACAGTGAGCTACTTACTGTCACAGTAGGTAGCACTTGGTAACGGTTGTGTTGCTCTGATGACGCTGTGTCTGCTGGGCCATACGTTGCGTGCATGCCTGTCGACTTCCTGAGCGACTCAGAAGCGGCGAAGTACGGCCGTTACGACGGTCCGCCCTCCCGGGCCGAGATGGAGAAGATCTTCTTTCTCGACAACGAGGACATGGCCCTCATCAAGGGACATCGCGGCCGGCACATCCGATGCGGCTTCGCCCTCCAGCTCGTGACCGTTCGCTATCTGGGGTGCTTTCTGGCTGATCCGCTGGAGGTGCCGAACGAGGTCCTGGACGTCGCCGCCGCCCAGCTGGGGATCGACGATCCGTCCTGCGTGAAGCGCTACACCGAGCGGGACAAGACACGGCTGGAACACACCTGGGAGATCGCCAAAGCGTTCGGGCTGAAGGACTTCGCCTCGGCCGAGGCCGAGCTGGCGGGCAAGATACGGGCGCACGCCTGGAACACCGGCGACGGCTCGTCCGGGACGTGCTCACCGAGCTGGCCGAGGAGCACCGCAGCGGCCGGGCGGTGCGGACGGTGGAACACATTCAGGACAGTCCGGCGGTCACCCACCGCCTGCGCGCCCTGCTGGCCGACGAACCAGGCGAGTTCGCGCACTTGAAGATCCGCGCAAGCAACGGTACCGGCTATGACAACCAGCCGTTCCAGCAGTTGCTAGTCCGCGGGCTGCGCAGCCGTACCCTGTTCTCGGCACAGGCGCTGAAAGACCCGAGCCAGGAAGCCTACGCGCGCCACTGGCACGACCTCCCCGACACAACCCAGGTCGGCCAAGGCGTTCCTGTCGGCCACGGTGACCCGGATCCCGATCGACGTGCTGCGCTCGGCCCGCGTCCGGCGCGAGGAGTACGTCGGGCCGTGGTTCCCCGAGCCGCTGCTCGCCGACCCTTATGAGGATCCGGCGCGGTCGGGGGAGCTGGCCGACTCGGTGTCGATGGCGGCCCTGTTGCTGCTCGAGCGGCTCAGCCCGCTCGAGCGGGCGGTCTTCGTACTGCGGAAGGTGTTCGACTTCGGCTTTCCCGAGGTCGCGTCGGCGGTGGGGCGCTCGGAGGCGGCATGCCGGGAGCTGGCGGTGCGGGCGCGGCGCCATATGGCCGCAGGCCGGCCCCGCTTCGAGGCGGTCCGCAAAGAGCGGGAGGAACTGGCGTCGCGGTTCTTCGACGCCCTCCGCGAAGGCGACGTCGCCGGCCTGCAGGAACTGCTCGCCGCCGACGTATCGATGGTCGGCGACGGCGGTGGCAAGGCCCCGCAGCTGGCCAGGGCCGTCATCGGCGCCGAGAACGTGTCCCGGCTGGTTGCCGCCGTCTTCCCCTGGATGGCCCGGATCGACGTGACGTTCGAGCCGCACGAGGTCAACGGCCAGCCGGGCGCGATCTTCCGCGACCGGGACGGCAAGGCGCCTCGATGTACTCGAGGGGCAGATCCAGACGATCCGCTTGGTGATCAACCCCGACAAGCTCGGGCACGTGGGCCCAGTAGCGGACGCCTGGGCCATCGACCGCGAAGTAAGACAGGCACGCCGGCCCACCGAATAGCCGCAACAGCCGACCGCACCTCGAACCCGCTACAAGCAGCTCAACACCTTCACCGGCAGGAGCGCTTTGCCATCGCGGGGTGAGGTAAGGAAGACGGCCGACACGCTGCCGCCCGATAGGGCGGCCGAGCACGACTGACCGTCCTCCAAGAGGGGCTCAGGCCGATGGCTACGCAGAGTTACTTTTCCTCTGGTCGCACGAACCCGACCGGAGGGCCTCTCTCCGGTTTCTGATGACCGTCTTCTCGCGAACGCGCCCCAGCCGCCAAGTAGCCCCGCGAGAGTGCCGTGCATTGACCACGCGGGATGATGGAGGCACAGCCCCTCGACTCGAACGGACGAACGTGCATGCCCAAGGACCTGGATGTGGTGGACCGGGAGATCATCAGGCTGGTGTCCACCCAAGGGCGGATCAGCCACGAGGAGATCGCGCGCCGTGTGCACGTGTCCCGTCCGGCGGTGCACGAGCGGGTCAAGCGTCTTGAGCGCGATGGCGTGATCCGCGGGTACCGGGCGGTGGTGGACTGGTCCGCTGTCGACCTCGGGCTGTGCGCCTTCGTGTCCGTGCAGGCCGACCATGATCAACTGGCTACGGTCATCGGCCGGCTGTTCGAGGTGTCCACCCCGGAGGCGGTGGTCGAGGAGTGCCACCGGGTGACCGGGCAGTGGTGCGCCCTTTTGAAGGTGCGGGCCGCCTCTTCTCTGGGCCTGCAACAGTTGCTCGATGCCATCGTGTCGATCGAGGGCGTCCGGCAGGTGGTCACCACCATCGTGCTCTCCTCGGTCGAGGCCGCTCCTGTCCGGTCGTGACGGGACAGACGATTCGTCGGCCCGGCGGGGGAATCATGCCTGTCGCCGTATCGATGCGCGACGGAACGTCGTGGTTCGTCCGCGCAGCTCCGGTGCCTGCAGTCGTGTCGCTTACAGTCTCTGACGACTGAGCCGGCTGGACCTCTGGAGGACGCGCCATGACCCATACCCGAGCCATCGAAATACCGGACGCGACGGGTGAACCTGATGCCTATGTCGCGGCGTTGTTGGCGGCTCTCGGCGACCGGAGCCCGGTCGACCAGCTCGCCGAGACCCCGGCAGAGGTACGCCGGCTGGTCGCCCGGTCTGCGCGAGGACCAGTGGAGCGCCCGGCCGGACGGCGAGTGGTCCCTCGAGCAGAACGTCGGCCATCTGTTCGACGTGGACATCTGCTACGGCTTCCGGATCCGGCTGATCCTCACCGGGGAGCGGCCGAGCTACCCGGCCTACGACGAGAAGCGGTTGGTGGCACTGCCCAAGCCGCCCTTCCCAGAGCTGCTCCAGGCGTGGGAGGCGATCCGCCGGGCCAACGTCGTGCTCTACCGCTCGATGGATCCGGCGCAGCAGGCCCGCACCGGCCTGCATCCGGAGCAGGGCGAGGAGCCGGCCATCCGGCTGGCGCAGAAGATGGCCGGTCATGACATCGCCCATCTCAACCAGATCATTCGCACCATCGAAGCCATCGGCTGAGCAGGCAGGAGATTCCGTGATGTTGCCCTGGGCCGCCGACCTGGCCGGACGTTTCGACCATGTCGTGATCGACAGCGTGCTGCTGCGCGACAACCCGCTCAAAGATCCGCACCAGCGGCCGCTGCTGGTGTACCTACCGCCGGGCTACGACGCCGAACGCGACCGGCGCTACCCGGTGATCTACGTGACTCCGGGATACAGCGGGCATGCCGGCATGTGGTTCAACCGGCAGCCGTTCCGGCAGCCGTACCCGGAACTGGTCGACGCGCTGTTCGCCGGCGGCCAGACGCCGCCCGCGATCGTCGTCTTCGCCGACGGCTGGACCGCCTACGGCGGCAGCCAGTTCCTGAACTCCCCGGCAACCGGCCGCTACCACTCCTACCTCTGCGACGAGATCGTGCCATGGATCGACGCCCGCTACCGCACCCTCGCCGATCGCGACCACCGGGCGCTGGCCGGCAAGAGCACCGGCGGCTACTGCGCGATGGTCACCTCGATGCTGCGGCCGGACCTGTTCGGCGCGCTGGCCACCCACGCCGGAGATGCGCTGTTCGAGGTCGGCTACCGGAGCGAGCTGACCCGGCGAGCCCGGTTGCTGCGCGACCTGTACGGCGGGTCCTACGAGCGCTTCCTCACCGACTTTCGGACCCGGCCCGCCGGGCCGAAGGCGGGAGATCTCGAGCTGATCGAGGTGTACGCCTACGCGTCGGCGTACTCCGCGGACGAGGACGGCACCGTGCGGATCCCCTTCGACGACACCGGCGCGATGGTGCCGCAGGTGTGGGAGCGCTGGCTGGCCTGGGATCCAGTGGTGATGGCCAGCCGGCCGGTGTACGCCGAGGCGCTGCGCTCGCTCCGGGCGATCTGGATCGACGCCGGCGACAAAGACGAGTACTACCTCGACTTCGGCGCGACCGCGTTCCGGCGAGCGCTGAAGACGGCCGGCGTACCGGACGAGCGGATCTTCTTCGAGCTCTTCGACGGCGGCCACGGCGGCATCGAATACCGCTATCCCCTCGCCCTGGCCTGGCTCAGCGAACGGATGGCCTAGCGATGGCACACCACGTCCCCGTCGCTCAGCACACCCACGAGCGCCGGATCCCTGGCCACCGGCTCGGCGAGAAGGACATGCTGTGGGCCTGGCTGCGCTTCGCCAGAGCGACGATCGCGGCGAAGGCGACCGGCCTGTCCGAATCGCACCTGCGCGCCAGGCTGGTGCCATCCGAGATCAGCATGGGCGGCCTCCTGACCCACCTCGTCACAGTGGAACAGCACTGGTTCGGCATCGTGCTCGGCGGCCAGGAGCACCCGATGCCGTTCGGAGCCGACGACCCGGACGGCGACTGGCGGGTCACCGAGGACGACGACCTCGATAGCCTGCTCGGCCGCTACCGCACGGCCTGCAGCGCCAGTGACGAGGTCATCGAATCCCTCGAACTCGACAGTATCGGCGCCCAGACCAGGGGCGATTACACCCTGCGATGGGCGATGGTGCACGTGACGATGGACATCAGCCGACATGCCGGACACGCGGACCTGCTACGCGAACTCCTGGACGGCCAGCGGGGCTGGTAGCGGGCGAGGTCCGTTTCGTAGCGCAGGCGTCACGCGCACAGGCGTCACCGTTACGCCCTCGCGAACGGCTTTGCGCCGCCCTCGGCACCATGCCCGCATCCGGCAGTGCAATAGTCGCCGTCGCCTGACGCTCGGCACCGACGACCTACTCGGTCCCGTACTCCGGGCAACACAGCCCTGGTCACGAGGTTGTGCGGTGCCAAAACGCGGATACTGCTGCTGAGCTGGGCGTTTGCAGGGCGGTCAGGCTGCCCTGCGGTACTCGCTGATCAGTCCAGTGACAGTCCTTCGACGGTGGATCCGGACGGTCATGTCGATCACTTCGCTGGAGTCGTGCATCGGCGGGCGGAGCGAACGGCCCTGATGCGGGCGATGCTGGTTGAAGTGGCGTTCATACGCGGCCAGAACTGTACGCAGGTGCCGTTCACCGTAGATGATCAGGTGGTCGAGGCATTCGCGCCGAAGTGTGCCGACGAACCGCGCGGCGAACGCGTTCGCCCGTGGCGAGCGCGGCGGAATCTTCAGGACGTGCACGCCCGCGCCGACGAGCACCTCGTCAAATGCTCTGCCAGACTTGCCATCCCTGTCCCGGATCAGGAACCGGAAGGCGTCGGCTCGCTCGCCCAGTTCCATCAGCAGATTGCGTGCCTGCTGCGCCGTCCAGGCACCGCTCGGATGAGCCGTGGCACCGAGGATGTGCCCGCGCCGCGTTTCGATCTCCATGACGAACAACACGTACAGGCGCTTGAGGAACACCGTATCGACGTGGAGAAAGTCGCATGCCAGGATGCCGGAGGCTTGAGAGGTGAGGAACTGGCGCCAGGTCGGTGAGGCCCGGCGCGGCGCGGGCCCCAATCCCGCCGCTGCCAGGACCCGGCGGACCGTCCCTTCCCCCACGCTGTATCCGAGACCGAGGAGCTCGCCCTGGATGCGCCGGTGTCCCCATCGTGGATTCTCCCGCGCCAACCGGACGATCAGATCGCGGATCTCTTCGGAGATTGGGGGTCGGCCCTGCTTGGCGGGGTAGGTCCACTTCTTCTTGACCAGCCTGCGGTGCCAGGCGAGCAGCGTGCCGGGCGTCACGATGCGATGCAGTCGAAGGCGAGCGGGTAACAGCCTTGCCAGCGCGGCCAGCAGCGCCCGATCGGCCCAGTTCGGCCTGGGCTGGGCGACCTGGCGACGCAGCACCGCGATCTCATGCCGCAACACCAAGATCTCCACCTCTTTGGAAGCGCTGCCCCGTGTGAGCAGCACCAGCCAGCCGAATACCCTGACCACCAGCAGATACAGAAGTCGAAACAGCACGAGAGTCAAGCCTAGAAGACCAGGTCAGACCCGCTGCATCAGTTCTGGCACCGGACAGGCCTGCCCATCGCCGACAGCACCCAAGAAGTGGCGCAGCGTATCGCCCCCGAGTCCCGCGTCGTCTACGTCGACAACGACCCGCTGGTGCTCGTGCACGCCCGCATCCTGCTTGCCGGCAGCCCGGAGGGCATGACCGACTACATCGACGCCGACGTGCGCGATCCCGACCCCGTCCGCCGATATGTCGCGGCGTTGCCACCGGGCAGCCATCTGGCGCTGTCTGACGGTGTCAACGTCAATCCGGCGCTGGTGGGGGCGGTGAGCTTCTACAATGAGCGGGCCGCCTTCCCCTACACGCTGCGCAGCCCCGAGCAGCTGGCCGGCTACTTCGAGGGGGCTCGAGCTCGTGGAGCCAGGCGTGGTCTCCGCGCCGCTCCGGCGACCGCCGCCGGGGACGCAACAGCCGCCGTCGGAAGTGATCAACGCGGTCTGTGGCGTGGGACGCAAACCGTAAAGGACACTTACCGATCACCAGATACCGGCATTGATTCTGTAATTGCGGGCGGTCCAAAGATCGGGAAGGCTGACCACATGGATGTTGACGGCAGGACGACGTCTGTGAGGACGGTCGGCCCCTACACCCTTGTCCGGCGGCTCGGTGAGGGCGGTATGGGCGTGGTGTACCTGGCGAGTGATCCTTCGGGGCGGCGTGTCGCGCTGAAGGTGATGAAGCCGGACCGAGCATTTCAGGAGGAGTTCCGGCGGCGTTTCGACAAGGAGGCCGAGGCGGCCCGGCGGGTGGCACGGTTCTGCACCGCGCCCGTGCTGGATTCCGGTGTGGACAATGGGCTGGCGTACCTCGTGACCGAGTACGTGGAAGGTCCCGACCTGGCTGCCGTGGTCGAGGCGCAGGGACCGTTCGTGGGCGCCAACTTGGAGGCGCTCGCGGTCGGTGTGGCCACCGCCCTCGTCGCCATTCACCAGGCCGAGGTCATCCACCGCGATCTCAAGCCCTCCAACATCCTGCTCAGCCCTCTCGGCGGGCCCCGCGTCATCGACTTCGGCATCGCTCAGCTCGCCGACACCCTGGGCACCCAGTCGTTGATCGGCACACCCGCCTACATGGCCCCCGAGCAACCCAGAGGAGAGCGGGTGAGCCCCGCGACCGACGTGTTCGCCTGGGGCGGCGTGATCACCTATGCGGGGACCGGCAGCCCGCCCTTCGGCCTGGGCGGCGCCGCTGAGTTGATGTATCGGATCGTCCACGATGCGCCACGGCTGGATGGCCTGGACGACCGGCTGCGTCCTGTCGTGGAGTACGCGCTGGAGAAGGATCCCAGCCGCCGTCCTTCCTCACAGCAGTTGCTGGACCGGCTGCTCGGCCGGGAGAGGGTAACGGTCCAGAGCGCCACGGAAGTCGTCGAGGAGATCTGGACTCCTGTCGAGGGATCCGGGACGATCATCGCCGCCGAGGCGTTGCGAAGGAGGCGGCGGCGATGGATCCCCGTGGCCGCGGTTCTGGCCGCCGTCGCTGTGACGGCGGCGGTATTGCTCGTCGTGCTCTGGCCGGGAGGGCCGGGCGATCGGTTGTCGCAGGGCGGCGCGCTGGCTCAGCGTGACGTGCCGAGGAATGGCTACAACCTGCAGGTACGGATCGACTCGCTGAGCCGCGACGGCAAGACCGTGACGCTCGAATGGTCGGTGAAGTTCGTTTCCGCGAACAACGCGGGCGGCAGGTGGGAGCCAGGGTCCGCTTTCGGGAAGAACGTGGGTCTGCCCACCTACAGCACCGACGCCGTCGTTCTCATCGATCCGGCCACCGGCGGCAGGCACGCCACCGCGAGCAACGATGCCGGCTGTCTGTGCTCGGACCTGCGCGGCAGGGCTTGGACGAGCGGCGAGACCGCGTCCTTCTACAACGCCTTCACCGACGTGGCGCCAACGGCCGAGGATGCGAGCGTGGACATCCCCGGCATCGGCCTGTTCCGGGGCATCCCGATCGAGGCCCGGTAGTGACATCGTGCGGTGGGCGTTCGCGTCCTGGGCGGTGGGGGAGGCCGGACCGTCGAAGCCCTGGCCGGCCGGATCGGAATTCCCGGCCCCGCACCCCCGCGGCGTGATCGGCACTCCAGCGTGCGCCGCCGCCCCGGCCGGCTCACGAGCCCGAGCGCCCGACCGTCCCACATTCACAGCCCACCGCACCCGTACGTTGCGGCTCACGTCTCCTTACCCGTGAAGGCTCGCGGCGCAGCAGGGCTGCCACGTTGTCGGCGAACCAGGCGTAGAAGTCGTCGGCTCGGTCGAGGTTCGCGCGAACCGTCTGGCACCACTCCTCCCGGTCGAGCACCGCGAGGTAGTCCCGCAAGAGCCGACCGTGGCCGACCGGGTGGCCAAGACGGTGGTGTGGATGTATCTGGAGCACCGAAGGTCGAGCCGATCTTCCATCCGGACTCCTATGGCTATCGGCCGGGCAAGTCGGCGTTGGATGCGGTCGGGGCGTGCCGGATCGCGGAGACGTCGAACTTCAGCGTCACCTTCTCGCTGACCAGGACCCCGGTCGCGGCGTTCCAGTTCACGCCCCAGTCCTTGCGGTTGATCGTGACGCTGCCCTCGAAGCCGACCCGGAAGTCGCCCCACGGGTCGTTCTCGGCGCCGGTCAGCTCGAAGTCCACGGTGACCGGCTTGGTCACGCCGCGGATGGTCAGGTCACCGGTGACCTTGAAGTTGGTCTCGCCGACCTGCTTCACCTTGGTCGAGGCGAAGGTGATGGCCGGGTGGTCGTCCATGTCCAGGAACTTGCTGCGCAGGTGCTCGTCGCGCTGCCGGTTGCGGGTCTGGATGCTCTTCGCCTGGATCGTGAGCTGGGCGCTCGACTTCGACGGGTCGTCGCCGTTCAGGTACGCGCCGCCCTCGAACTCGTCGAACTGCCCGCGCACCTTGGTGGCCATCGCGTGCCGGGCGACGAACCTGATCCGGGTATGGGCGGTGTCGAGAACGTAGTCACCGGTCAGCTCGCCGAGCTTGAGGCCATGCGGGAGTTGCGCGCCACCCTGGAGGTGTTGCGCGACACGGACGAGCCCGCAGGCAGCGGCCTGAACCACCTGAACAACCTCATCGCCGGGTCAGCTCGGCAGGGCTGCCCACGACGGTGACGGTCACCGGCCATGCCTGCCCGCTCACGTGGAGCGCGCCGCCTACCGCATCGTCCAAGAGGCGCTGACCAACGTCTCTCGGCACGCCGGGCCCGCCACGGCCACGGTAACCCTCACCTACGGCGCGCAGGATTTGACGGTCCAGATCGACGACGACGGCCTGGCCTCACCAGCCTGCCCGCCCGTCCCGGGCAACGGCCTGACCGGCATGCGCGAGCGTGTCACCGCGCTCGGCGGAAGACTGCACACCCGTCCTCGCCCGCACGGTGGCTTCACCGCCCGCGCCGAACTCCCCACCGAGGACCTCTCGTGATCCGTATCATCCTCATCGACGACCAGCCCCTCATCCGCGCCGGCTTCCGCGCACTGTTGGAGGCCCAAAACGGCTTGGAGGTGGTCGGCGAAGCCGCCGACGGCGCCCAAGGGCTGGCGCTGGTCCGCGCGCACCTGCCCGACGTCGCCCTCATCGACGTGCAGATGCCTGGCATGGACGGCATCGAGGCCACCCGGCAGATCGCCGCCGACCCGAAGCTGTCCGGCGTCCACGTGATCACCCTGACCAGCTACGGGCTGGACGAGTACGTCTACGAAGCCCTGCGTGCCGGTGCCACCGGTTTCCTTGTCAAGGACACCGAGCCGGGCGACCTGCTGCACGGGATCCGGGTGGCCGCCCGCGGGGAAGCACTGCTGGCACCGGCCATCACCCGCCGCCTCATCGCCGAGTTCGTCTCCCGCCGCCCGCAACCAGCCCCCAGCAGGGGCGGACCAGCTCACTGAGCGCGAGCATTAGGTGACCGTACTGGCCGCACGCGGGCTGTCCAACGACGAGATCGCCGCCCACCTGGTGATCAGCCCGGCCACGGCCAAGACCCACATCAGCCGCGCCATGACCAAGCTGCATGCTCGCGACCGCGCCCAGCTCGTCGTCTTCGCCTACCAGTCCGGCCTAGTCAACCCTCGCGATACCCACCCACCCAGGCGATGCATTGTGTAGTTCCTACTGACTTGGCACTGGAGTGCACGGCCATCTCATCGAGGATCTCTGTGGAGAGAACAGCTCATAGGCGGGGGTGCCGACCTCGCCACTGCCATTGGCGGTGCGCACCCGCGACGGGCGAATCGGCAGCCGGCGGCCGCCCAGCGCCACCGACCCAGCGTCGCAGCCGTGCCGGACCGCTCTACAGCCGGGGTTGTGCTTGCCACGTGGGCCCTACAGGGGCGGTGACGTCTTCGTCCAGCAGCGCCAAGCCCGCAGAGCGGGAGTCCGCTACCCAGCCTCCGCGCACAAACCGCGCACGCAAAGGGCAGTCGAGCAAGGCGCGCGGGTGAACACAGGTGGCATCCACGATGCCGGCGGCAGACAGGAATTGTCAGCGCACGCGGTCTGCGCCCAGCCGCCCCATATCATAATAGACCGACAGACGGTTTATTATTGTGTGGCGGAACGTCAACCTAGCGACGGTTATGAAGGGAGGTCCGCCGGGTCGATGAAAGTGTTAGTTACTGGTGGCACCGGCGTGCTGGGGCGCGAACTGGTGCGACGGCTGGATGGCCGGGCCGAGGTCCGCGTGCTGAGCCGGCGACGGCCCGAAGGGTCGGGGTTCGTACGGGGTGATCTAGAGACCGGAGAGGGCCTTGCCGCCGCTGTCGACGGTGTCGATGTGATCGCGCATTGCGCGAGTGCGGCTGACTACCGCCGCCCGCAGCGTGATGTAGCGCAGACCCAAGGACTGCTGGATGCCTTGGGAGACGCGCGCCCGCACCTGGTCTACGTCTCGATCGTGGGGGTGGACCGGGTGCCGTTCGGGTTTTTTCGAGCCAAGCTGGAGTCCGAGCGTGTGGTCGAGGAGTCGGGGCTGCCGTGGACGGTGCTACGTGCCACCGAGTTCCATGACCTTTTGTTAATGTTTTTGATGAGGCTGGCCAAGGGGCCGATCGCGATAGTGCCACGTGGGGCGCTCTTTCAGCCAGTGGATGTGGGTGATGTCGCCGACCGCATGATGGAGCTGATTCTGGGGCCGCCCGCCGGCCGGGCCCGCGAGCTCGGAGGGCCGCACGTGGAGTCCATGGCCGACTTGATGCACGCGTACTTGGCCACGGCGGGTCGGCGCCGCCGAGTCGTCAAGATCCCAGTGCCGGGACGCGTGGGGGCGGCATTCGGTCTCGGCGACCACCTGCTCACCAACGGCGACCGGGGTACGGTGACCTTCGATGACTACTTACGTGCACGCGCCAGTTCGGGTGGCCTCATCGAACGCCCCTATGCCCACTGACGCGCGTACACAAGTGATTCCGATATGGCGCGGACAGTAAATGCGGCGGCGTATGCGCGCCGCCGCGACGAGTTCCTCGACGCTGCTCAACGATTGATCGAGTCCAAGGGCTACGAGCAGATGAGTATCCAGGATGTGCTGGATGAGGTCGGCACCTCCCGGGGTGCCTTTTACCACTACTTCGGATCGAAGCAGGAGCTGCTCCGGGCTGTGGTTGAACGCTTCGGGAAAGCCGTGGCGGCGCTCCTTGAGCCGATCGTCGAAGACCCCGGACTGTCCGCGACGGGCAAGCTGCGCGGCGTCCTCGCTGAACTGATGGCACGCAAAGATCAGCGGCGCGAGGTTCTGGTGAGCACCCTGCGGGTCTGGTACTCCGACGGCAATGCGCGTGTTCGTCAGGGAGTCCGCATGGGGATCATCGATCAGCTCACCCACCTGTTGCGGCCTATCCTCGGGCAAGGCATGGACGAGGGGGTGTTCGTGATTCCCGATCCCGAGGCGATCATTCGTGTCTTGGCTACGCTGATCCAAGATCTGAACGACGACCTCGCGGATCAGTTCTTCGCGCTTGAAGATCGCGATGTCGACATGACGGTGGTGGAGCGGACCGTTGCCGGGTATATGTGGGCGGTCGAGCGGATCCTCGGTGTACCCCACGGCTCGGCCGTGCTCGCCGACATGAAGATGTCGCGTGCCTGGTTCGATTCGATCCGAACTGAGAAGGACATGGCTTGGCCCACGATCGCGGGTGACGGCTGAGCGCAGGCCGCTGACCTGCGTGTGCTGTGCCAATACCCGTGTACGGTGGTTGACCTGCGGTTTATCCTCGCTCCTTGTGTGCTTCCGTCTGCTCTACCTGATCTTCATCCGAGTTGTGGGCTGGCTGATCCTGCTGACCTTGCGCCTGCCGAAAACTCCATCCGTGCAGGTCAAGCCGCATGTGAGTACTCGTGGCGGACGCCGCCGAGCCGGTCTCGTCGGCGTATGTTCAGGTCGATGATTCGCTCGGGATCCGTGATTGGATTTGGGACAGGACGCAGCGTGTGGGGCTCAATAATAGGATTCGGTGTCTGACCTGACCCTGCCGATTCTCGGTGGTTTCAGCTGGCGATCTGGTACTCGTTGATGAGGCCGCCGAGGATGGCTCTGCGGTGTACTCGTTGGGTGGTCAGGCCGATGGGGGTGGGCGGTCTGGTTTCGGCTTGCGCTGGGGACAACTGTCCGATGCTGCGGTGAGGTCGGGCGGTGTGGTAGTGCTCCAGGTAGCGGGTGAGGGTTCGGCGGAGATGGTGCTCGTTGAGGATGAGCATGCTGTCCAGGAGTTCGCGGCGTAGGGTGCCGATGATCCTTTCGCAGTGTGCGTTCGCTTTCGGGGCTTGCGGTGGGCTCTTGAGGACGCGCAGGCTGGCGTCGGCGAAGACCGTGTCGAAGGCTTCGGTGAACTGGCCGCCGCGGTCGCGGATCAGGAACTTCAGCTTCTGCATGTCGGTGTCGGTGGCGGTGTTGATGAGGAAGTTGCGGGCGGCCTGGGCGGTCCACGGCCCGGTGGGGTTGGCGGTGACGCCGAGCAGGTGGGCGCGGCGGTTGCCGTGTTCGAGCATGATCAGGGCGTACAGGCGTGTGAGGTTGACGGTGTCCACGTGCAGGAAGTCGATGGCGACGATGTGCTCGGCCTGGGCGGTCAGGACTGCTTCCATGTCGGCCCGCTGCGGCGCGGAGCGGGGTCGATCCCGGCCTGGTTCAGGATGTTCCAGACGGTAGATGCCGAGATCTGGTGGCCGAGGCGGGTCAGTTCACCATGGATGCGTCGGTGGCCCCACTCCGTGTTCTCCGTGGCCATGCGCAGGATGAGGGCCTTGACCGCAGCCGCGGTGGATGGCCGTCCGGGACGGCGACGGTTGCTGTAGTCCCACTTGTTCGCCACGAGTGTGCGGTGCCAGGCCAGCAGTGTGGCCGGGGTTATTGGGAAGATCTTCCCCCAGAGCTGACGGGGTATCAAGTGCGAAAGTGCCGCAAGCCACAGGCGGTCAGCTGGTTCGTACCGCACCCGTGGGACCTGGCGGCGTAGGACCGCGTTCTGATGTCGGAGCACCAGCAGTTCCGCCTCCTTGGAGACGTCGCGGCGTAGCAGCAGTGCGGGCAAAGAGAGCAGGCGCCGGGTGATGGCGTACACCGTGGACAAGATCACGATATATGATCCCAGCCGACCCGGGCTGGCCGCTCGGTGCCCTGGGCCCTTCCGCCCACCCGACGAGGGGCTCTGCGCTGGTAGTGATTCGAGTTCTTGAGCCCCACAGGGTGCTGGAGCTGATCGTCGTGCTGGTTCGCTCCGAGTTGTCCAAGGACGCCGAGCTTTTGGTGCTGCGGCACGAGAACGCGGTGCTGCGCCGTCACATCACCCGTCCCCGCTGCGAGGCCGCCGATCGATTATGGTTGTCGGCCCTGTCCCGGCAGATTCCCCGGGTCGGCTGGGCGACGGTGTTCCCGGTAACGCCGGGCACGCTGTTGCGGTGGCACCGGCTGCTGGTCGCCAGAAAATGGACCTGCCATCACCGGCACCGTCCCGGCCGTCCGCCGACGCAGGTGTCCGTCAAGAAGCTGATCCTGGCCGTGGCCCGCGACAACCCGAGCTGGGGGCACAGGCGGATCCAAGGCGAGCTGTCGCGCTTGGCGTACAAGATCGCTTATTCCACTGTGTGGGAGATCCTGAACGCCGCGGGGATCGGCCCCGCGCCGCGCCGATCGGGCCCGACCTGGCGGGAGTTCCTGTCGGCCCAGGCCCACCGTATTCTCGCGTGTGACTTTCTCACCGTGGACACGGTGCTGCTCCGGCGGATCTATATTCTGATCTTCGTCGAGCAGGGGACCCGCCGCCTGCACATCGCCGGGGTGACCACGCAACCGACTGGTGCCTGGGTTGCTCAGCAGGCGCGTAACCTGGCGATGGACCTGGGCGAGCGGATGGATGCGCTGCGATTCCTACTCCGGGACCGCGACAGCACGTTCGCCGCCGGCTTCGATGCGGTCTTCGAAGCCGAGGGCATGGAGATGGTCAGGAGTCCGCCTGGCGCGCCGAGAGCCAACGCGATCTGCGAGCGCCTGGTGGGCACGTTACGCCGGGAGCTGCTGGATCGGATGCTGATCTACAACCAGGGGCACCTGCGTGCGGTGCTGAAGGAGTATGCCCTGCATGACAACTCCCATAGGCCGCACCAGTCCCTGCGGCAATGCCCGCCGGAGGGTCGCGTGGACACGCCTCTGCTTGCTGACGACCTTGATGCGCGACGCATCCGGCGCAAACCGATCCTCGGCGGCCTCATCAACGAGTACACCCGCGCCGCTTGAGTCAGCAGAGAAGCCCAGGCCAGAGCACGATCCCATTTTCGAGCGGGACAGGGCGACTCATACCTCTCGCCGACCAGCAACGCCATCCGTGGGACAAGGCCGCGATCGCCCAAGGCCAGGGCATCCTCGCCAGTACCTGCCGCCATGACATCGGCGTGTGGACGGGCAGCGCGGACGCTATCGGGCCCGAGCACCATGGCCGAGCGGTCTCGGTCACCGCGCTGCGTGGGCCGTCGGACGAGCCAGGCACTTGTTGGGCCTGGATGCCGACTGCGCCGGCTGGAAGTGTTGAGTTGAGCCGGCCGATGAGCGGCATCCGAAACGGCGCAGGTCACAGCTGACGTGAAGGTTCAGCGGGCCGGCCGTACATCAGTTGAAGCTTCGAAAAGGGGGCTAGCGTGAACGTTTTGATCACTGGTGGTACCGGATACATCGGTACTTCCGTCCTTCAGGTCCTTCGCTCGCGTGGACACCTGGTTCGTGCGGTCGTCCGCAGCGACGAGTCGGCGAAGGCGGCGACCGACGCCGGCGCCGAGGCGGTCGTCGGTGACGTGACCGACGTGGCGTGGCTGACCGGGCAGTTGCGCGGCGCGGACGGCGCGATCCACCTCGCCGCGCTCGGCCAGGATGGTGACGACGCGTTGATCGCTGCTGTGCTGACGGCATTCGAGGGCACCGACAAGCCGTTCGTCTACACCGGCGGTATCTGGACCTGGGGCGACAACCCAGACATCACGGAGGAGAGCGATTACAGGTCTGCCGCTCTCACCGCATGGCGCGTTGAGCGGCAGCGGCGGGTTCTCGAGTCGGACCTCAAGGCCTCGGTGATCTCGCCGTCGGTGGTGTACGGCCACGGCAAGGGCATTCCGGCCGGGATGTTCACTTACGGACCGCGTACCGAGGATGGAGCGTTGCCGCTCATCGGCTCTGGAGAACAGCACTGGTCCACGGTCCACGTCGAGGACCTCGCGGAACTCTACGTCGACGTGCTCGAACGCGCTCCCGGCGGGGAGCTCTACATCGCGGCCTCCGGCGTCAACCCCACCGTGCGGGAGATGGCACAGGCGGCGGTCGGTCCCGAGGGCACCCTGGCGCCGGAGTCCGCCGACGAGACCCGCACACGACTGGGCGAATTGTTCGCCGAAGCACTTCTGCTCGATCAGCAGGCGCAGGGTACGCGGGCGAAGCAGCGGTTCGGGTGGAGCCCCAGCCGGCCCACCGTGCTCGAGGAACTGGCCGCGAACTGAACGCCACCGTTTTGTGGGCGTGGGCGGTCACCGGTGGACCGCCCATGGTCCGCATGCTCCGACGGGACGGCTCCGTGCCGTCGGCTTGAACAGGCGGATGCGACGTGCCCACCGAGTCTCAGGAGAGACCATGCGTTCGTTTCACCTAGGTCGGTCCACCGTCACACGCGTCGGATACGGCGCCATGCAGCTGGCCGGTCCAGACGTCTTCGGGCCACCCGGCAACCGGGACGAAGCATTGGCCGTGCTGCGAACGGTGGTTCAGGCCGGGGTCAACCACATCGACACGGCGGAGTATTACGGGCCTACCATCGTCAACGAGCTCATCCGCGAGGCGCTGTACCCGTACCCCGATAACCTCGTGATCGTCAGCAAGGTCGGCGCACGCCGGGACAATTCGGGTGCCGTGCTGGCCTACGACGCACCGGACGAGCTACGCCACGGCATCGAAGACAACCTGCGGACACTCCAGATCGATCAGCTCGCGGCGGTCAACCTTCGTCTGATGGACTCCGCCGATCCGGACACGAAGTTCGACGCGCAGCTCGCGGCAATGATCAAAGCGCGGGACGACGGACTGATCGCCGGCATCGGTCTGAGCAACGTCCGACTCGCCCACCTCCAGCGGGCGCTGGCCGTCACCGAGGTCGTCTGCGTACAGAACTCGTTCAGCCTGGTCGATCGCAGTTCAACGCCGGTGCTGTGGGAGTGCGTCCGGCGCGGGATCGCGTTCGTGCCGTACGTCCCGCTGGGCTGGCCGAGGCAAGGCCGTGGGGTCATCTTCGGCAACCCGACCGTGATCCGGCTTGCCCACGAGTACGGCGCCACACCGGCCCAGATCGCGTTGGCCTGGCTCGCCGGGCTCTCCGAGAACGTGCTGCTGATCCCCGGTACCGCGTCGCTTCAGCATCTGCGGGAAAACGTCGCCGTCGAACGCATCGAACTCGACGATGACGCGATGGGCCAACTCGATGCAGCTTTCTCTTGAGTCGTCCGTGGCCTACCGCGTCGCGTCCACGGTTCCAGCTCCCCCTTCGCAAGCAGGCCGACCGGCGTGAAGCGCCGCGGTGTCATCCGTTGTCCATCGTCAAGGTCATGTCCTGGGTGCCGACCACGTAGAGCAGCCGGAGCGCGTTGTGGGAGGGGCTGCCGCGTTCGGCGGTGAAGCAGACGAGGTACTGGTCGCGCATGGGGACGGCCAGGGTGTCGCAGTTGAGCTGCAGCGTGCCGACCACAGGGTGCTGCATGATCTTGTGGTGGTGGGAGCCGCTCTCGACGTGGTGGTCGTCCCACAGCTCGGCGAATTCGGCGCTCTCCTTGTGCAGCGTGTTGACCATGGTGCGGATCTGCGGGTCGGTGGGGTAGCGGCCCGCGGCGACGCGGAGCTGGCCGACCGCGAGCCGGCCGAACTCCTCGGCGCCGGTCATGCCGTAGTGCCGGGCGGCGGGGTCGGGGTGGAGGAAGTGGCGGTAGATGAGGTTGCGGCGGGCCGGTGGCACGGCGGAGAAGTCCTCGAACAGCGCGGCGGCGAGCGGGTTCCAGGCGATGACGTCGTAGCGGGCGTTGACCACGAACGCCGCGATGTCGGTCATATGCTCCAGCAGATTGAGCACCGTGGGCGGCACGTCCGAGCGCGGTCCGGCCGGCGACTCCGGGGCGACGCCGGCGAGTTCGAACAGGTGGACGCATTCGTCCATGCTGAGGCGCAGAGCACGGGCCAGCTCGCTCAGGACCCGCCGGGAGGGGCTGGATCCGCGGGCCTGTTCCAACCGTGCGTAGTACTCGACGGAGATGTGCGCGAGCCGGGCGACCTCTTCGCGGCGCAGCCCGGGCGTGCGCCGTGCGGTGCCGGCCGGCAGGCCGACGTCCTGGGGTCGCAGCTGCTCCCGCATGGTTCGCAGGAATTCGGCCAGGTCATTGCGGTCCATATCTACCAGTATCGCCCTCGCCGTCATCCTTGCCAGGCACAGACTGTGCGTGGATGACCCGGGCGTCACCAGCTAAGGCGTGATCGAAGTCGATTCGCAGCACGCCTCGGGGCCGCCGGCGTACCGGCAAGCCCGAGGCGTCGGTGGCTTTCGTCGGCGCGTTACGGATGGATCTGTGAGCCGAAGCCGAGGTCGAGGCGGATCGACTCCAGGATGACGAGGGTGCTGCTGGCGGTGAACACGTCCGCGGCGGCCAACACCCCGGTGTACTTCGCGACGACCGGTGCGGCGGCGTAGTCGGTCACGGCGTCGAGGTACGTCTTCACGGCGGCCCAGGTGTTCGCGCCGTACTTCACGAAGTACGGTGTCGGGTCGACGGTGGCGAGGGCGGTACGCACGTTCGCGGCGATGTCCGAGACGTACTGCTGGTGCAGGATCACGTCGTCGCGGTTGCCGAGCCGGCCCAGGTGCCCGGCGATGTAGTGCTTCCACGGATAGGACAGGGCGGTGGCCGGGGCGGCCATGAAGCCGGGGATGTCTTCGCTGAGGTTGAGGTTGTAGATGGGCACCCAGCCGGGGAGCGCGACGTCGACGAGCATCAGTGTGTCGTGGTCGGGCAGGTGGATGTAGATGTTGTCCGGGCTGTGGTTGGTGCCGTGCCAGGCCAGCTTGATGCTTTGCCCGCCGACGCGCAGCGTGTAGCGGTCCTTGAAGGTGACGTCGGGTGCCGGTCGGGCCGGGTCGTTGTCGCGCAGCAGCAGCCTCCTGGTCTCGGCATGGCCGATCCGCACGACGTCGCGGCCGAAGAGCGAGGAGGCGCCCAGGTGGTCGGCGTGGTGGTGCGAGTACACCAGGTGCGTCACCTTGTTGGACACGCCGTCGGCGGCGGCGATCTGGTCGATGGCCCGCTGCAGGTTGTGCCCGATGGTCGGGGGCGCGTCGAACAGCACGACGCCGTCGCGGGTGGTCAGGAACGCCGCCTGGTACGTGCCGTCGGTGACCCAGTACAGGTTCCGCTCCACCCGCCCGACGTAGTAGCCCTGCTCGTTGAGGGCGGGGCCGAGCGCCGACGGTGGGACGGGCGCGTAGTCGGGCAGGGTGGTCTCGGCCGCCGCGGGTTCGGCCAGGGTGCCGCCCGCGAGCGCCGCGATCGACGGTACGGCCATGACGGCGGCGGTGCGGGCGAGGAACGACCGCCGGCTCGAGGAGTGGTCGGATGCGGACATGGTTGTCTCCGTTGAAGGGTGAGCGGTGGACCGCACACGGGGGTCGGTCTGGTGGTCTCAGCCGACGGTGAGAGCGTCCTTGTGGGCGGCCAGCCAGTCGCGGAAGGTCTGCAGGCCCGGGTGCAGGTCCCGGACGAGGCCCAGGTCGCGGGCGCCGGTGAAGGCGTCGGCGGCCTCGGTGTAGTACTGGAACATGTTGCCGATCTCCGCGGCGGCGGGAATGCCCAGCGCGCGGAACTGGTCGTGGGTCAGCGGCCGGTAGGCCACGGGCTCGCCGTACAGCTCGGCGAACGCCGCGGCCAGTTGCTCGCCGGTCAGGTGCTCACCGGCGATGCTGACCGCCGCGCCGATGAACTCCTCGCCACGGGCGAAGATCGCCAGTGCGACCCGGCCGATGTCCTCGGCGGCGATTCCCGCCAACGCGCTGTCTCCCATCGGCAGGGTCAGCACCAGGCGGCCGGCGTCGTCGCGGCTGGGGGCGAAGCCTTGCAGGAACGCCTCCCAGTAGAAGGTGGTGCGCAGCAATGTCGTCGGCACGCCGAGGTCGACGAAGAACCGGTCCGCCTCAGCCTTCGCGTCGAAGTGCGGAACGGTGTAGGACCCCTCGAGTACCGGCACCCGCGCGTCGGTGACCGGGATGTGGGCGCGGGTGTCCTCCAGCGTCGACCAGATGACATGCCGCAGCCCGGCGTCCTTCGCTGCCCGCGCCGCGTTGCGGGCCTGGGCCAGCTCTGTCTCGGCGGACATGCCCTCCCAGTAGTTCGTCACCACGTACGCGCCGTACGCGCCGGCGAACGCCCGGCGCAGGCCGGCCTCGTCGCCGAGGTCGGCCTCGACCACCTCGGCGCCGCGGTCGGCCAGCGCACGAGCCTTGTCCGTACCCGCGCGGCGGGTGATCGCGCGAAGCGCGAACGGGCCGTCCGGGTCCGCCAGGATGGCGCTCGCCAATCCGCCACCCTGCGCACCCGTGGCCCCGACCACCGCGATGATCTTCTTCTCGGACATCTTTCAGTCACTCCATATCCTGTCAATGCGACGGGCCCTTGTGCCCTGTCACGGCTCGATTGTGCGAGCGCACCGGAGGGGCAACCAGGCACGGATTGGGCGAGGCTCATCGCAAACGAACAGGGTGGGGCCGCGCGGCGAGGTTCCTGCTTGACAGGCCCTTTTCCGCGCGGCCTCCCTCCGAACCACGCGGACTGGTTTCCCAGTACGTGGCTCTCCAGTGATCTATGCCGCGTTCGCGGTGGGTGCGAGTGCGAAAATCACGTCCGACGGTCTCACCTGCAAGTCTTTGATAAGCAAAGATCATCTCTTAAGCGGACGCTCAAGCGATGTTGTGCAGTCGCTCAATCGAATTGAGCGACTGCACAAGTCGATTTGAGCGATCGCTTAGCCTGGATCCACGGCGTGAATTCTGTTGATCATTTTGGGGTCCAATTCCTCGATGAGGGCCGTTCCCGCAGTTGGCAGCCTGGTTTTGGGCGTGGGAGGGCCGCCGTGCGCGGGTCGCGGCCTGTC